>CAZLDN010000246.1:0-4425 GCA_964558355.1 uncultured Candidatus Solibacter sp.
GTTGAAAGGGAAGGGAGTTGCGGGGGAGAGAGATTTATTTACTAATGCTGTGACTCGGTTCCGGGAGGGAGACAAATCTTGTCAGATACTGTGATTCCGGAGCCGATTGAAGCCTCGACGGAGACGCTACGGAAGGAGCGAGACCGGCGGGCGATCAAGACCGGAGGGGTAGGGGTAGCGGTTCAGGCGCTGAACCACGGGATCCGGTTGGTGGTTATCCCGCTGTCGATCACAATGCTGGGGGTGGAGCAGTACGGGTTGTGGCTGGTCGTGGGGTCGCTGGTGGCGTGGGGCGGGGTAACGGATCTGGGGCTGGCTCCGGGCCTGATCAACGTGGTTGCGTCGGCGCAGGGGCGGGGCGACAGAGAGGGGATACGGCGGGCGATATCGACGTCCTTCGCGGCGTACGGCGCGATTGCTGTTCTGATCGCGCTGCTGGCGTTGGTCGTCTCGCGATGGGGCGGACTCCCAGAACTCCTCGGTGCACGGACCCCGGAACTGGCAGAGAGCGGACGGATGCTAGTGCTGGTGTGCGGGCTGATCTTCGCGGCGTCGACCTTGACACGCGTGGCCGGCACCACTTTGATCGCGCTGCAGCGAGGGTATCTGACGTCGGGCGCAATGTTCGCGGGTAACCTCTTCAGTTTGGGACTGCTATTCCTGTTGGTGAAGACCGGAGGCGGGCTTCTGGGCTACACCCTAGCGATTGGGGTGCCGCCCCTGGCAGCACAACTCGGCCTAGCCGTGTACGCCTTTGAGGTCGAACACCGGGATCTCAGGCCCAGGGTTGCGAAATGTGACAGGAGAACACTGAGCACGCTCTGGGGATTCGCCGGGCCTTTGACTGTATACCAGATAGGGAACGTGATTGCTCTCTACTCCGCGAACATCCTAATTGCGAGCCGCTTCAGCGCCGGAGGGGTTCCCGGATACTCAGTGCCTAATTCGGCTTACGCTGTCATGATCTCCTCCGCGTGGCTTGCAGTCTCGTCCTATCTGCCTGCTTATGTAGAGGCCAACGCGCGGGGAGATCGAAGCTGGATACGGAAGCGTTCAGCAGGGGTCATTCTCGTGAGTGGCGCACTGGTTTGCATTGGCGCCGCTGCATTGGTCGTGATCGGCCCTGATCTGATTCGATGGTGGACAGGAGGGGCGGTCCTAGTGGGCCGACCGCTGCTGTGGGCCTTCATGTTCTTCGCCGTTACCCGTGTTGTCAGCAACGCGATCGACAACTTGATGATGGGACTCGGCCTTGTCAGGCTTCTGGCGAGAGTCTCTCTCGGCACTTCATTGCTGTTCGTCGGGATCACGTGGGCGGCACTACCAATCCTAGGAGTCGTGGCAGTCCCGCTGGCATTTGGACTCACAAGTCTCCTACAGATCCTCTTCACTGCGCCGGCAGCGTGGAGACAGGGCGCACTTCAGGAATGAATGATCCACTCGCAATCGCGCTGTTGCTGCTGCTCATTGGGGCGGCCCTATTTCTTCTGAGTACCGCATGGCGGCGGCCCTCCGGAGCGATCGAGTATCCGTTTCTCGCAGGTTGCTCACTGCTTGCGGTGACGATCCCGCAAGCGATCGGCATTGTCAGCAATCCGTGGATGGTTCCTCAAGAGGGGTTGTACACCGCACTCCTGTTCAACACGATGTGCGCGGTCGCGATTTACTTAGGCTGGGGGCGAGCGAAAGTCAGATGTGGGGCACCGAGGGTACGGCTGGACCCGAAACTCGGGTATTGGATAGGTATTGTTTTCTTAATTGTTGGACTATGGGGCTTCCTGAAACTGACGGCACTTTCGGGGGGGGTCATTGAACACCATTCCGTAGCAGGCAACTATGCGCTGAAATGGGAGGGACTGCCCGTCGCCTATAGCTTCTTCCTCGGGTATCTGGCTCCTGGCTTTGCTCTCATCTCACTTGTTGCTCTGAGGCAAGGAGCGGCGTGGAAACTGGCTCCTACATGCCTGTTTCTCGCCATACAGCTCGCAACGATCATCTTTCTCGGTAGGCGGTCAGCTACTGCGTGGCTGGGGGTTGCCGTGCTGACGATACTCTTCTTCTCGAGACGGATTGCGCTGCCTCGACGGGTGATGTTCCTTGCGGTGCCTGTTGGAATGGTGATCGTCTTTGTCGCGCCTGCGTACCGGACGAATAGTCAGATCGACTCCGATCACGAGAAACTACAAGAGATCTCGGTTAGGGAGATCCTCGGATCGGCATTCGAGGGGCAGAGGACTGAATTTTGGACAACGAGCTACCTGTTTGCTATCTGCAAAGAAGAGCATGCTTATCAACATGGAGTTGGGCTCTACAACACGTTTGTACAATATTTTATACCCAAATTTTTAGTAGGTGTGGACGCAAAAAACAATCTATATATTGACTTGCCGAGAGCGGCACGAGCCGACAATCATCACGGCTGGAGGATGCCATACGGCATGGTGCCAGGTGGACCGTTTTCTGTCTTTGAGCTGTTTTGGTATTTTGGATGCATAGTGTATTGGATAGTGGGACGATTTTTACGGATTCTTTGGGAAAGGAGTACGGTGAACGACGACCTGCTTTCTCAAGTGTTTTATATTCATTTAATAACAGCTGCGATGAGTGCGCTGACTAATGATATCTTTGCGTTATATATGCCATTATTCAGTGTAATGTTTCCTCTTTGGCTTTGGGTATGGTTTCAGAATCAGCTGGCTCCTGCCCTACAGAAGAACCGGAGCAAAGTCGTCGGCAGATCACACCGGGTGCTTCCAGAGGCAAGGGGATATGATGCAAAGTGGACGTAGCACGCCAGCCAACGGGAATGAACAGAGCGGCCCGCGGGCAGTGATACTCACGGACGCGCACCCGGAAGAGACGCCTCACTCCGAAATGCTCGCATGGGCGCTCGAACAGTGTGGATGGGACGTCACCTTGGTGTCGCCGTCTGGGAACCGCGGCGTCGCGCGGGCTACGTTGGGGGGGCACTGGAAGTGCCGAGAGCCTGCACGAGGGACACTCAATCGATGGACAGGGACGTTGAAAGAGTTGTTACTAGCGCGCTTCGGCAGCTACGATGTGGTTTGCATCCATTCCGTCGGTTTGGCGTATCGAGCGGCGCCATTCCTGCTCGGGCCACTGCGCTGCAAGAAGCTGGTCTATTTTAATCCGGATTATTGCGATCCGATTCGGTATCCATGGCGTTCCCGTATTGAAGGACTCTTAGCGCGACGAGCGGACCTTCACCTAAACCACGAGTACCACCGAGGCTACATTGCCGCGGCACAACACCGGATGAAGTGCCCGGTGGTGGTTGTGCCACCCAGCCTTCCGAAGTGCTGGCCAATAGCACCACGGGATGAGCAGTTGAGGGCGGATCTCGCGGGTAGATCTGGTAAGTCAGCCTTCATCCTCCGGCTGCATGGAGGGTTCTCTCCGCTACGGAAGACCAGTGAGTTACTGGCTGCATTGCAGTTGCTGCCCAAGGAAGTGCGACTCGTCATGACACGACCAGCGGAGGACAATCACCGTGATCTCGCACTCCTGAAGAAAAACGAACTACAGGAGCGAGTGGTTCTACTCCCCGCCATGCGTTATAACGAGATGCTGCGGTATAGTGTCAACACTGATGCCGGCGTCCTGCTGTACGCTAACAACGATTTGGGCAACTTCTTCCAGTCACCAGGACGATTGACGGAGTATCTTGCGTGCGGTTTGCCTGTGCTCTCGTCTGCGTTTACGGGACTAGAGAACCTGGTCATGAAGCACGACATTGGCGTGTGCGTTGATGCAGAAAGACCAGAACGGATTGCGGACGGTGTTGCGAGGCTCTGGGAGAGACGAGAGAAAGGGGAACTCGGCTCAAATGACGTCCGAGAGAAGTTTGAAAGAGAATTCGCGTATGAGAATTGGCTTGAAACTGTGGCGCAAAGCTTCGATCGATTGATTGAATCCGATGGGGAGAGGCGAGGCAAACAGGCTTTCGGCGTTGGGGAGCCCCCTTTCAACGACGTCAACGAGCAAAGCCAGGACCGCGCGGCGCAGCGGAGGAAGAGTGACTGAACTGGTATTTGCCGTTCTTGGCCGATGGTACTCAGAGGCGCGGAGGATTCGTCAGTGGGCGGGATACTTCGGCAAGAGACGAAGTGCAGAAGAGGTCAGTTTGGACGGGCCCATGGTGCATGGGCTTAACTGCGACACGAATGAAATCGGGCGATTCGTGCAGTTTCGTCTACTCCCCCGAGTCGGGACTTTCCCCTATCCGCCGAGTGAGTTGATGATGATGAGCGCCGCGGTCGTGTCCATACGCCCCGAGGTGATCATCGAGTGGGGAACAAATATTGGGGCATCAGCCCGTGTCTTTTGGGATGTGTCGCAGCACTACAGCCTTGGGGCCGAGGTGCACAGCGTAGACCTACCGCGAGGAGCAAGCCATTTCGAACA
>CAZLDN010000247.1:0-4416 GCA_964558355.1 uncultured Candidatus Solibacter sp.
GACAGCAGAGAGGTTATCAACGGGCCGCGAAGCGATAGCCGGACGCTACTGATATTCAATACAATCAATTGGCGCGAATACAACGAGGCTTCTGGCGTGCCGAGCCTGAACGCCTCAACGATCGAGAGCATTGAATTTGAGTGCCCGTCGCTGAAGGAACAGCGGGCAATCGCTGCCGTTCTCTCCGACATGGACGCGGAGATCGCCGCGCTTGAGCGGCGGCGCGAGAAGACGCGCCAATTGAAGCTGGGCATGATGCAGGAGCTACTGACTGGGAGGATACGACTCGTATGAGCACGGTTGGAGAGCGCGAGCGGCAGACGCAGAAACGGGTGATCGGGTGGCTGACGGAGAGTCTGGGCTACGAGTACCTGGGGAACTGGATCGACCGCGAGAGCAACAGGAACGTGGAGCCGGATCTGCTATGGAGCTTCCTGAAGAAGAGCGGCTACGATGACGACCTGGCCGCGCGGGCGCTGGACGCGATCGAAAAGGCCTCAAGCGACATGAGCAAGAGCCTGTATGACCGCAACCGGGCTGTATACGAGGTGCTGCGGTACGGGGCAAAGGTGAAGCGCGGCGCGGGCGAGAATACGGAAGCCGTGTGGCTGATCGACTGGAAGCACCCGGAACGGAACCACTTCGCGGTGGCTGAAGAGGTGACCGTGCCAGCGACGAAGGCGACGGGATACGAGAAGCGGCCGGACCTGGTGTTGTATGTGAACGGAATCGCGCTGGGTGTGCTGGAGTTGAAGCGGTCGACGGTCTCGGTGGCCGAAGGGATCCGGCAGAACCTGGACAACCAGAAGAAGATCTTCACCGAGCATTTCTTCTCGACAGTGCAGTTTGTGATGGCGGGCAATGAGACCGAGGGTTTGCGGTACGCCACCGTTGGGACGCCGGAGAAGTACTACCTGACGTGGAAGGATGAGAGCGAGACCGAAAACCCGCTGGAGCGGGGCCTGGTTCAGATCTGCGAGAAGCGGCGGTTTCTGGAGCTGATTCACGATTTCACGGTATATGACGCCGGGGCGAAGAAGCTGTGCAGGCATAACCAGTATTTCGGAGTCCGAGCAGCGCAGCAGCGGGTGCGGAGCCGCGAGGGCGGCATCATCTGGCACACGCAAGGATCGGGCAAGAGCCTGACGATGGTGTGGCTGGCGAAGTGGATTCGCGAGAACGTGAAGGGATCGCGGGTCCTGATCATCACCGATAGGACGGAACTGGACGAGCAGATCGAAAAGGTCTTCCTGGGGGTGAGTGAACAGATCTACCGGACCAAGAGCGGGGCGGACCTGATCTCATCTTTGAACGCGACGGCGCCGTGGCTGATCTGCTCGCTGATTCACAAGTTCGGCGGCAAGGAAAACGGCGGCGACGGGGGGGATGTGGCCGATTTCATCCGGGAGATGGAAGCCGCTCGAAAGGGCGGGTTCCAGGCCAAGGGAGATCTGTTTGTCTTCGTGGACGAGTGCCACCGGACGCAATCGGGTGACCTTCATGGCGCGATGAAGGAGATCCTGCCGAATGCGATGTTCATTGGCTTCACGGGGACGCCGCTGCTGAAACAGGACAAGAAGAAGAGCATTGAGATCTTCGGCGGTTACATTCACACGTACAAGTTCGACGAGGCGGTAAGGGACGGAGTGGTGCTGGACCTGCGGTATGAGGCGAGAGACATCGACCAGAGCATCACATCGCCCCAGAAGGTCGATCAGTGGTTTGAGGCGAAGACGCGAGGGCTGACGGACCTGGCGAAAGCGCAGCTGAAGGCGCGCTGGGGAACGATGAAGAAGGTCCTGTCGAGCCAATCGAGGTTGGAGAAGATCGTCGCCGACATTCTGCTGGACATGGAGGTGCGGGACCGTCTGAAGAGCGGGCGAGGCAACGCAATACTGGTGTGCGGCAGCATCTATGAGGCTTGCAAGATCTATGAGCTGTTCGCGAAGACAGATCTCGCCGGTAAGTGCGCGATTGTCACGTCGTACCGGCCGCTGGCGGCGACGATCAAAGGGGAGGACAGCGGCGAGGGCACGGCGGAAAAGCTGAGGCAGTACGAGATCTACCGGAAGATGCTGGCCGATTGGTTCGACGATACGCCGGAGAATGCCGCGAACCGGGCGGATGAGTTCGAGACTCAGGTGAAGAAGAGGTTCATCGACGAACCGGCGCAGATGAAGCTGCTGATCGTGGTGGACAAGCTTCTTACTGGGTTTGACGCGCCGCCGGCGTCGCACCTGTACATCGACAAACAGATGCGGGACCACGGGCTGTTCCAAGCGATCTGCCGTGTGAACCGTCTGGATGGGGACGACAAAGAATACGGCTACATCATCGATTACAAGGACCTGTTCAAGAGCCTGGAAGGAGCGGTGAGCGACTACACCTCAGGGGCGCTTGATGGATATGACAGGGAGGACGTCGAGGGTTTACTGGAGGACCGACTGGGCAAGGCTCGTGAGCATTTGGAGGAAGCGAGGGAAGTGGTGAAGGCGCTCTGCGAACCGGTGGACGCGCCGAGAGACACGGCGGCTTATCTTCATTACTTCTGCGCAAAGGATGCGGGCAACGCCGAGCAGTTGAAGGAGAACGAGCCGAAGCGATTGTCGTTGTACAAGTACGTGGCGGCATTTGTGCGGGCATACGCGGCGGTGGCGAATGAGTGGAAAGAAGCGGGGTATTGCGAGGCGGAGATTGCGGCGTTGCGGGCTGAGACGTCGCACTATGAGAAGGTCAGGAGTGAGGTGAAGCTGAGCAGCGGGGACTACATCGATCTGAAGATGTACGAGCCTGCCATGCGGCACCTGATTGACGCCTACATCCGGGCGGAGGAGAGCGAGAAGATCTCGGCGTTTGATGATATGTCGCTGGTGGAGCTGATTGTTGAACGCGGAGCGGATGCGGTGAAGGCGTTGCCTGAGGGTCTGCGGCGGAATGAGAAGGTTGCGGCGGAAACGATTGAGAACAACGTCAGGAAGCTGATCATCGATGAGCAGCCGATCAACCCGAAGTATTACGAGCGGATGTCGGAACTGCTGGATGCGCTGATCGAGCAGCGGCGGAAAGAGGCGCTGGACTATCAGCAGTATCTGGAGAAAATTGTTGAGCTGACCAGGCAGGCGAGGAATCCGGGTGCAGGTGGAGGGTACCCAAAGGCGCTGAACACGCCGGCGCGAAGGGCGCTGTACGACAACCTTGGCAAGGATGAGGCGCTGGCTTTGGGAGTGGACCGGGCTGTCAGGGAAAGCCGCCAGGACGAATGGCGGAACAACACGTTCAAGGTGAAGAGAGTGAGAATTGCGCTGAAGGCCGTTTTCGGTGGCGATGAGGCGCTGACGGAGAGGATCCTGGAGTTGGTGAAGAACCAGAATGAGTACTGAACCGCATCACATCGTGGTTGGCGGGGTGCGAGTGGAGATCGTCCGAAAGGACATCAAGAACCTGCATTTGGGGGTGTACCCGCCGAATGGCAGGGTGCGGGTGGCGGTGCCGTTGAAGGTGAGTGACGACGCGGTGCGACTGGCCGTGATTGGCAAACTGGGGTGGGTGAAACGGCAACGGGCGCAGTTTGAGGCGCAACCGCGGCAGTCTCAGCGGGAGATGGTGAGCGGGGAGAGCCATTACTTCCTCGGGCGCCGGTACAGGTTGCGCGTGGTGACGAATGAGGGTCCGGCGGTTGTGACGGTGCGGGGGAAGTCGTTCATCGAGGTACGAGTGAGGCCGGAGTTGGGTGCTGCGGAACGGGAGCGGGTGTTGCAGCGCTGGTACCGCGAGCAGTTGAGACAGGTGGTCGATCCGCTGATTGAGAAGTGGGCCACGGTGCTGGGCGTTAGGGTGACGGAGTGCCGCATCAAGCGGATGAAGACGAAATGGGGCGCGTGTAACGCCGCTGCAAGCCGAATTTGGGTGAACCTGGAACTGGTGAAAAAGCCGGTTCAGTGCATCGAGTACATCGTGGTGCATGAACTCGCACATCTCATTGAACAGCATCATGATGAGAGATTTGTGGCGATCATGGACAAGCATTTGCCTCAGTGGCGGCTCGTTTGGAAAGAGTTGAATTCCGCGCCGTTGGCGCACGAGAGTTGGACGTACTGAGCGTGGAACGGTGCTGGGTGGAGTGCTGGGGGGATGGGACGCCGACGCGGGAATTTCTGTATGTGGAGGATGCGGCGGAGGGGTTGGTTGCGGGTACGGAGGGCTATGACGGGGCGGAGCCGGTGAATTTGGGGAGTGGGGAGGAGGTGACGATCCGGGCGCTGGCGGAGATGGTGAAGGAGGCGACGGGGTATGAGGGGGAGTTGGTTTGGGATGCTGGGCAGCCGCACGGGCAGCCGAGGCGGCGGTTGGATACGCGGAGGGCGGCGGAGTGGTTTGGGTGGAGGGCGAAGGTGGCGTTGGGGGAGGGGTTGAGGC
>CAZLDN010000248.1:0-4376 GCA_964558355.1 uncultured Candidatus Solibacter sp.
AGTAGGGAATTCTAATTGTCGCCGGCCGGAAGTTCTAATTGTCGCCGATCAGTCCCGTACTGAAAGATTCGGTTCGTGCGTTTCAGCTCGTCACGCAGCCGGAACGACCACTGCATGGAGACACTTAGCGGCTTCTCCACATACATGTCTTTCTTCGCGCGCGCGGCAGCGATGGCCAGCGGCACGTGCCAGTGGTCGCAAGTTGTGAGGACGACTGCATCGATGTCCGAGCGGCTCAAGATTTCGAAGGGGTTTAGGTGGATTTTGACGTAGTCGCCGCCGTAGATTGCATCCCAGCGTTGTTTGGCGCGCTCGCTCCGGCTGCGATACGCATCACAGACGGCTACGTACCGTGCATTAGGTTCTTTCGCCAACGCTCCGTTGACTGCCGTGCCTCGCCCACCGACACCAAATGCGGCCAAGTTAATCCTGTTGCTTGGGGCATTCTGCCCAAAGACAGATGCCGGAACTATCGTGGGGAAACCCACGCCCGCAGCCATACAAGCGTTCTTCAGGAACGCGCGGCGGCCCACGCCGGTTGATGTCATTTTTTGCCTCTCCTCAAGTAAGTTTCCACCGCTTCGGTTAACTGTGCAGCGCCCCAGCGTCCGGGATGAACGATGACACGGTAGCGCAGAGTGAAGCGTTGTTTTGGCTCCAGTCTGTGCTCTCCGTAGTACAAAACGGCAGGTTGGGCGAACAGGAACGAGTTGCGCGTCTGCGCAACAAGGTGCCAGGGGCTAGGGGAGTTCAAGTTCCTCGGATCGTCCAAGAAGGCAACCCCGGCTTCCTTACCGTCGGCGCTCCCGTTGACCTCGAGCGCGACAGCTCTTTTGCCGGTCGGTTGCAGCGCTGTGTCTCCGTTCGCGTAGACAACCTGCCAGTCGCCCAAGCCCTGAGAGAACCGCCAGGACAAGCCCGCATACCCACCCCAACCCTTGCCTTCCGGCTCGCCCACGATCGGTGTCCGACTCAATACCACAGGTTCATCGCCAGCCGTAAACACGGACTCCCACTCAAATTCATACCGTCCACCGTCGCCCGGCGGGGAGACACGAACCACACGCAGCTCAGTAAGGAGCGCAGGCTTTCCCGGTGGATGATAGAGGACATCGAGAGTGATGCGTGCCCTCCCATCCGGAGCAGTGGTAATCTTCACGTTCTTCCAGGAGGTGATCCCGCGAGGTTCATCCTCTCGTTCCTCCCAATAATTCAATCCGTTGAGGTACTTCCATGCAAACCAGAATGCGTGGTGCCACTTGTGGTCTGACGGTGAATCCAGCGTCAGCACGGGACCACCAGGCAGCGCCACCGGATGAAACATCGGCTTCGGCAGCGTTGACCCATATTGAAATTGCCATACGACTTGGCCTGCCTGGATCAAGGCAACCGCACCCTCGCCGCGGCGCCACTCGAAGCGATTAGTCTCTGCCTGCGCGAAAGCGCTCAACAGAAGAACTACAGTGCAGATTCTCGGAGACATATGCGTATCAGCAATTTACGCCAGAGCTGAAGCGGTGTCGTTCGCTTTCTTACGGTCGAACGTTTCTTAACATTCGTCGCGCCACCCTTGTGTTCGAGATCCTTCGACCGAAGGAAGATGAACGACACCATTGTGTACCCCCTGTAAGATGGACTTGCACAACTAACAGGGAGGATCTGTCGAATGAGCAGTTACAAGACGGACGAATTGCGGCGGCGGGATTTGTTGAAGAGCGCTGTGGTAGTCGCGGCAGGCGTCGAATCTGTCCAAGCTCAGACCGAACCGAAGCCGTTGCGGGTCGGGGTTGTGGGCGTGGGTAACCGTGGAACTCACCTGACTGCGAGCCTTGCGAAATTGGCACAAGAGGGTGAACCCCTAGAAATCGCCGCAGTTTGCGACATCTACCAGCCTCGACTCGAGCGCGCTGAAGTGCGGTTCAAGGCAAGGGGCTTCAAGAACTCCGCTGATATGCTGAAGGAGGTGCCGCTGGACGTGGTTGTAGTTGCCACGCCGGACCGTCATCACCTGTACAATTTGCAGGAGGCGATAAGGGCGGGCAAAGACGTCTATTGTGAGAAGCCGCTGAGCCACTGGGATCAGTTCGATTTGCTGAAAGCGGTCGTACACGAGAATCGGAAGCTTAAGCGCATTGTGACGGTCGGCACTCAGGGAGTCGGCGACTCTGCTTGGGAGAAAGCCGGCGAGATGATCAAAGCGGGCGCCCTGGGCAAACCGGTACAAGCGCAATGCAGCTATTTCCGGCGCGGCGACTCAGGAGAGCGAGGCATGCCGATCGATGATCCGAACGCTAAACCAGGGCTGGGCGTCGATTGGGAGAAGTTCCAGGCAGATGCACCCCGCCGACAATTTGATGTTTCCCACCTGTTCCAATGGCGACTTTATATGGAGTATTCCGGGGGGCCGGTAACCGACGTTTACCCGCACGCCGTCGCGCCGCTGTTCAAAGCGTTGCAGCCAGGGCTGCCGAACAAGGTTGTTGCTGTCGGTGGACGGTACCACTACAATCACGGCCGCACCGTGCCAGACTGTTTCGACCTCCTCATACAGTATCCGCAGAACCTGACCGTCGCTGTGCTCGGGGGTATGGTCAACAACACTCCTGTTGATCCGGTCATCCGAGGAACTGAAGCGACGATGCTGAAGACACTGGAAGCACTCGTGTTCGAGCCTCAACGCGACAGAGTAAGAGCGCCAGAGGGTACCTTTAAGATCGTTGAAACCAAGCAGGCCGCCAGGATTCCGATGGATACCCCAGGACGCGCAATCGAAGGCAACGTTCTGCTGAACTTGGCGGACTTCCTGAAATCCGTTCGCAGCAGGAAGCAACCGAAAAGTGATCTTGAGCTCGGCTATCAAGTGCAGGTGCCACTCATGATGGCTATGCGTTCGCACCTTGAGAATAAGGCGGCGCTGTTTGATCTGGATCGTGAGCTGATCAGGATGTCATAGTGGGTCAGCTTGCTTAGCTCCATCCCCGATACGAGGACCTCTCGTGTGGGTCGACGTGGCCAATGGCCGCGCAGGAGAGCATCCCACAAGCACACGTCCGTGATCCGAGGATCGGGCGCAAGCGCGATCGGCCTCAGGGGACACCATCGATCCGGCCGATGAGGGACGTCTCAAATCCGGACAACGAGAGGTCCCCAGTCTGGGCCTGAGTGACCAGCATTCAAGGCCGCAACTTCCAGTAAGGAACTGGAGTCGCCAATCTGGCCATAAAGCGTCAAATTCCAAGGGTTTGGGGACAGAGCGCCAAAGTTGCACAGGATTCGAATACTTGAGGCTAACGGCCACCTTCATGGGGGCGCGGAGAGTCAACCTCGTGGGACGGTTCTTGGTGTCGCCCATTGGCCAGATTCAGGCGTCCCCCGAACGATCGGAGGGCAAGACCGGCAACTTCTGCTACGACAGGATTCTTCTGCAGTATTCTAAGCACCGTTTGACTTCGCTGAGCGAATCTTGAGTGCCCTTGTACTCATACTGGATTGTGGCTGGGAAGGGGTACTTTGCACCCTTCATGAGGAGTAGCACCTCCCGAAGTGGCGTATCGCCTTCACCCCAAGCCACTTGCGGCCCCTGATTCTTCTTCCGGTCGCATAGATCGATGTTTGTGATCCGGCTGTGGTTCTTCTGAACCCAATCCACAGGATCGTACCCCGCCGCGAGGTAGTGTCCGACATCGAAGTTGACGCCGATGTACTTGGACACAGCTAACGCCTTGGTGAAGCTCTCCGGAGTGGCGAACTCGTTAGGCCTCGTTACATTGGAGTGATTGTGCACTCCGTAGGGTAATTCGTATTTCTCCGCAAACGGAGCAATGCGCGAAACTACACTGACAGTCGAAGAGCCCGTCATCACGGACACGCCGAGGACACGCGCGAACTGAAAACCACGTTCGATCTCATCCTCTGTGAAGTCATCTCTGACGCTGTAAATCATCCCCCACAGGGGCAGTCCGCCGTCTTGAAATTGCTTGCGAATTGCCCTGTACTCGTCGATAGAAGCGGAGGACAATCTCCAGGCACGCAGTTTTTCGCGACCTTCCTTATCCCTGGCAAAGCCCAATGCTCGCTCGACATGCCCATGGTCGAGTTCACAATCGCCAATACCCGCGGCCACTTGGGCCTTGATGGCACCATCGAGTGGTAAGTCGCGGAAGCTGTACGTCATGTTGCCGATACGCACTCCGCCGATGACGGAGTTCACAGCCGCTCGAGTTGTTGCGAGCGGCAGAGTCCCGACAGCCATTCTTCCGAATTCTCTTCTTGAATACACGCCTAATCCTCCAATCGTCTCTTATGCATACGCACGGACCCACGTGCGTATTCCAGCGAAGCCGATCACTGATTCCAATCTGATGGCGATCAGGATT
>CAZLDN010000249.1:0-4231 GCA_964558355.1 uncultured Candidatus Solibacter sp.
TCCCCGACCCCATCGCCAGCCGCGACACCTTCACCTTCCTCGGTCCCAGTTCGATCACGTCGGTCGCCAGCTTCTTCTCCGCGCCCGCATACAGATGATACGGAAACGCGCTCAACGGCGCCGCCGCGCCCATCCTCACAAAGTTCCTACGGTTCATTCGTGCCTCTCCTTGCCCGCTTTCTTTCGACCTTATCACAGGCCGCGCACTTCATCCCTCCCCTCCGGCGAGACCCGTCCACTTGACCTCAAAGCCGGCCGCACTGCCAGAATCAACTTTATATGACCCACCGCCGAATGATCGAAGTCGAACCCGCCATCCGCCTCGGCCTGGAAGTCTCCGCCGATCACCTGTCGGCCATCACCTTCCATCCAACCGGTGACGCCTGCTCCGCCCACCCCATCCTCGACGAAGCCGAGCGCCAACTCCGCGCCTACTTTGCCGGCCAGCTTCAAGGCTTTGATCTCCCGCTGAAGACCAACGGAACGTCCTTCCAGGAAAACGTCTGGCGGCTTGTCCTGGCCATCCCCTACGGCCGCACCCGCACCTACATGGATCTCGCCCGCGACCTGGCATCCCCAGGAGCCGTCCGCGCCGTCGGCGCCGCCAACGGAGCCAACCCCCTGCCCATCGTCATCCCCTGCCACCGCGTCGTCGCCACCGGAGGCGGAATGGGCGGCTACGGCGGCGGCGTCGATCTCAAGCGCCGCCTCCTCGCGCTAGAAGGGGCGATCCTGCTTTAGTAGGACAGGCCTCCTGGCCTGTTGGGCAGTGAAAAAGAGCCAAACTCCAGGGACAGGCCTCCTGGCCTGTCGCCTCCACCTGTGGCAACTCCCCTGGTCCCGCTTCTTTACCACGCGTTTCGACTTGCGTCCCCTGCCACCGCGTCGTCGCCACCGGAGGCGGAATGGGCGGCTACGGCGGTGGCGTCGATCTCAAGCGCCGCCTCCTCGCGCTAGAGGGTGCGATTCTGCTCTGATCCCGTGATACCCCAAGAACCGCCCCGCCGCTTCGCCGCCCATATGCCGCTCCAGCGCGGCCCTCGGCGTTCGCCTTAAGTCCACCGCGATCATCGCATCGACAACATTCGAAAACCGCGTGTCCACGCTCACCCCCAACGTTCGCCCGCCCAACTTCAAATACTGCCGTAGAAGCACCGGAACCCCCTTGCCATCCTCCTCGATATCGCTCACCGATCCCGACAACCTCTCGATATCGGTCAGGAACCTGCGCCCCTGCCGCTCATGCCACCTTGTCCCAGAAAACAACCTGTACGGATGCCGTGCCTGCACATACCGCGCCAGCGGCTCGTCCTTCAATGTATCCAGAAACGACACCATCAAGTCTCGCGATGCCGGCGCATAGTCCTTGCTGATGCTCACCGCCCCAAACAGGACCGCGTGCTCCGGCCGCGCCGCCACATACATGCAGATCGCCTTCCATAGCAGCATCAGCGGCGCATACTGCCGCTGATACTCCCTCCTTACAAACGACCGCCCTAACTCAATCGCCGGACCCAACCTGTCAAACAACCGCCTGTCCATCCTGAACAACGTGCTCGTGTACAGCCCCGCCGTACCCCTACCGGGCAGGATCTCCTCCGTCGATCCCAACCGGTAGGAGCCAGCGATCTCCCTCCTCTCCGCATTCCACAAAAACAGGTGCTTGTACCGGCCATCGAATTCGTCCAGATCCCTCGCCCGGCCGGTCCCCTCTCCCGCCTCTCTGAATGTCAACTCCCGCAACCGCCCGATCTCCCGCATCACCGACGGTAGCTGCCCCGCCTCCCCGCAATACGCCGT
This sequence comes from uncultured Candidatus Solibacter sp., assembly GCA_964558355.1. Taxonomy (GTDB): domain Bacteria; phylum Acidobacteriota; class Terriglobia; order Bryobacterales; family Bryobacteraceae; genus PNKE01. Next base: position 1,801 of record CAZLDN010000249.1, read on the forward strand.
CAGACCGCTCAATCCGCAAATCGGCTCCAACTCTGAAACCTCGTCTTCCATCCACTGCGGCGGTTCCGGCCCGGCCACCTCACTCTTCGTGTGAACCTGCCGCCCGTCTCGCCTTTCCCCCGCCTTAATGCCCAGGATGTATGTCCTGAACCGAAGATACTCGGCTGCCTCCTCGTCGCCCCCTAACCGGCTCAACTCCTTCGGCGTGATCGCGCTCCCCACACGCAGCCGCACCGTCCGCCCCCGCTTGTTCTCCAACTCCCGAACCAGGCTCAGCGTCCGCAACATCGGATGCACCACGCCCGCGATCTGAAATCCCGCGCTATTCGACCCCGAAACATGGACCGGCGCCACCGGCGCCTTCGCCATTCTCGCCAGCCGCGCCACCCCGCAATTCCAGCCTGGGTCCGCCACCGGCATCTCCTTCCAGTTCAGATGCGAGACCTCGCCAGCCGGAAATACAACCAGTAATCCACCCCCGGCCAGCCATTCCAATGACCGCCGTACGCCCGAGAAGCTCTTCCTTCCCCGCGCCTCGTCCATCACATCCACCGGCAGCACCACGTCCCGTATCGCCGGAATCGCCATCAGAAGCGAGTTCGCCAGGAACTTCACATCCCGTCTCACCCTGCTCAGGAAATCCAGCAGTACCATCCCGTCCAACAAGCCAAACGGGTGGTTCGACACCACAATCGCCGCCCCCGTCGCAGGGATCCGTTCCATCGACTCCCGCCCCGCCTCATATCCAATCCCCATCTGCCGCAGCAGCGCCGCCGCAAACTCAACCCCCTCCGCGCCGCCCGCGTCCTCCACCTCCCGCACCATCGCCGGCGGCAACACCCACCGCTCGATCATCGTCCGTACCTGCCGCGGAGCGCCATTGCCCGGCCGCGGCATCATCGGCCTCAGCGCATCGTCCAACCGCCATCGGGAGCTTTGCATGATCCCTGTTTAATGCCATTCCGTTTCCTCTCGATGACCCTCGCATGACTATCTCGTGAGAACCCCTCCTCATCGCGGCTTTCCGCCTCTGCCCGCCCGCTCCCGTCCTCCGGCCCGCCCTTTCTTTTCACATTCATTTCACGCCATTTGAAACATTTCCCGCCATTGTTGTTTCATGCAAGCTCCTCGGCTCTGGGATCTCCGTTCGGCCAGGGACGGCCTCGCCGCCGCCGGCTTCCGCTCCGCCGTCACCCTCCACAGCCACACCTGGCACTCCAGGGAGCCGCTCGATTTCCTCCAACGCGTCATCGCCCGCTACCCACCCGCCAACTTCCTCGCCACTCGCGCCGCATCCCTCTTCGCCGGCGGCCGCGTCGATCTCTCCCGCTGCTTCTGGCGGCCTCCCGTCACGCCCCGCGCCGCTTACGATCTCGAATCCCGCCAGATCGCCGCCCTCCATCTCCAACCTCTCGTTTCCATCACCGACCACGACGACATCAACGCCGGACTCGACCTCCACCGCCAGGGCCTCGATGTCCCCATCTCGCTCGAATGGAGCGTCCCCTGGGGTCCAACCTCCTTCCACATCGGAGTCCACAACCTGCCGTCCCAACAAGCCCAGGACATCGCCCTGGCGCTCGCCGAGTTCACCTCCCGCCCACGCCGCCGCAAACTCCGTGAACTGCTCAGCTGGCTCGCCGGCATGCCTTACACCCTCCTCGTCCTCAACCACCCCTTCGACAACGAGGAACGCACCACCGCCGCCACCCACCGCACCCTTCTCAACGAATTCCTCTCCTTCCACCGCACCCTGATTCACGCTCTCGAACTCAACGGTCTCAAGAGTCTTGCCGAAAACCGTCAGGTCCTCCGCCTCGCTTCCGAATCCGGCCTCCCCGCCATCTCCGGCGGCGACCGCCATTGCCTCGAACCAAACGCCAACCTCAATGTCACCCGCGCCGCCAGCTTCCCGGAATTCGTCTGCGAGATCAGGTCCGGCCACCCCAGCGAAATCCTCTTCATGCCCCAATACAGCGAACCCATCGGTCTCCGCATCCTCCAGACCGTGGCTGAAGTCATCGGCCGCCACTCCTCCCTTCACGGCGCTGAACGCTGGACCGATCGAACCTTCGTCACCACCGAATCCGGAATCACACTCTCCCTCGCCTCCATCTGGTCCGCCGAAACTGCCGTCGTCGTCAAAGGCGTCATCGGCGCCGCCAGTTGGATCGCTCACCCCCGCATGCTCGCGCCCCTGCGCTCCGCCTTCCGCTCTAACGCCGCCTTCCCCTTCCCCGCCGCAACCCAGACCCCCCCAGCCTGACCCCTCAGGCCTTCCGTGCCGCTTCCTCCCGGTACTTCCTCGAACACTCATCCGAACAGAAGTAGTGCGTCACGCCCCCTGCCGTCAGCTTCTTCGCCGACTCCTCCGGCACGAACGTCCCGCACACCGGATCCTTCCGCAGCACCCCTCCAGCCGGAACCTGCG
>CAZLDN010000250.1:0-4226 GCA_964558355.1 uncultured Candidatus Solibacter sp.
GGCCGCGCCACCGCCTGGATGGCGCCGCTCGCCATCGGCATCGTGACGGCGGCAACGGGCTCGACGCGGCTCGGCATGGCGTGCGTGGCGATTTTCCTGGTGCTAGGCTTCGTGCTTCTGTGGAACGTCCGCGAGGAACGCGCCCAGGTCTGAGGGAGGCGACGCATGATCACCGCCATCGTGAATTTCAAACTGCCACCGGGTATCGACGCCGCAAAGGCCGCCGAACTCTTCAAAGGCTCGGCGCCCAAGTATCGCGGCATGAAAGGGCTGGTGCGGAAGTACTATCTCTTCGACGCCGAGAAGCGGATCGGCGGCGGCGTCTATCTCTGGAAGACCCGGGCCGATGCCGAGGCGGTCTACACGCCGCAGTGGCAGGCTTACATCGCCGAGCGCTACGGCGCTCCGCCGGACGTTCGCTATTTCGAGACGGCGGTGATCGTCGACAACGAGAGCGACGAGATTCTCGACGTGGCTGCCTAGGCTGTGAAATCACAAACGGCGCCTAGCCTAGTCTGAATGTTAACGCGGACTCCGGCCACACATCCCTTGCCATGTCTCAGAAGTGCCAAAAGCAGATGTCCGGCCTGTAGGTATAAGTATCGCCGGATAGTCGGGGTCCAGTCTCCCGCGCACCACTGACGGCAGGGCCAAGCCATGCTCATTCGGCTTTGATCACCCGGACGTCGGGCCGTCCCGTTCGCCTACTCCTTATGCTCTGAGGCCAACTTCGAGGTCGTTCCGCGTCGCTGGTGATCGCGCCTGCCGTTGACGCAGGTCAAGGCCGGAACGGAACCTCCCCTACATTCTGTTGCTCTAGCGGGAGTCCAGGCACTCGATGGCAACTGCATCCTTGACCCCAATCTTCTGGATCGCCTCTTGGGCGATGAATGAGGCCCGAGCCATGTCGAGAACCCACAATCAGCTCAATACGTTCGTTGCCGTCAGTCTGATAGTGCTCACGTCATTCGTCGGCTCAGCCGCCCACGCCCAATGCACGGGCTTCGCCGTGGGATGCGCGGTACAGTGGCAGAAGCCTGCGCCGCGCGGAATTTCGGTCTGGCGGGCAGGTGCGTATTCAGGCGTGATCGAGGAAGTCTCCAGTGAGACGGGCTTGATCGATCTGGCGACCGAGCGTGCCGCCAATGTACGCATGAACCAACTCTACTCTATTGATTGCGTGCCTGGCGCGCATCAGAAGCTGAAGGCTTCGGGCAAGGACGTGCCCGTCTGTGTTTTCCAAGGCAGTCCCAACGGTCCCCGCGGGATATCTTCGTGGGGTCATCTGCGTGTGCGATTGTTCGATGAGGTCGTTCTCTCAGACGGCACCACGGCACGTTCCTTTAGCGGCCACTACGAAGATTTCGGTCGCCTGACCCTGGGCCAAGGGCCGAACCAGTGGGCGAAGGGTGCGTCGCCCGGCGCTCAGCAGCAACAGCAGCAGCAGCAGCAGCAACAGCAACAGCAACAGCAGCAACAACAGCAGCAGCAGCATACGACGATCCCCGATACCTCGAAGCCGCAGGTCACGCCCCATATCGATCAGCCGTCGCAGGGTTACCGGGTTGTGCCCGAGGTTGGACAGGGCTACGCCCAGGCGCTCAAGGTCGGATACCCGGCGGCCATCCAGGCCACCATGAGCCAGGGCGACTACGACACCTACCTGTTCGACTTCGAAGGAGGCGTCTTCCACGCTCATTCGAAGAGCGGGCTGGCCCTCGTTGCCGATCTACTGGACGCCGAGGGCAAGTTCCTCGCGCGGGCCATGGCAACTGGCGGCACCTTCCAGTTCGACCAGAACCTGCCACCTGGCCGCTACGGCATCATCATACGCGTAATGAATCATGCCGGCTCCGGACCCTACGAACTCATGCTCGGTTCCGGTGCCGGCCCACGCTATCGCGAAGGCCGCTAGCCGCCGCTCCTGGATCCGGGGCGAGGAGGGCAAATGGGTGCAAGAGCGGTCTTTCCGCCTTGGGGCAGGACGATGAAGCGAACCGGATCCGGCTGGCGCAGCGACATTGCAGCGCCTGTCGCGACGGGGGGACTCGCAGTCCTTTTCATGGCTCTTGCCGTGACGGCATTTGCCCGAGAGTCCGGTTGGAAGCTGACGAAGCAGGATGAAAATCCCCGGATTTTTGCCATCACTGAACCGAGCGCGAGCAATCTCAACGTGAAGGTCATCGCGCTGACCTGCGAGGAGGTCGACGGACGCAAGTCGCTTCAGTTTCAGATCTATCCGATCAACCTGGAACCGATCCTTCCGGTCGGCTCCTCGCGCGACCAGATGAAGGATGAGCCGCGTGCCGAGATCGTGGTCGACGGCCAGATCTACCCGACCCTGCTGGCCTTCGGCGGCGATTATGGCGTGCTGATGGATCGCGAGGAGGGTGGCCTGCCCGTCCTGTCACGGCCGCTGCTCGAGGCGATCGAACATGGCCACACGATGATTGTGCGCTTCGACCTTCTTCGCGAACCCGCCGGCCGGTCGAGTGAATTTGACGGCGAACTGCGGATCGACTTGCAGTCGGGCGAAGGTAGTGCCGCGATCGCCGCGGTCCGGCGCGCCTGCGCCTTCTAGCGGCCGCCATGATCCTGCGCCGCATCGCCCTGCTGCTCGTGCTCGCACTGATGGCGGGCTGCACTCCGCCGCCCGAACTCGCCGGCCGACCGCCGACCTCGGCTGCCGCCACCGCCGTCTCGCTGCTCCCACCGGGCAAGGCCGAGCGCCTCGACTGGCCGTCGGCGAGCGATGGTGCGGAGGTCACGGCGCCCGATGGTGCGCATTTTCGCGCGGTACGCTTTCCTTCGGCGATCGAGGCCGACCATGGATTCCTTGGGATCCGCGAGATGATTCTGAAGCGGTCCGAGGTGACGTCGAATACTTCCGTCGATGCCGGCGCGCTGAAATACGTACGCTATTACGGCAAGGACGTGAGCGGGCTCATCTGGGTCAGTGGCACCTGGCTGTTCGGCGCAGAAGCGCGGGATGCGGCAGGTCTTGAAAAGCTGATCCAGGCATCGAGTGCGGGTGGCACCGGCGACCCCGGCCTCGCGGACTCGTTACTGTTGATGGGGTTGCTGCTCGGGCTGGCGACCGTCACGCTGACCGTTCTCATCTGGATGCTGTTTCGGCTGATCGTGCGCAGCCTTGCAGTGCGACCGGCCGACGGCACGCCGACACTGAATCGACAGCAACTGGTTCAACGGCTTCTGGCGTTGAATGATCCGGCCAGGCCATGGATCGTGCGTCCAGATCCCGAGAGCGACCTGGTGGCGGAATGGAAATACGCCGATGCGAGCTGGTGGGGCGTGCTTGGTAAGGCGGGCGTGAAACGGGCTTATCGTCTCCGTCTTTATTTCGACGAGGCTCGTCATCAGTGTGGCGCCCTCGACGAATTCGGCCAGATCGACTGGAGCGCCGGTCTTCTGTCCGCGCCCCGCGTGCATTTTAGTCGCAGTTTCTTTCGTGGCATCCAGCTTGTGAAAATGGAACGCAGTGTTGCCTACGGCTTCAAGACGCCGATCGGTGGCGGTGCCGGCAAGGTCTTCGCCTACACATTTGACATCGTCGAGGTCAAACAGCCGGTGATCGATGCGGTATGCGCCAGCGGCTGGACATACCAGCCTAGTATCTGGCCGGGTCGCAAAAGCAAAGAGTGATGTCGGTTGGTTGAGGGCAGTCCCACATTGCGATCCGCAGGGGCCCGACCCTTTAGGCGCCGGCGGCCGTCTCCGCTGTTCCCCCGCGCCAACCAGTTGATCGATTGATCGGGCGGCCTCATGTCCGCTCCGGGGCAATCCCGGATACTCCGATGGTCGGCTGTGAGCCCATACCCTAGGCCGCCGTCGTCTTCCCTTTGAACGTACAGAGATCGGCCACGACGCAGCTCGGGCACATCGGCGTGCGCGCCTTGCAGGTGTAGCGGCCGTGCAGGATCAGCCAGTGGTGCGCATGCAGCCGGTATTCCTCGGGCACGCGCTTCAAGAGCTTCAGCTCGACCTGCAGCGGGGTCTTGCCCGGCGCGAGACCGGTGCGGTTGCCGACGCGAAAAATGTGGGTGTCGACGGCGATGGTCGCCTCGCCGAAGGCCACGTTCATCACCACGTTGGCGGTCTTGCGGCCGACGCCGGGCAGCGCCTGCAGCTCCTCGTGCGTGTGCGGTACCTCGCCGCCATGGCGCTCGAGAAGCAGGTGGCTGAGGGCGATCACGTTCTTGGCCTTG
>CAZLDN010000251.1:0-4218 GCA_964558355.1 uncultured Candidatus Solibacter sp.
TGAAACTGATCGCGCGGGTGTCCAGTACGGACGCTGCGCGCAAGCGGCAAAACGTACGGATCTGGCACATTGGCACGCACTGGGCGAAGCAGGAGTTCTACGATTGGCTGCGGATCGTGCTGCCCGACGATGGGACGTACCCGCCCGGCTACCAGCACTACGCCTACAAGGACCAGGACTTCTACCGCGGGCTCTGCTCCGAGTCGCGGATCATCCGGTCGAGCGGCAAGGTGGAGTGGATACCCGACAAGTCGATCCGGAACGAACCACTCGACCTCGCGGTGCTCTGCCGCGCGGCCGCGGCCATCTGCGGTATCGACTCGTTCTCCGATGAGGACTGGGCGGAACTGGAGGGTACTGAGGTTCCGGTCGCAGCGCCGCAGCGCCGGGATACCGATTCGTACTTCGGTGATCGCTCCGAGTGGATGCCGAAGGGGAGGAGTTGGTTGTGACAATCACAGAACTGCAGGCGGCGATCGATTCACTGAAGCGCGCCAAGTACTCGGGCGTGAAGCGCGTCCAGTACACCGACCGCGCTGTCGAGTACAACAGCTTTGCGGATGTGGACAAGGCGCTCCGCGATGCGGAGACAGAGCTTTCCAAACTGCAAACCACGGTCGCGGCGGCTGGTACAGCCAGCCACAACCTCCTCTCCGCAATGCATCCCGACACCGTGGCTGCCGCGCCGGTCCTGGGCGATCTGGTCGCGGCGGATGGGACGCCAGCCTGGGCGAAACTCGGGGGCAATACCACGACCACGAGGAAGTTCCTGCGTCAGACCGGGACCGGATCGGTGTCCGCGCTTCCTGCGTGGGACACGCTTCTCTCCGGCGACCTCCCGACTCACGCCCATGCGGAGTCTGACGTGACCAATCTGACGACGGATCTCACGAACCGTCCAGTAAAGGGCGGCGCATGGGCCAACTCGAAAACGGCGGTCATCAACTCCTCGGGTCAACTGGATGGCGCGGCCGGAACCGCGACGGATTGTGTGCTCGTGAATGGGACGAGCGCTGCCAAAGCGAATGCCGTTCACACCCACGCCGAATCGGACGTCACCAATCTCACCACGGACCTTGCGGGCAAGGCGGCAAGCGTGCACACCCACGCTGAATCCGACGTGACCGGGCTGGTGACCGATCTCGCGGCCAAGGCTGCGAAGGCTGGAGACACCTTCACCGGGACGCTGAGAGTTAGCGGCGATCAGGCCTATCTCGAATGCGGTCCGTACCAGACCGTCGGCGGTGCATTCGAGAATATGGCGAAGTATTCCGAAGACTTCAGTGTTGGGACATGGGACAAGAACGGCGGCAGTTGCTCGGTGAGCGCGAACAGCACCGTCGCGCCCGATGGCAACACGACCGCAGACACCATCACGGCTGTGACCGCGACACCGATCATCCAGCAGCAGGTGGCGGGCCTCGCGTCCGGAGGCCAGTACACCTTCTACGTCTGGGCCAAGGTTGCGTCCGGAACGAAACAGGTTTCCGTCGCCATCGTGGATAACGCCTATGCCGGCTACCTCGCGGGCCCTACGAGCATCACGCTCACGACGGCGTGGCAGCGCTTCAAGATAACCGGCACGCTGGCAGGCGGGCAGACCGGACTCTGGATAGTCGTGCGCCAGTTTGCCGGCAACGGTGACAACTGGACCGCCGGTGTTATCTACTTGTGGGGCGCGTGCCTGCAGCAGGGCAACGATCCGAAGAACGGCTACGCCCGTACGTGGGCATCGCAGACCGCCTTTGTCGCAGCCGGAATAGCGTGCGGCGCGACCGTGATCGCGGCCAAGGACACCACGGAATCGCCGCTCCGTGTCTACGGACCTGGCTCGAACCTAGCAGACCACAGGCTGATCGAGGTGACCGCCGGCGGTGAGTTGATCCTGGCTGGCGGTACCGGCAACGGCTACCGCTTCGCCGAACTGATGGGTGCCACCAACCCGTCCGGATGGTCTGGTGTACTCAAGGTGAAAACCCCAGCCGGGACCACCCTCGGCTGCGCGGGGCACCGGGTTAACTGGCTGTCGGCGAATCATACAGGCGACTTCTGATAGCATGCCGCTGTTCGGCAGCCTCTTCGACGTCCACCCGATCCCCCGCCGTCACCGCTTCGGCCAGGGCAACGGCCACCTCAGCTTCGCCAGCGGCCACCATATTGGCGCCGGCGCGCTGGAGCGGTGCGGCGTCGCGAAGATGTGTGCAACGCACGAGAACGCGCAGATCGGGGTTGAGGAGCCGCGATTGCCTGATGATTTCAGCGGCATCCTCGATATCGGCGCTGAGGACGAGGCTGCCTGCCGTAGCTATGCCCGCATCATCGAGAGTCCCCGGTCGCAGAACATCGCCATAGATCGCTGTGAGGCCCTCCGCTCGTAGCCGCCGTATTGTTTCGAGATTCAAATCAACCACGGTGATAAGGGTGCCTCGTTCCTCCAGAAGCTGGCGCACGAGCTTCCCGACTGGACCATAGCCCACGAGGATGCACCGTCTCGGATCGATGACCGCATGCTGGCGTCCCGCGCCGAGGATCAGATCGGGAACCGCCGATGACAGCCGGCGAGCCCAGCGATAAATAGAAGGATTCAGCACGATTGAAATAATGGATGCAGCCACGAGGGCATTCCAGCCTACGTCGTTGATCAGTCCGAGTTCGCGAGCGAGCGAGCCGAGGATAAAGCTGAATTCGCCAACCTGAGAGAAGGCCGCACCGACCGGGACCGCCGTCGCCAGGGGCTCACCAAGGATGCGCACTGTAAGTAGCGCGGCCATGGGTTTGATGATCACCACCACAGCCAACACCAGTGCGATCGGCAGCGGTGCGTCGATGAGACTCTGGGGCTCGAACAACATGCCGACCGACACAAAGAACAGCACGGCGAAAGCGTCGCGCATCGGCACCGCGTCGCTGGCTGCGCGGGCTGCAAACTCAGAGCGTCCTACGGCGAGACCGGCGAGAAAGGCCCCCAGCGCCATGGATACCCCGAAAAGCGCAGCGGAACCGACAGCGATTCCGACGGCGAGTACCAGCACCGCGAGGGTAAACAGCTCTCGTGAATGGGTTTTCTCGATCCGCTCAAGCGCCGTGGGGATCACCCAACGACCGAGGACTACGACAATGGCAACAAGGCCGGCGACCTTCAGTCCGGCCATCCCTAAAGCAAATCCAACACTCTGGCTCGCACCTCCCCCCGGCGCGAAGATGATCGGCAGGAGCAGCAGCATAGCTACGGTGAGAAGATCCTCGACAACCGTCCAGCCAATCGCGATATAGCCGATCCGCGCGTGCAGGTCATGCCGCTCGGCTAATACCAAGGCCATCACGACCGTGCTGGCGACTGAGATCGCCATTCCGAGAATGATGCCAGCGATCCAGGTCCAACCTGCAAGGTGCAATAGTAGCGCCAGCGCCGCGGTGGAAATGGTGCTCTGGATGAGAGCGCCGGGCACCACCACTCGCCACATCGCGATCATCTCGTTCAGGTGAAAGCGGAGCCCGATTCCGAAGAGCAACAGGATGACACCTATTTCGGCGAACTGCTCGGCGACTGCCCGGTCTGCAACGAAGCCCGGCGTGAACGGGCCGACCACGATTCCAGCCAAGAGGTAGCCGACAATCGGAGACACCTTAAGCCGATGGGCCAAAAAGCCAAGGACCAGGGCCGCTGCCAAGCTCCCGGCGAACGTCACAAGTATGCTGAGGCTGTGCATCGCGAGATCGAATGGGTACAAATCAGCTCATGCTCGTTGAAGCGGCCCCCTGGTTCGCGAGCATGAAGAACACCCGCTTCTAGCCGCGCTAGTGGTGCAGACCCGGCTCAACTTAAGGGTACCGCTTCGCCGGTCGCTTATTTCGCCTTGGACGCATGGAGAACGCTCACCGTACGCCAGCCAAGGGGAAGATCGAGCGCCGGAACCGGGAATCTGGCCTGCTCCCGCCCGCTCAGCTCAGTTGGAAACCGAGAGCGGCCCTACGCGGAACGGATGGTGGCGCGGTACTCGCGCTGGTGGCGCGTCCGTTGCCGACACGTGTGCCTGCCTATGCGCTAGCTCCGGCCGGCGGTCGGTTCTGCCGATGCCCCACAATGCGCCACCCGTGTCCTGGCGCCTGTCAGTGAAGCATCGCGATCAACTTGACCACAGTCCACCCGATGGCGGCGCAGACCGGGAAGGTGAGCAACCAGACGATCGCCAGTTCCCGTGTGACACCCCAGCGCAC
>CAZLDN010000252.1:0-4170 GCA_964558355.1 uncultured Candidatus Solibacter sp.
AGGCCTGTGGTGATCGGACCCATTTCGGGTGTGCCCATGCCAGGTAGGATCGCCTCTTTGGCCTGCGGCAGCCGCTCCATGATGAGCCGCCGGCAGAAGTAGGCGTCCATGTCTTCCTTAAAGTACACCGCCACATAGGAGAGACCGAACTTGGAAACCGACTGGATCTTCTCAATGCCCGGAAGCCCGCTCATTGAGGTTTCCACCGGAAACGTCAAGAACTTCTCCACTTCGAGAGGAGAGAGGCTGGGCGCTCGCGTGAGCACGAGAACCTGATTGGGCGTGATGTCGGGAACGGCGTCAATCGGCAGCTTCTGCAGAGAGAAGAAACCTGCTCCGGCCACGAAGACAGCCGCTAGAATGACGATGAAGCGGTAAGAAAGGGCCCAGGCGACGATTCGTTCCATGGTTACTCTTCCCCCAGTTCCTTGCCTGCGACGATCGACTTCAAGTGGAATGCGCCCACCGTGGCCACGGGCTCGCCGTCCCGAAGTCCGGAGAGGATCTCGACTTGGCCGTTCACGGTCTTTCCCGCCGTGATCTCCCGCGCTTCAAACTGCGTGGCTCCACGCCGGACGAACACGACCGTCTTGCCGTCGAGCTGCTGAATGGCTCCGACCGGCACCGCCAGCGCCCGCCGACTGAATGTGGTTGGCAGTTGAACAGACGCGAACATGTCGAGTTTGAGCAACACCTTGCTGTTGGGTACGTCGCAGCGGATCTTCGCTGTGCGGGTCTGAGGATCAAGCACGTCGCTGATATAGGTGACTTTCCCGGCGAACGGTGCACCGGGATAGGTGTCCACATGGATAATTGCCGGCTGGCCGACCTGGATGCGTCCGAGATCCTTTTCGTAAACCTCAGCCTGCACCCAAACGCGCGAGATGTCGGCCACCGTGAACAATTCAGTGCCTGATTCGACGACTCCGCCCGGCGAAGCAGCCGCCTTGATCACGATGCCGTCGAACGGCGCGGTGATTGCCGTGATCACGGGCGTGTTCGGATCGGTGTCCGGTCCGCCAAATCGCCGTAACCGCGTGCCCAGGCCCGAGATGATGCCTTCCTGGGCCCGAGCGTTCTCTTCCAGTGCCTGATACTCCGCACGACTCTGCTCATAGTCTTTCGTTGGGGCAGCCCCGAGCTCCGATAGCCTCCGGTTTCGTTCGACCTGCTTGGCCTGAAATGTCAGGAGCGCCTTCAGCCGCTGGAGTTCGGCGCGCGCAGAAGCAATCTGGGCTGCGAGTTCACCGGCTTCCAGGTTGTCGATTCGAGCGAGTTCCTGCCCCTGGCGTACTCGGTCCCCAACCTTCGCCAGCACATCCTCGATGCGGCCGCGAGCCAGCGAGCGCACCTGGCTGACGCGGCTGTCCACCGGCTGCACGGTACCTGTCACCTGGAGATACTCAGACAATTGAATGATCCTCACCGGGGCGGCTTGCAGGCCAACATTCTTCTGCGCCACCTCTTCCATGGTGATCAGCCCGGACGATTCTGTCGTTTCCTTCTCTTGCGTCGCTTCGGGCTTCGTTCTTGAACAAGCCGCGATCAAGAAACACAACCCGATCGCTATCCATTTCCTATTCATTTCAGATCTCCTCCCACGGCCCGCTCCAACTCCACCAGACCTCGGCGCACGTCGGCTTCCGCATCGATGAAGCTCATTTGTATTTCGATCAGCCGGCGTTGCTCGTTCAAAACGTCGAGCAACCGTAATTGACCCAGTCCATAGGCCCGCCGGATCACCTCAGTGTTCTTCTCGGCTTGCTGGAGGACCCCGCTGTTCAGGATGCGGAGCGACTCCGTGGCGGCGTCCCAATGCTGCCACGCTGCCTCCACTTCGAGCGGGATTGTTGCCTCCAGATGCTGCTTCAAAGATCTGAAGCCTGTCGCCCGGGCCGCCGCTGCCTCGATGTTGCCAAGGTTTCGCATTCGAGAGAGGAGCGGGAAGGAGACTCCAAATGAGAGGATGTTGTCCCTGTCGCGCAGGGCGGACGGCTGGCCCAAAGCCGTGAATCCATACAGGCCGCTGAACTGCCCGTTTCGCAGGGAATATCGTGCCGTCAGAGTCAGATCAGCGCGGGACTGTGCTTCCGTCAGGTTCACCTCGGCGGCTGCTTGCTCTTCTACAATCCGCGCGACACGCAGATCCTGCCTCTGCGCCAGGGCCCATGCAACCAGTTCGCCGCGCGGATGCTTGCTGCTGCGAGCAGTGGCCGAATCGATGGAGAGGCTCACCGGGTCCGCGATGCCAAAGCCGCAAAGCCGGCGCAAGTCAGCCAGCGCCACGCCCACCCTGCCCGTGATGGTTCGCCGCAGGGCCACAGCACGGTTCAGTTCCACTAATAACAGTTGGCCATCCAACGGAGCGGCATCACCCTCCTGAACACGAGCCTCGGTCAATTTCGCCGATTCCTTGTGTGTCCCGATGAGCCGGTCGAGAGTGGCAAGCCTAGCCTGTTCGGTCACCGCATCCACATAGCGGAGTTTCACATCGATCACCAGCCGGCGCGTGCGCTCGCCGAGTTCCGCCTCGGCTAGCGCGACGCCCTTCTCAGCTACGCGGACTCTCTTGTCGCGTTTGCCAGCCATTTCCAGCGGCTGCGAGTATCCGGCAGCGTACTCCTCTTCTCCAGGAGACCCCGAAGGGCGGCCGGTGGCCCCCTCGAATTGAAGGCTCGGGGCGGGCCTGATTCCGGCTTGGCGAAGAAGTCCGCGGGCCTCAACTACCCGCTGCTGCGTCGCCTGCAGTTCCCGGTTTCTCTCGATCGCGATCCTAACCAGATCGTCGGCGGAATACACCTGGGCGCTCGTGTTCTGCGCCGCCACGAGGGCACACACGAATGGTGCCACCAGCGACAGAGTCACTTTCAATGACATGTCTCACTCCTGAAATGAAGTCGTTGGAGAAAGAGGAGAAGTCGTCAGACGCGGGGAGGGTGGTAGATGTGCGGGGATTCCGCCAAGGGAGGTGCACACTGCGCAAGGACAAAGATGGGCGCCGCATTGAACGTCGGAGTCATCTCGATGTGGGGGCTCACAACGATGTGAGAACAGCAACAAAGGCAACTATCGCCATCGGACGGCTTCGAAGAACCGCCGCCGCCAGGGATACCCGTGATCTCGCACGTGGCGGGGGATATCAGCTCACAAGCAAACAGTTCCACCCCGGTCAGCAGTAGGATAGCGACCGCCACGGTCCGGAAGGCTGAGATTCGCGATGGCATGCGCCGTACTTTCGATTCTCCCACACCCGTGGGCACTGTGGGGGTTCGGTGTGCGGCCATCACGTCGCGGGAGGCGAAGCCACACACGAGGGATGCTCGGACTGAATTGCGATTCAGTCCAGCCCTCTGATGACAATTGCGCCGCCCTGTTCCCATGCGAGCACCACGGCTCCACTGGAAAGAGCCACCATGCTCGGATAGGCAGCATCACTCTCGATCGTGGTGGCCTCTGTCTGCCCTGGGCCCACCACCTTCAGTTGCTTTCCCTCCGTCCACGCCAAGGCAGGCCCGAGCGGCGTGGTTGTGAGGATCGGATGCCGCCCAGCGCCGATCCGCTGTTCCAGATTCGGACCCGCCGACAAGAAGACCTCTCCCTCGCGCCGCCAGATTGTGAGGCGCTTGCCGTCGGCGTCGACCTGAAGCCCTCCGCCATCCATCGGACACGCGTTCAGCTTCCAAGTACCGGCGCCGAGCTTGGCCGCTGGGCCGAAGGTCTTTCCTCCATCATTGGAGCGGACCAGGTACATATCACGGTTTCCGTCAATCGAGTTCCGAAACATGACGAAGATACGGCCTTGTGCATCCATGGCCGCCGTCGGATGACAGCACTCGCACACCGATCCAGACGGTGATTCGTATACAAGTGAGTTCGGCGTCCAAGTCGCACCCCCGTCGGGTGAAGTAGAACCGTACAAGCGCGCGGAACTTGTCAACGACTTTGAGACACCTGCCCGCATAAATTAGTGAGTTTTCCCTCCCTCCGGCGGGCCGGGCTTGGGCGGGTCAATCCAGACAGCATCCGGGAGCGGCGCGGGCCGCGGTGCTTTGCGGACGAATCGTTCAGGATGCTGCTGGAAGGCTTCGGTCAAGACGCGCTGCCGATTGTCGAGGCGGAGGGGTCGTCTTTGGCGCCGGAAGGGCGGAAGGTCTTGCGGTAGAGGGCGAG
>CAZLDN010000253.1:0-4073 GCA_964558355.1 uncultured Candidatus Solibacter sp.
TCCTGGGACGGTACGAACTCCGTGAACAGCAAGACTTTCAGGTCTGGATCGGATTCTTCCTGCTGTAACCGGTAGATCCAATTGAGCAGCGCTTCGGCCTTGGCGTCTGCGGTGGTCGCCTCTGTCCGCTTCGCGAGGTCGAGCAGCAGTTGTACCTCGACACGTTCATTCCGCAGCGCCTTGGTGCGCATGCGCAGCAGCATGTCGATCTGCTCCTGGCCATCCATGTCCGACCACTCGTCGTCGAAGCCCAGCGGGAACAGCGACAACTGCTCCTCCGGCGCCTGAAGCATCTCCAGCCTGCGCTCCAGTGTTGTCCGGATCGCGCGCGTGGAGGATGTCACCAGCCGCTGCATCAGGATTAGTAGGAAGCCCACATAGTTCTTCTTCTCCCGGATCGCCTGGTTGTAGCCGATCCGAACATACTCCGAGATCGCTTCGTACAGTTGCCGCTGGAGCACGTGACGTTCGTTCCAGTGGACGGGCTCCAACTGCGTGCGCCGGGGCTTGAACAGTGGATTGCCCTGTGCGTCGATGGCCTTGCACTTTTCAGTTCGAACCAAGTACGGTTCCAACCGGTCGCGACTGACCGCACTGGGGTTAGGAAATGCCGTCTTGTCGAGAAGCGAGACCAGGCGATGAAAGGCATCCGTCTTGCCTTGGTGAGGCGTGGCCGTGAGGAGCAGAAGATACGGCGCGGATTCCGCCAACCCCTGACCGAGTCTGAACCTCGCCACTTGGTCCGTCATCCCACCCAGGCGGTGCGCTTCATCGATCACGATCAAGTCCCAGTTCGCTGCCAGCAGATCTTCGAAGCGGTCCCGGTTGTACTCAGCGAGTTGTTCTTTGGACCACCCGCGTCGGCTGTCGATGGGCTTCACGGCGTCCATGGGGCAGATAATCTGGTCGTACATCTTCCAGACGTTGTCCTGCCCGGCGACGCGCCGGAACGCCGGAAAGTCGCTTGGCAGCAGCAGCCGGAACTCTTCACCGAAATGCGTTCGCATCTCGGCTGCCCACTGGCTCACCAAGCCTTTCGGAGCGACCACAAGAACGCGGCGGATCAACCCACGCAGCTTCATCTCCTTGATGATCAGACCGGCCTCGATGGTTTTGCCAAGTCCCACTTCGTCGGCCAGAAGCAACCGTACGCGGTCTGAGGAGACGGCCTTCAGCAAGGCTAGAATCTGGTGGGGAAGGGGGATCACCGCCGATTCAATCGGTGCCAGCAGCGTGTTCTCGTCGAGCGCGTCCGCGACTTTAGCGGCCGCAGTGATGTAGGCGATCTCCTGTGGGCTGGTTCGGAGATCCTCGACCGGCTTCAGTTGTTCAGGAGCGACGAGGAGGATGGTCTGAGCTTCCGGATACCAGACCCGCACAGCCGTCTGGCCCCAGGTGTCGACGTGCTCCAACACCCGGCACCGCAGCCGCCGACCTTCGTCGAAATGCCATTCTCCGTTCAATCTCACTTCCTTGGTCTCGATATCCCGCACTGGCCAGTACCCTCAAAGCGCCCTACTCGCTTGGTTCAGTGACCAACCTACCCTGTTCCCGACTAACTTGGTCAGTGACCAAGCTCCAGAGGCTGAACTCATCGCCGTCTAAGTTGCCTTTCCGTCCTGCATCGTTACTGCACTCAATCGGGAATCGAGAAGTCGTTGTGAACGACGACGGCAGCCAATTCGACAGCGCCTGTCGCGCACTCCCAATAATGTAGGTGGTACTCGCGATCCACATCCCGACGCCACGCGGCATCCTTTCCACGCATTCTTTGCGGGTCATTTCCGCCGCCACCCTTCCTGAGCGCGTGCGTCGCGCCAAGATTCTCGTGGCAGATTGTTTCCACGATGGCCCGGAAGAGCCTTTCGGCCAGGCCAGAATCCGCTGCAACATGATGAGCCTCGAGGCTGCCGTAGAACTCACGCCCAATCTCAAACGCTGGTAAGTCCTCCCATGGCAAGGTGCTCCCGCTTGAAGCGAACTTCTTGTAGACACCGACCTTGACGGCTGTCGCGACGTGACTCCCCGTCTTTGCCCAACGCAAAATGCCTACTTCATCCAGTGTCGTCAGAAGGCGATGAAAGCTGCTGCAGACTAAAGTGGAGCCTTCGAAATACGCCGGTGCCATCGGAAGCCCACCGAGATCGTCGCGGCTGTGCTCGATTTCCAGAATGATCCCGCGTACCCGGACAGCGGCCCCTAGATCCGTCGCGCGAATGGCGATAGCGTGGCACCGCAGGCTGGGTTCATCGAGGTACCGACTAGCAAGAGAAATCACTGCTGCGCAACGCTGTGCTTCATCGCGGAGTGCGGCGGGAGAGTGAGACGCGAAGCAATCTGGCTGGAAGGTAAGGTCGTCAACGAGAATGTCGGAAATGCCCAGCAGATCTTCAATTTTCGCTGAACGGTTGAGGATCGTCTCTGCGAGCACAGCAACAGTGTTCGCGTCATACTCGAACACTGCCGCCTGCCGCAAGAGCTCACTCAAACGCGGACGAATCGGATAAAGGTCAGAGTCCCCCAGCACTTCCGGAGCGTGAACGCTTGTGTAAACATCGAGGCGACCGTCGTTCATCGCATCGCGCCACTCCAGCAAGGTAGCAACGAAGCTATGCACGTCCTCTTCGGTCGCGCCGAGAGGCGGTGGAGCGAAAACAGCCGTGTCAATCGTGACGCTCAGCACGTGGCAGCCTCCCTCCACGCGTCTGCCGTTTGCGAGTCGCAGCCCGCAGGATTTGCTCGGCCTCGCTCTGCGATTGATCAAAAAAGCCGTCAGGCCAATCAGGGATGGCACCGAACTCGTTTACGACCACCGGGCGGAAGACGGAAGTATCTCCGCGCTTTTCGACGAAATACATCTTCATGGCTTTGGCGAATTCGCTCTTTTCTTTTTCCGCCGCAGCCCGAAAGCGAAGACGGTTGATGAGGTACTCGCTATGCGTCTCCAACACGCACTGCTTTCCAAGAAGTCCCATCGACAGAAAGAAGTCCCCGAGAAGCGTCTGCACCCTGGGATGCAGATGAAGCTCCGGTTGCTCGAACACCAGGGTGGTATCTGGTTCCGCCAGAAGGCACATGATCAGAATGGGAAGCACTTGGCTGACTCCCACGCCGACGTGAGTGAGATCATGTGGCTGCGACATGCCTGGCGGCACCACCTTGAGTTCGTGACCCAGCTTTGCTTTATCAACCGTCACGACGGATTCCGCAACACCGAGGTAGAGCAGCCAATCAGTGACCGCAGCCTCAAGCGTGCGCATTGACGTGGTCCGTTTGACGTCGGGCGATTGGAACGACGATGTAGGGAGGTACCGAATACGCTTTCCCTTATGCAGATCCAAAACGGCGGCGGTGTTTTCGCCGCGGAGACCTACGTCGGATGGATCGATGCCGGTTGCCAACGGGTACAATGCCTTTGGCTCATCTCGAAGAGGGCCAAGATATTTGACCGCGTTTGTGAAGAAGTAGTCGAGGTACATGATGCCGTCCATCACGTCCGACGGCGGCGGATTTGGCACGACAATGAAGCGAGTAGGCTTGCCTTCTTTGAACGCCGCAACGAGCTTGGCTGTCAGTCCAGGTGACGTCTGAATGCGTTTCCGCATCTCCGTCCGCCGTCCCAATGGAAGGTGCCTGACCTGCGCGCTCCAGCCGCGAAGGGTGACGGCGGACGCCGTTTCGCCGGTATCGAGCGCAGCCTGGATGGTCTCTGGCAAAATCTCAGACATCAATTCCGCGCCGAGCAGTTCTCTCAAAACCGCGATTACCGGCTCTGGAATAGCTACGTCCCGATCCGGTCCCATACGCCGCCGGAGGCCACGCGGGGATTCTTCGCAGATAGTGCTGACCATCGCGCGGGCTTCTTCGTCAGCCACGTTGATCCGCAAGCCCAGAGTCTCCGGCAGGAAATGTCTTGTAACGCAGCCAACGGGTTCCGCCGTTGCATACTCGCTCTTGATGTCCTGGAGGGACTCCTCGTCCAGACTCACATCAAGCTCGAGACTTTTCCGCACGACCTCATTCTCTGGATCTTCCAGGCTGAGTGTCCGGATCTTGTCGGCCACGCTGTCGGC
>CAZLDN010000254.1:0-4063 GCA_964558355.1 uncultured Candidatus Solibacter sp.
CGCGACGAAGTGCTGGCCGAAGTCCCCATCGAAGCGCGTTACCTGTACACCGGGCTGTGGTGTATAGCTGATCGTGAAGGGCGATTGGAGGATCGGCCGATGCGCATTATGGCTGATGTGTTTCCGTATGATTCAGTAGGCGTGCCTTCGGTTGACCTTTGGCTAACCTTGTTGTGCCCTAGGTGGATCTATCGTTATATTGTTGACGATACGCCAGTTATCCAACTTGTCAACTTCCTCAAGCATCAAAAACCTCACATCAGAGAGCAAGAAAGCAGGCTCCCTGCACCTCCAGAAGGTTTGCCTAAGGCTGACCTAGGTTTGCCTAAGGCTGACCCACCTATAGCCTTGGGTCCGCCTAGGCTTGCCTTAGGCGCGCCAAGGTTGCCGGTATACGGTATACGGTATACGGTACCCCCTATAGTCCCCCAGCGTGAAAAGTCAGCGAAGGTGGCGAGCGAACAGTCGGCATGGTTCGATCAGTTCTGGGAAGAGATCTGGCTCAAGGTCGGCAAGGGCGGCGCTTGGGGAAAGTTCCGGGCGAAGGTCAAAGACGAGGCGACGTTTGCCGCGGTAATGGCCGGGGTGAAGCGTGACGCTCCGATCCAAACCCGGAAGGAGCGGCAGTTCCAGGTCCACCCGAAAACTTGGCTGACGGAAGAACGCTGGACAGACGAAGCCAATTCCGGTCCGCCGCTAGACGACGGGCCGCACTACATCAGCGCCGACGATATGCTCGCCTGGCAAGCCGCGAAAAATGAGCGCGACCGGCTGAAATGGGAAGCCTCGCAGCGCCAAGGGCCTCCCGATGCCGCCTAATATGTGGGCCACAGACAACGGACAGCAGCGCGACGGGCTGATTGAGCAGGGCCTGCCGGCCAATATCCTAGCAGAGCGGATGGTATTAGGTGCCGTCCTATTGGAGGGTGAGCGGTTTGGGCTGGTCCGGGATATTCTTACGTTCGACGATTTCGCGATAGAGAAGCATCGCAAGATTTGGCGGCGACTGGCGGAGATGTACGAGGCTGGAACGCATATCGACCGCGTAACGCTTTACGAGGCCCTGGACAAATTGGGCGAAGTCGAGTCCGTCGATGGCCTGAGTTACTTGGTCAGCCTCGATGAGGGGTTGCCGCATCTGTTTGACTTGGAGTCCTACGCCAAGATCGTCCAAGAGAAGGCCATCCGGCGGCGCATGATCTACACGGCTCAACAGGTAATCAACTTGGCGACCAGCGGCGACGATCTAACGGCTATCACAGATCAGATGCGCGGTATGTTCGCGGGTCTGACGCCAGCGACCACGCATGAGTTTGCCACCCCAGGCGAAGTAGTGGTGGCGGCCGGCGGACTCGACACGTACCTAGCCACCTTCCGGCGCCGGGGGATACAGTGGCCGTGGACGCGACTCAATGACTTCACGGGCGGGATGTTCCCCGGCGAGTTGAGCATCATCGCCGCCGGCACGGGCCGCGGCAAGACGGACTTCTGCCTCAACACAAGCCTGTATTGCGCCGTACATGGAGCGGCAACTGTGATCATCTCGCTGGAGATGAGCCGTGAGCAGGTCGTAAACCGTTTCGCGGCTCTATCCGGCGGGTTCAACAGGTCCTGCATCCGGCACGAGCCGATGAGTTGGCAGTTCGCCGGAATGCAAGCAGGGTTCGGCGCGGTAGCGGATCTCCCGATATTTGTCAGAGACTCATCTTCCTGCACGGTCGCCGCTATCGAAGCCGGAGTCCGCCGCCTCCAAGCCAAGCACGATATCAGGTTGGTGGCGGTGGACTATCTGCAACTGGTGACTGGCAGGGGCAACACACGGCAAGAAGAAGTCGGCAGCGTGGCCCGCGGTTTGAAGGTGATGGCTTCGGCGCTCAAGGTGCATATCCTGGCAGCTTGCCAGTTCAGCCGGGAACACCAAAAGACGGGCGCCAAGCCGCGGCTGCATGATTTGAGGGAATCTGGCGACATAGAACAGGCTGCCAATAATGTGCTTTTCCTGCACGGGGAGACGACTTACCAATCACAGCCCGCGGAGGAACTCGCATTGGACTTGATCGTCGGCAAACAACGTGACGGGGCCGGCAATCTGGTAATTCCGTTGACGTTCCGCGGCGACACGGGCCGCTTCACGGAGGCGACGTGAAGCCGCTGTGTGTTGATCTTTTCGCGGGGCTTGGCGGCTGGGCTGAAGGGTTCCTCGCCGAAGGCTATGACTGCATCGGCTTTGACATCGAGCGGCACGATTACGGCAACGGCGGCTACCCCGGCCAACTCGTCCTCCAGGACGTGCTCACCCTCCACGGCTCCCAGTTCCGCCACGCCGCCTGCATTGTGGCGAGCCCGCCATGCCAATCGTTCAGTTACATGGCGATGCCGTTTTCCCGCGGCAAGAAGATGGCGGCGGAGTACCGGAGCGGGATGCGGGACGTGAAGCAACTGACGGCGCTGTTCGACGCCTGTTTCCGCATACAGCGGGAGGCGAGCGAGGCGGCGGGGCGGCACATCCCGCTGGTGGTGGAGAACGTCAGGGGCGCACAGCCGTGGGTGGGCAAGGCGAAGGGGAAATACGGGAGTTTTTACTTTTGGGGAGACTTGCCGGCACTAATGCCAAGTGCACGGCATCGCAAAGTTCCCGGCTCCAACTTCCATGAGCACGAGAAGACCGGGCTACTGGGGCGGTCGTTCCAGAGCGCGGCGGCGGATGGTATTAAACAGGGCGGCGAGTGGTGGCACGATCCAGGCTCAATTACGCGCATGTACTCATCTCAGTCGTCCGCCCGCAAGGCCGCGTCCGCCAAAATCGCCATGATCCCGCTGCCTTTGTCTATTTGGATCGCGAAAACCTACAAACCGGAGGCGAAGTGATCAAGCAGCAGCCCATCTACGACGCCGGCAACGCCCTCGCCGCGGCCATCATCCTCGCCGACCCCGTAGCCCACGGCGGCGAGCAGGCCCTGGCGGTAAGATGGGAGAGACTCTGGAAGAAGAATCACGAGACAGACGGAAATGAAACAGAAAACACTTAAAGCCCACCTCAAACAAATAGACAACACGTACAGCGGACCCAATAGGGCAGTTTCTGAATTGCGGTTGGCAGTCAATTATCTCGGCGTGGAACAGTCTCCCTCGGCCAAGTGGCTCAAGTGCTACAGGATCGCACAGTATGAATACCGGGTTTTGCGCGGTTTCTCTGTTCCGGGCTGGGACGCCGCCCGCCTTGAGAAGTTACTTAGGCGGTACATCGAGGAAGCGGACAAAACCACGAAAAAGTACAAGGCAAACGGCTGGGCGATCCACGAAGACGCCAAGATGCACTTTGACTGGACGCGGGCCAAAGTGCTCAAGATCAATGAACGGAAGGCGGAGGCCAACCATGCGAACCACTGAGATCTACAACCTCACCTGCCACGCCTGCGGCAAGGATCTCGAGGTAAAGGCCGGGCCGCAACCAGGCGTCTCGACCTACGCTTGCCCACGGTGCGGGGTGGCGCTGGTGATCGAGTTTCGGCCGGCGTTGCCAGCTCGGCGTGAGGTCGCCCCGTGATTACCTGGCTCACGGGGCCAGAGGCCATATCCGCCGCCATGAGGCGTGGAGTAGCTGCCGGTTTGCACCAGCATCGTCCTCATTGTACGCGAGAGGCGTCGTGGTACTCGACCACCTCCGCGACTTCACCGGCGGCGTCGAGGCGCACGATGCGGTACTCTGCCGCCCACGACGGATCGGTGGGGATCAGTGTGAGGCACGCCTCGAGCGATCCCCGCGTCTCTGCCAGTGTGCCGGGGATATTGCCGTCGCCGAGGCCGTCGGAGGTCCACTCGCCGCCCTCCCGAGTCTGGAGGATGTAGCGCGACCAGCGGGCGGTCGCCGCGCGTCTAGCCCCCTCGCTCCGCTCCTCCGGCGTCATCCGCGCCGCACGCGCCTGGCCCCCGAGGCGGCCGGCGTCCTGGACCGTGGTGGGCTCAGGCATGGGACACCCCCGCACGTATCCCCTGGTCGGCGAGCCAACGCTCTGCGGCGCAGCTCGACCGGAATACCCGCGACCGCTCTCGGTGGTCGTAG
>CAZLDN010000255.1:0-3942 GCA_964558355.1 uncultured Candidatus Solibacter sp.
ACCCTCATTTTCTAACCAGTTGAATCTGTGGGACTTATAGCCGGACGCTAGTGACTTCATATGCACTTATTGCGTGCGTTGCGGTTTAGTTTTTCCGGTTTCGGAACAAGTCTGAATTCGCCGGGCTCGGACGATGGTAGCCAGAGCGCGAAGGCTTCGGATTTGATTAAGATGAGAGTAGGCTTGGACTTGCCGGTGATGTCAATCATGACGTCTGAACCATGGAAGAGCGCGAGCGACGACGTCTGGCGTCGGACGCTTCGCCAAATCCCTGCCATTTACGGGCGTTTGGTGTACCTGGCGCAGCGGCGAAGTCCGGACAGCGGGTTGTACGAACACCACGGCTTGGCCAAGATGTTCGGCGAAGAGGAGGCGGATACTGCCCTCCGCTCAAGCCATGACAGCACCTTTCGCCAGTGGCTCGATCTCGGAATCGAAGAGCAGAAGGCCGATCTGGCGCTCTACTTCGCCGGGTTGCCCACCAGCCGCAAAGTCCTTCTCGAAAACTGGCTGAGGTTGGCGCCGTACCGCAGCCTCATCCCTTTTGAGGCCAGTCCCGCCGATAAGGATCTCTTCCTGACCGACCTCGAACTGCTGCTCAGAACCGTCAGGAACGAACTGGCCGTCTGAGATCCGGGTCAAGCCGGTTCGCCACTCCAACCACCCGCCCCACGACCTCGATTTGAGCCGGATAGCTATAGACCAGCGGTGCGCATGGCGAGGCAGGATGCGGCACGGCGATCAGCCTCTCGCCCTCCAGGCTGCACCAGCAGCAAGTCCACCCTTCGCGCCGTTCAAGGAAATAGATCGGTCTGTCGAACTCGTTGGTCCATCCCGACGCCGCGATCTTGCTCTTCGACTCGTCAATCAGCAACAGGCTTCCTGGCTGTAGCAGCGGGTACATGAACCAATCGTCCAACCCCAGGAACCCGTAACGGTGCGACTTCAAGTCCAGCCCGGCCAGCAACATCACCGGCAAAATACCCCAGCTCTGTATGAACCGGCTCAGAAAGGTGGTCTTGCCCAGATCCACCCCAGGGTCGAGCGACAACGGTACCTGAACATGCGCGCCCGAACCCAAACTCGCCCCATCCGGCGAGAAGTTGAGTAGATGCGACTTGTCCGGCGCCATCAGCGTGATGTCGGCCGGCAGTTTGCCCACATCTACCCCATACCAGAGCAGAACGCCGGTGATCTCCAGCCTGTAGATCGTGCAGAGCGAGTACAGCTTGTATATGTTTGGGACCACGCCCCGGTTCTCCATGTCGGACAACCGGCTGATGGCGATGGTGAATTCGCTGTTCCTGTGACGGTCCGCAATCCGGGCGCTGAACTCCTCCACGTCACGGTAACGCAGCCCAAGCCGCTCCCGCGCAAGTTTCAGCTTCTGTCCGGCGTCATCCATGATATGATTCGATGCGGTTCAGGCGCCCGCCGCCAGCCCGTCGCCCGTTTGGTTTCGCGGCGCTGCGGTGTGTCGCTGGTCCGCTATCCGCGCCTGATTCAATTCTGTTCTGGAATCGGAACAAACTCAAGGTACGAGGATCACATTGGCTAAACACCCTAAAAAACGCCCACCACTCGCCGCGGCCTTTCAAGGCGAACCCGGAGCCTTCAGCCATGAGGCGATCGTCAAACTACTAGGGCCTGACGTGCAAGTCGTTCCGTGTCAACGATTTGAGGAAGTGTTCGCCTCTCTTCGCTCCTCGAATTGTGACACCGCCGTCATCCCCATCGAAAACACCCTCCACGGCTCGGTGCACGAGAACTACGACCATTTGCTTCACTTCGACCACCAAATTGTCGCCGAAACCAACGTTCGCATCGTCCACAACCTCATTGCCGCCCCAGGTGTCCGCCTGGCGAGTGTTCGCCGCGTCTTCTCCCATCCGGTCGCTCTGAACCAGTGCCTGTCGTTCTTTGCCGCCAACCCGCAGTTCGAACGCAGCCCTTTCTACGACACCGCCGGCAGCGTCAAAATGCTGATGGCCGAGAGCCTGACGGACTCCGCCGCCATCGCATCCGCTGTCTCGGCCGAAATCTACGGCGCCCACATCCTGCGCCGTTCCATCGAGGACGACCGCCAGAACTACACCCGTTTTTTCCTCCTGCGCCGCGCCGGCGACGCCCCGCTCCAGCTCGACGAGACCGGCAAGAAATCCTGGAAAACCTCGCTCGTCTTCACCACCCGCAACCAGCCCGGCTCGCTGTTCCGCGCCCTCAGCGCCTTCGCCCTGCGCGACATCAGCCTCGCCAAGATCGAATCCCGGCCCCTGCGCGGCAAACCGTGGGAGTATCTCTTCTATGTCGACCTGCTAGGCAACGTCGAAGATGAAAAGGTCCGCCGCGCGCTGGGTCACCTTGAAGAACTGACGGACCTCCAGCGCGTCCTCGGCTGCTATCGCGTCTAGTAGGACAGGCCTCCCGGCCTGTCTCTCGCCCGTCGCGGGCGAGCCCGGGTCAACCCGACCGGCCAGGCCCTACCGCACCACCCGCGCCCGAATGATCTTGTCCAACTTTGGGAACTCCCGCGCCAGATACGCCTCGCCCTCTTTCTCTATCTGGTCCTGATTCGGCCCCTTTCCCCGCGGCGCTCCTTTGCCATACCCGCTATATAATTTCTCGACAACCTCCATCCCCTCGACCACCCGGCCAAACGCAGAAAATCCCCGTGCATCCAGCCGCGAGTTTGCCCCTAGATTGATGTAGACCTGCACCGTCCGCGTATTCGGCCCCCCCGTCGCGAAACTGATCGTCCCGCGCACATTCGACGCCTTCACCGGATCATCCTGAATCTTCGTTTGGTCGTCCCAGACCTTCGACACGGCGGGATCCGGGTTGATCCCCCATTGAACGACGAATCCCGGCAACACGCGGAAGAACCGGCAGCCGTCATAGAAACCGCCCCGCACCAGACCGTAGAACCGGCCGGCCCCCAAAGGAGCCCAAGGCCGGACGACTTGAACGACGAATACGCCCTGAGTCGTCTCAAACCGGGCCTTCCAAACCACCGGCGAACGCCGCGCCACCAGAACCGGATCCTTCAAGTTCACCAACCGCGGCGCGCAACCTGCCATCGCCGCCGCCAACAACAACAAACTCCTGCGGGCAATCATGATCCCTCCCATCCTACGCTTGGGCTGGAACGGCTCGCATCCCAATGCAATCCGGCTCTCTCCCGGTGTGCAGCGGTTGGAGCGCCGCTGCGCTGGGAATCTCCTGTGAGCCTATCCCGCCAGAAACCGCTCAAGCCGCTTCGAGAGTTTCGCGGCGTTCCTGGTCTCACATTCCCAGACCACCAAGACCCTCCAACCAAGGCGGCGGAGTTTGCGCCTGTTTTCTTCGTCCCGCCGCGTGTTTCGGTCCAATTTCGGCCCCCAGTACTCCCGCCGCGTCTTCGGGATGTGAGAGTCGATGCAGCCTGGGTGCTGATGCCAGAAACACCCCTGCACCTCGATGATGCGACGCAGCCGCGGGAATACCAAGTCCGGCTTGCCAGGCAGATCCGGCACATGGAGCCGGTAGCGGTATCCCATACCGTGAACCAATCGGCGAACCGCCATTTCCGGCAGCGTGTCGCCGCTGCGGATTCGGCTCATGTTTTCCGACCGCCGGTCGGAACTCAGGTTGTCGGTCAAACCTTAGACTGCCAGGTCGAGCGGAAGATCCGATATGTCCTTTAGCCGCTTGCCCTCCACCATGATCCTCACCAGATTCGCGGAGTCCTCAATCCCCAGTGACTGAACTCCGGCTATCAACTCAGGCAAGGCGAAATGGTACACGCAGTCGATACCCCCAGTTCCAAGCGCCAGCGACGCCAAGCGGCTTGGAAGCGGCTCTCCTGTCACTACGGCGATATGGGGCAATCTCCCTTTCCTGTTCCGAATTATACACGACGCAGTAAGTAATTGCGCATCAGCAAGATTTGTGTTCTGATGGAGG
>CAZLDN010000256.1:0-3868 GCA_964558355.1 uncultured Candidatus Solibacter sp.
GTTGCGAGGGGGGCGGAGAAATCGGTCGAGAGTGGCGGGGTCGTCGTCGTCCTCGATCCACTGGTCGAAGGGCAAGGCATCGCGGGAGACGATGGAGCGCTCGAAAACGGCGCGATCGGTGACCAGGATCTTCGCGCCGGAAGTGGCGGCGATGCGCTGGACCTCGGCGAGGGAGAGCAGAGGATTCAGCGGGACCGCGATGCCGCCGGCGCGGATGACGGCGAGGAACCAGTGGAGACAGCGGGTGTCGTTTGTACGGTAGATGGCGACGAGCCCGCCGGGTTGCAGGCCGGCCGTTTCGACGAGAAAGCGGCAGAGAGAGCAGACATCGGCGTGGAGTTCACTGAGGTACCGCGGCTGGTCGTCCTCGTAGCCGATAATTCGATCGCCGGTGCGGCGGAGGAGTTCATCGAGCAGGTTCGACGCCGTGACGCCGTGGTCGAACGAGAGTCTGAGCCGGCTGAACATGGGTTAATGCGTGGAGGCTGGTTTTCGTCCCCAGTCGGTTTCGCGGCAGTAGACGAAGAGCTTGTCCAGATATTCCAACACATTGGGGGGGCGCAGTCCAAGCGGCGCGAGCAGTTCGGCGGCGACGGTGGTGTCGAACGACATGCGCATTGAGAAGTAGGCGCGATAGGACCGTCCATCGCGCAATACGCGGCGCTTGGGTCCCCAGAGCAGAGCGAAGAGCAGGGGGCGAAGGAAGGCGAAGAAGACGTCGGGATTGACGTAGCGCGGGGCGGGCACGTTGAAGAACGCCGCCGCGCGCCCGGCGATTTCCTGGATGGTGGCGCTGGCTTGAGGACCGGCGCAGAGATGGACGGTGCGGCCGAAGGCGCGCTCGTCAAAGGCGAGGCGGGCGACGGCTTCGGCAACGAAGTTGACCGGGACCACGTCGACGACGGCGTCGGGGAAACCGGGGACGGTGCGCCAGAGGCGGCGGGCATAGATCTTGAGGGGCCAATAGAGGGTTTTGAAACTGCTGGTGACGCCGGTGCGGGAGTCGCCGACGATGATGCTGGGGCGGAGGATGACGCCGGGGATGGAATCGAGATGAGCGCGAACCAGGGTCTCGGCCTCGAACTTGGTGCGCTCGTAAGTGTTGCGGAAGCTCTGGCCGGCTTGGAGTTCGGTTTCGCGGACAAGGCCCGAACGGTCGCCGGCGACGTATGCGGTGCCGACGTAGGCGAGGCTTTGGAGGCGGCCGGCGCGGCGGGCTTGGGCGGCGAAGTCGAGGATGTTGCGGGTGCCATCGACGTTGATGCGGCGGGCTTCGTCGAGCGGTTGATCGAAACGGACAGTGGCGGCGGAGTGGATGACATGAGTGGCTTCGGAGAGCAGTCTGGCGTAGTCGGGTTCGGACAATCCGCAGCGAGGCAAGCTGACATCGGCAGGCAGGGCTTCGACGCGGCCGATAGCGGATTCGGGTACGAGGGCGGCGACGCGGTCGTGTCCGCTGAGGCCGCGCTTGTCGCGGACCAGGAGGGAGAGATGTGCGCCGGGGTGACCGTCGAGAAGCACGCGAACGAGTTGGGCGCCAAGGAATCCCGTGGCTCCGGTGATGACGATGCGCTCGACGGGCATCATCTATGCCGGCGCCAACTCGGAGAGCTTCACCCAGAAATCGGGCTTCGAAAGGCGGCAGCGGGCGGAGGGGTCCTTATAGAGGTCGTGACCGGTCATCGATTCCCAAATGTCCTTGAGCGGCTGCTGCCGGATGTTGCCGAACGAATAGGGGGTGAAATCGCAAGGGCTGACATCGCCGTTGGCGCGCAGATGGACCTGGACCATGCCGGCGGGGCAGCCTTCGGCCACGCAGGGGTAGGCGATGCTGGAGAACATCGTCTGATGGATGATGCGCGGGAATTCGGGTTGAGCGGTGTATTTGGCGCGGAAGTCGACGATGTGGCGGGCATCGGCGTCGCTCAACATGCACTCGTGCTGGGCGGCGAGACGGCCGGTGGGGATGACGTCGAAGAGGAAGACCTCGAGCACGTCGAGATCGCGGGCGAGGTTCATCATGGCGTCGAGTTCGCCGGATTGGATTTTCTCCTTGGTGGCGTAGGTGGAGATGCCGGTGAGGATGCCGGCTCCCTGGCAGAGTCGCAGGCCGCGGCAGGCTTTTTCGGCGAGGCCGGGGCGCTGGCGATTGATGTCGTGCTCGGCGGGGTCGGAGTGATCGAGGCTGACGAAGACGCCGAAGACGCCGGTCTGCTTCAATTTTGCCACGGTGTGTTCGAGGAGGAACTCGCCGTTGGTGAAGATGGTGCAGACGCTGCGGCTCTTGTCGACGGCGGCGATGAGGTCGTAGATCTTTTCGTAAAGAAGTGGCTCGCCGCCGGTGAGGACGACGCAGGTGGTGCCGAGATCGACGGTCTGCTCGATGGCGTTATTGAGTTCGTCGAAGCTGAGTGCGCTGGCCTCGCGGCGGGTCTTTTCCTGGTAATCGACGGCCGAGCAGTGGAGGCAATCGCACTGGCAATTGTAGGTGACGGCCATGGTGATGACGTGGGGAGTGCGGCCGGCCGAACTGTATTCGGACTTGCCGTCCGCGGTGGCATTCGACTTGAGCAGATTCTCCATGATCAACTTGACGCGGCGGCGGGCGGCGGGAGAGCCGAGGGGCGGGGTGAGGAGCGAGAAGGCCTGATAGCCACCGTCGGTTTCCACTAGGGGCTTGCCGGCGATGTAGTAGTTCTCCTGAGCGCGGCGGTAACTGGCCATGGTGTTGCGGATCGCGCTTCGCTGCCAGGTTTGAAGGTCTGAACTCAAAGCTTTCCCACTTTCCGGGAGGGAGCGCGCCTGGAGAGTGGAGCGATACCACCGCAGAGAAATTAAGATCTGAAGGTATCGTAACTGGAAGGCAGAGTCAAGTACGGATTTGAGCGGGCTACTCCCTTTACCTGCCGCGGCGGGCGTGATATGACAGCGTGAGGAGGCGCCGCCATGTCCGCACGCATCGCCTACCGTTTCGGGGAGTTCATCGTGGAACCGGCGACATCGCAGTTTTGGCATGCGGGGGTCAGAAGAGAGATCGATCCCGAGGCGTTGCGGATTCTCGCCTTGCTTGTCAGGCATCCGGAGGTGGAGTTCACGAGCGCGGAAGTGCGGTCGCAGTTGTGGCCCTCGGCCAATTTTCTGGATGGCGAGCGAAGCCTGGATGGCGCGGCGACGCGTCTGCGGGAAGCGCTTGAGGACTCGCTAACGTCGCCGCGCTATTTCGAGAGGCTGGATGGGGGCGGATACCGGTTTATCCACCCGGTGCGTACGGGGAGCGATGAACCCGATCTGGGGCTTGCCTCGGCCGGGGCCACGATGGGGGCGGCCGTGGCCAGGTCCGGTTTAGGATTGCCCGCCCGGAGTAGGAAGTTCATGTTGATTGTCGTGGTGCTGCAGATTGCGGCATTTGTGGCATTTGTGGTTTTGGCGTTGGTGTTCCGGCATATTATGATGCAGGGGCGATGACCGGGGTGATTTGGGTGGATGTTGTTTGTGCACGCGCTGTCGATAGTGCGGAAATGAACCCGCTCGGAAGACGGGCCTGGTTGCTCGGCGGAGGACGGGCTGAAGCCCTTCGCAGGCTGAAGCCCGCCCCACCGGCCTGGCGCGACTTTCATGGATATTCGTGGGCCAGCGGCTCATGGGCACTGGGTCGAAAAACAGCCCACGTGGGCAGAGGCGGGACCAGGGGGAAGCGGGACCAGGGGGTCCCGCGCGGGTCGGGGGACCCGCCCTCCGGTCACGGTGTGTTTTTGATCAACTTAGGTGGCCCCACCGAACTCTCTGCGTTCGCGGCCTCTTGGAGGACACTCCTAATATTACTACGTTAAGTCTTGACGCTTCATTTAGATCCTGATACGCTCGGGCA
>CAZLDN010000257.1:0-3857 GCA_964558355.1 uncultured Candidatus Solibacter sp.
CTCTTCAACTGACAATGGCCGCCTCCT
This sequence comes from uncultured Candidatus Solibacter sp., assembly GCA_964558355.1. Taxonomy (GTDB): domain Bacteria; phylum Acidobacteriota; class Terriglobia; order Bryobacterales; family Bryobacteraceae; genus PNKE01. The sequence continues at coordinate 28 of CAZLDN010000257.1, forward strand.
CAACGCCATCAACGACCTCCTCGGAATCCCTGCCCGCATCCAGCAGGTCTTCCTCGGCGACCTCCAGAACGACACCTTCCTCCCCTACCGCACCGGCCCCAACTCCGTCTCTCTCTGGGTCCAGGGCCAGCGCCTCCGTCAGTACAACTTCTATGCCCAGGACGAATGGAAACTCGCCCGCAACCTCACCTTCCATTACGGCTTCCGCTGGGAAATCAACCCTGCCCCCACCGAAGCCGCCGGCCGCGTCTGGGTCCCAGACCGTATGATCGACGGCTCCCAGGGCCCCGTCTCTTTCGTCAAAGCCAAAACCTGGTTCCAGAACAACAATCCCGGAGCCATCGCACCCCGTCTCGCCCTCGCCTGGTCACCCGGCCGCTCCGCCCGCACCGTCATCCGCACCGGCTACGGCATGGCCTTCGACACCCTCTCGTCCTTTCAGGTCACCGCCGCCGCCATCCGCGTCCCTGGCCAGCAATACACCTGCTCGTCAACCCTTGGCGGCACGACCACCCCCGGCTGCACCCCCGCACCCGACCTCCGTCTCGGCCAGGGTTTTCCTACCGAAATGTCCCCGCCCACACTGAAACCCTCCACCTTTCTCACTGCGCCCAACCAAACCCTAAGCAACGCCCCCGCCGTCACCGTCTTCGACCAGAACCTCAAAGTCCCCACCGTTCATCAATGGAACTTCACCCTCCAGCGCGACATCTACCGCGGTCTCCTCCTCCAGGCCGGCTACGTTGGCCGCCGCGGCACCCGTCTCTATCGCTCCTACAACATCAACCAGATCGACGCCGCCCCCATTCTGCCCTCCTTCCTCGCCATGCAGTCGAACGTCAATAAGGGCTGCGCTCCATCCGGCTCCGGCTGCCCCTCCGGCGTCACCCCCGCCACCGTCCCCATCGTCCGCGACGCCATCGTCACCGCCGCTTTCGTCAACACCGCCACCACCCGCACCGAACTCTCCCAGAACGGAGCCGGCGGCCTCGTCACCCGCATCGAACAGGCCACCCTCGCAGGCAAATACCGCCCCAATCAGCAATTCGGAACCATCGTCTACATGGACAACGGCGGCGATTCGAACTACCACTCGTTCCAGTTTGCCTCCCGCAAACGCTTCGACGCCGGCCTGCTCCTCAATGCCACCTACACCTTCGGCAAGGCCATCGACAACCAGTCCATCGACCCCATCGGCTCCTCCACCTCCGGAGCCCTCACCACCACCAGCGACCGTACCCCCGCCGACGCCCGCAACTTCTCAAATGAGCGAGGCCGAGCCGATTTCGACCGCCGCCACGTCCTCAACCTCACCGGCATCTACGAACTCCCCTTCGGCCGCGGCAAGCGTTACGGTTCATCCTGGGGCAAGGCCCTGAACGCCATCGCCGGAGCCTGGAGCCTCAACGGTTTTGCGACTTACATGTCCGGAGAGCCCTTCAGCGTCCGTTCCGGCGTCCTCACCGCCAACTCCGCCTCCCAGTCCCGCGCCGCCATCGTCGGGAATATGCCCGAAGCCCGCCTCCAATCGAAACCCGGAGTCGTCGGACCCGTCCTCTTCCCCAACGCCGCCGGCTTCGTCATCCCCGCCCCAGGCGCCCTGGGCGCAGGCCGCAACATCTTCACCGGCCCGTCTTACAAATCAATGGACCTAGGGATAGCCAAGGCCTTCAAGCTAACCGAACGCACCCGCCTCATCTTCCGCACCGAGATGTTCAACGCCTTCAACCACCCCAACTTCGAAAACCCAAGAACCGCCTCCTCCGGAAACCCCAACATCCTCTCCCCCCTCTTCGGCCAAACCTGTTGCACAACCATGTCCACAGCCTCCGCCGCCAACGTCCTCCCCCAAGGCGAATCCTGGCGAGTCATCCAACTCGCCCTCAAACTCGAGTTCTGACTTGGGATGGCGTCTGGCATCCACGAATCGTCCGCAAGCAGCGCCCAGCGACTCGTTTCCCGAGCTACAGCAGCGTCCTCCTCCACTCCGCCAAACCCCGAATCAAACACGCATCGAGCCACGTCTGGTACCTCGGCAACACGGCGACCGCGTCCTCCTGATAGCTGATCCTGAAGACGTCGTCCGAAAGTGGAACCGGTGTTCCTTCACCAAACTGGAAATAGGCCACGGCGGCGATAAGCCCCTTGAACTGGCTGCCCACGCTGTGAAGAGACACGACGATTTTACTGACGTCGTCGTAAACCTTCAGGGAGAGCCCTATTGACTGGGAGTCTTTTGTCGCGTTGGGATCGTAGTTGAATCGCGTTGCCATCTCGTGCAGTTCTCTCGGCGACGGTGATCCAAATGTACTTGCCTCAAAGCGGTACTGAGGATTCGCCTCGCCGATGTCTGCTTGCAGCCTCGCAAGAACTGGATCGAGTGCATTGGAGGTTGCGTTCATGATCGCGCTGGCAGTCGCTTTCACTTTGAGAAACTCGGCGGGTGTAATCCTGCCCAGCCCAACGAGCAACTCACGAATCGCGTCGATAGCCTCATCTACCGACACCGTCGGTCGCACATCAGCCGACCGCCCAATCGCCCTAGTGAACGCCCGCTTCTGAATCGTCGCGAACATGTTTGCCAGTTGCGATAGGTCACCCCCATCGGCGCACTCCAGCGCCTCTATGTACTTCGCCCGGTCATCCCGGCTCACCACAAGCGGGAAGTACTCGCCCTTGATCAGGACCACGCTCGATATCGCCCTCGCCACCCTCCCATTGCCGTCCTGAAACGGATGGATCTGCGTAAACGCGTGATGCAACCACGCCGCCTCTACCTGCGGCTGAACGCCCCTCTCCGTATGCTCGTGATGCAGCGTCACCAGCCTATCCATCTCCGAGGCGACATGCTCGGGCGGACAATACTCATGAAAATGCCCGTCGGGACGACGCGGGTTGTTCGGCATCGTCTTATACTCGCCCCGCTCCAATTCCTTTTCGAACGCCTCGCCAAACTGGTTGAACACCGTCACAGTCGACTGATTCTGCATCAGCGCCGCATGCAACTCCCGGATGTATGCAGTGCTCAGCGTGCGCTGTCCGTTGACGAACGCGAACAGTCCTTCAAGAACGTCGGCATGAGTCTGAATGATCCGGGCCACCAGTTCCGAGTCCCTATTGCTGGCCCCATGAGGGATGTACGCCGCATCGATGCCACGCTCGATCAACGTTTGCGTGATCCCCCGGTCGAGCGTGTACACGCCTTCGATGATGCCCGTCTCGATGGCCCACTCCCGCGCCAGTTCCCTGTTAATGGCTGCGATCTGCTGAAGATCACAGCGCCCCCTCTCCACCCGCCACATGTCCCGCAAGAACTCGAGTTCCGGGTCCCGCGCCGCCTCGAGATCTCTCGGCAGATCCGAAATCTCATGCCACCGATAGCCAGACGCAGGCTCGGGGAAACTGGAATTGCTCATGGGTCTGTCTCCTCGGACAGGTCGTCCGATGACTGATGCTAGCACCATCCGCGCACGAGGCCCAACCTGCCCTTCGCCGACCCGCCGATTTCGCCCTTGCGCTCACGCCGCCAGTCATCGAACCACTGCAACGGACGCCAATCGACGCTAACTCAGGACGACGCCCCCGCCTTGTGGCGCAGGTCCTCTGGCCTGCCGCCTCGACAATCGTGTCGAGGCGCGAATGTGCGAACTACCCAAGGCCCCGCCAAGGCCCCAGCCTCTGCCACCGCCAAATCCGCCTCCCCCAATCCGCCCGGTCACCGCATTAGCAAATAAATCCAGCCCACCCCAACCAACTCATTCCAAACCACTTCCACCAAATCCTCCCACAAACCCAAGCACTCACTACAAACCCCCACCCCATCATCATCC
>CAZLDN010000258.1:0-3824 GCA_964558355.1 uncultured Candidatus Solibacter sp.
GTGATTTCCGTGGACACGAAGAAGAAGGAACTTGTCGGTCAATACAAGAACGGCGGCAGGGAGTGGATGCCGCACGGGAACCCTGAGCAGGTAAAGACGCACGACTTTGTCGACAAGGAACTGGGCCGGGCCAATCCCTACGGAGTCTACGATGTCGCAAACAACAATGCGTGGGTCAGCGTGGGCACCGACCACGACACGGCAAGCTTCGCGGTGGCGACGATCCGGCGCTGGTGGTTTGCCATGGGTCAGTCCGCATACCCCGCCGCGAGCGAACTGATGATTATGGCCGATGGCGGTGGCGGCAATGGCTCACGGGTCCGGCTGTGGAAACTGGAACTGCAGCAACTCGCCGACGAACTTGGCTTGATAATCCGCGTCAGCCACTTCCCGCCCGGCACCAGCAAATGGAACAAGATCGAACACCGCCTGTTTTCGTTCGTCAGCCTGAACTGGCGGGGGCAGCCTCTGGTGAGCCACGAAGTCATTGTCGCCCTCATCGCCGCAACCACAACCCAAAAGGGGCTACACGTGCCGCCGCAATCGACAACGCACTCTACAAAGAGGAATCAAGGTCACTGACGCGGAGTTCGCCACCATCCGAATTGAACCCGACGACTTCCACGGTGACTGGAACTACACGATCTCGCCACGGCCAGAAAAGTCCACGTAATTTCTTAACGGCTTCGAGGATGGCCGGCCAGTGGTGGGACGTGGTGGAAGTCGGTATCGGACGGGCACGAAAGCCGGCTTTGGCGTTGATTTGGGGCGAAAATCCTCCAAAGTGGCAGAGCCGACTGCAACCTTCGAGGGAATCGCCAGTCGGGTGCGTCAGGCTGACCAGTTCGCCTTTGAGCGAGCCGCCGCTCCAGTTGCCGTTCACGGCGATCCTCGAAGGGCTCACACTCGAACGCGACGATTACCGCTTCTATTACCTGGGGCTACCGTATCAGTGCCCGCAGAAGGTGATGAAGTCGGCCATCGAGAAGATCGAGGAGAACGCCACCCAGTGCGCGCCCGATGATGCCGATGAGAGTGCCGGGATGGAGGAGGTTGTGATCGAGACGCCGGCCGCCGGCGATGGGTTGGTTTGGCAGCAGGTTACGACCAACCATGGCGCGCTTCAACGTGCCAAGGTGCCGGGTGGCTGGCTGGTGAAGTTCCAACAAAGTGGCATCTGCTTCTACCCCGATCCCGGCCACAAGTGGGACGGATCGTCGCTCGCCTGACCGGCTTTCGTTTTTCCGAACGCCGGGCCTGGGCGCTTCGTCTGTTTACATGAAGGACACGAACGATGCCCACCACCACGCCTCACACCGTCGAGAGCATGCCCGAGGCGGCCAAGAAGAAGAATCGCGAGACGGCCCAGTTGATCGTCAAGGGCAGGGCGGTGCGCCGCCCCCTTTGCAACCACGAATGGTTCTGGGAGAAGAAGGTCCTGCTCAACAGCCGGGGCATGACGTTCTTCGGACTCGATTGGGCTAACCGCGAGTCGCACGCCATGGTTTGCGACGACTGCGGGCATATCCTGTTCTTTGCCCGCTAAGGGGGCGGCCTTCTCCGGTGCTGTGCACATGGCGCATGAATGGGGCTAATTGCCCTCGTGCCGAACTCGCCAACGCAAAGGGACAGTTTCGTTTCCCTTACCTGAATCAGGCGACAAGCTGTGCCACGCTCTCAACGGGTACTCCCCAGACATCGGTGACGACACAAATGGAGCACGCCCTACCGGCGTACGCTTGCCGGATTGGGGTGACGGGACGCAAGCCTTTCGAGACGGGCGGCGAAGTCTTGAGCCTCCGACAGAACCTGCGGCACCTCTTCCTCGATGCGGCGATAAACCGGCCCGTAGTCCGCCTTCTCCCTCTTTTCCTTAAGCCGGAGCGCGATCTGCCCCAGACAGATGCATTCCGGTTCGGGGCTTTGGCTGAAGAGTCGCCACAACTGGCCGTGGGTCGATTCGCGCTGTACCGAGACGAAACCGTTTCGCTGAGCTCTGTTGAGGGCAAGATTGTAGACACAGTAGTACGCCCTACTGAGAGAGCTGCGAAGACATGCCTCTTCATTACGTGCAGCAAGCTCCTGCGCCAGTTTCAGGTATTCTGCCCAGTCAAACGGCTGGTTTGCCATCACACCAGCTCGTAGGTGAAGGTGAGATAACCTGCGGCCTGACCGGCTCGTGCCATCCACCAGTCGTTATCAAATTTTGCCAAAGCGTCTCTCACATCCCGCAATTCGCCCGGCCACATGGCAACGGCATAAAGCGTCCTTGAGCCCGCCTCGTCAATGGGGGCGCGCAAATTGAAAATAGCATTGCCGCCGAAGTGTGCCTTTAGCTGTGGCGCGGCCTCCAAGAGGATTTGGGGAATGGCCCGGTGTTCGGTCAGAAAGTCCCGCACCGATGCATCTGCTGGAAGGACGTAGTGCTTCCGCACGTCGTTCACGACAGCTTCATGCTGAGCGGCAGATTCAGCCATCTGCTTTTCAAGAACCTCAGGGATCGCAGCGCGCTGTCGGGGCTCAGGCCATCGCGGTGCTGCCTGAAAAGGCTGATAAAGCGAGGCGGGCGAGCGGCCGGGCCAATGAATGCCCGAGCCTTGAACTTCCTGATATGCGTTCACCCTCGGTCCTTTTCCACTCCCAAGACTTTAAACAAATCTTCTTCGTCTCTTCTGAGCTGCCCAGCTATCTCGTCATAGGTGGCGGCGCTTGGGAATTCCCGCTCAGAGCGAAGGAAAACAGCGTTTGCGATGACCCCTGACCCGTCGATCGTTACTTTGCGATGTGCCCATTTGGCAACCGTTGCCATTGTCATCACGGATTCCGGATCCAATGCCGCGAGATGGGGCGCGATGAAAGGGGTGAGCAGCGCGCTGAAAGGAAGGGACTTCGGCTGAAGGTGTAGGGAGATGGCTGTGTTCTTCGGTCCCATTGCGACGCCGCTGCACCGGATCAACGCCGAAACGGCTGCATCGAGGATGGCGATGGTTTCCTCGGTCGTTTGCCAGTCCACGTTCTCCCGGGTAAATTTGCATGAAGCCGGTCCAAAGAAGAACGAAACGCGCTTCAGCGGGAGCTTGATCGTGAAGCCCTGCTCCGAGGCCTTTCCGGTGGTGATTGCGTCCACATCGTCTATGCGGGGTTCCCATGGTTTCAGAGCGTCGAAGATGCCCTGAACGACTGAGGCCCGATCCATCCAAAGCTTGAATTCCGGACGCTCGTAGTCAACCGCGAATTCGAAAATGGAAATTGGTATTGTGACAAGCTCGGCCATTCGCTCTCCGTTAAGAAACCTACGTCCATTATCGGACAAGATGGGCGTTGCGTGTACGCATCTTCTTGGCGGCCAGTTGCTGCGGAACCATCGCTGGAGTTGACAAGTACACTCACCGTGGCGGATCACGCACGATAACCGCGCCCGCAGCAGGTAATATGGCGTCCACATGGACGAAACGTCGGCCACCCGCAGAATTACGGCAATCGTTCAAAGCCTCGAACACCGGTGGAGAAGGTGCTGAGGCCTCCGTTGAGTGAATTCTATTCCCGCTATCCCAGTTCCGGTGGCAGTTCTTCGAGCGGGCCCATCCACTGCAGTTCACGGTCGAGGTCGCGGTGGAGTTGGTACTTCTTCACCACCGACTCGACCGTCACGCCGCGCAGTTCGATCTTGTCGCGGTTGAAGTTGCCGACGCCGGTCTTGCCGCAGTACTGGGTGCGCCGTTTTGAACACGACGAGCTTGCAGGTTTGCTGGAAGGCGCGCGGCCGGGACGGCCCCGCCGCTTGAGTGAGCGGCAACTCCAGGAGGTCAATGCCGCGCTGCGCG
>CAZLDN010000259.1:0-3790 GCA_964558355.1 uncultured Candidatus Solibacter sp.
ACACCCTCACCAACGACATCTAAGCTCCGGTAACATATTCTCGTGAGGCAACACGTCGGGAAGAATAGTTGACGCCGAACAAACCGCTCCGCGGCGATGGCTTGCGCGCCGCCGTGACAATCACCCACAGGTCTGGTCTGGCGGTCCTCAACTTCGAAACTGCTCTAGTCCCATCCCATCCTGACGCCGCGGTTTGAGCAGTTGAGCAGTTGATATCCGCCATCGCCTTGAGGCCAAGCCCAGATGAGGCTCGTTCGCGGCGCACAGAAGGAATCCAACGCCGCAGATTTGCAGGAAGTTGCCGTCAGCCTGGAGGTTCACAACAAACTAAAACCGGCCGTTCAACCCGACAATACCCCCCCCTGACGGCATCCCGGCCCGGATCGCTCATCTCACCACATCCTCCTGCTGTTCAAACCAAGCTGCTGAGTCCCGGCACGTCCTCCTCGCTGCGGCGGACGGCCCTGCCTGCAGTCAATTCGCGAGCGATCCCCTCACCTGCGCGCTACGAAGAGGAATCGTTCCCGATCAGCGTAGCTCCTTTTCTGAACCCTCGGGCTAGTTCAGTCGGCCTGCCGCCCACAGGATCGCGTTGTGTACCAACTTGCGATAGCCGGCGTCGCTGAACGTGGGCGGGCCATGACCGAGTTGAATCACCACTACGCGCGACTTCTTCCACGGGCCGATCCACACGACGGCCTTGTCGTTGTTTGGATTGTCGGTCTCCATCAGGACATGTGACTTGGGCGAGAGCCACATGTCCTTGTACGCCTCGTCGTCGACTTTCAGTTCTCCGACGCCATCGAGGATGATGTGCTTGGCGACTGGCCGTGCGTTCAGAACCTCGCCGTTCTTCGCTTTCGAACGAGGCATCGCACCGTCCTGGCCCATCAAGAAGCGTCCTCCGACAACTTCCTCATACCACCACTTCCACTGCCAGTTGTCCGCTATCGCGTGGTGCAGCACAACCAGTCCCTTGCCGGATTCGAGATACGCCTGGATGTTGGCACGCTGCTTCACGTCGTCCACATCGGCAAGATCGAAGAGGACAAGCACGTCAGCGAACTTGCGCAGGTCGCGGCGGTAAGCGGATGGATGAGGGTTGAGCGTGATCGCCAGATCGCTGCGACCCTCAAACACTCCATAGAAGGCCATGTCGTAAGGGTGACCACCCGTAGTGATCTGTACGCGGACAGGCTCAGCTGCCGAGCCCAGTCCGGCAGTCATGAGCACCCATAGGGCCTGGGCGATGCCCCACCGGCACCGACGCATCGGCTCCGGATTGGATTCCGTGCTGTATTTCATTTCGCCACTCACTTGGCTGCTTCTGTCTCAGAAAACGCGGGTTCTGCTCGTCAGAATCTCACGCGTATTGAGAGCTGTACCCCGCGGGGGAAGTTCAGCTGTTGCACAGGCAACACCCCGAAGTTCGCGGCGGAGGGATTGGTCGATGGCGGATCTCTGCGTAAAGGCGTGTTTGTTGCGTTAAACGCCTCGGCGCGGACTTCCGCCGATATTCTTTCTTTGTACTTGAAGGTTTTGTTGATCGTCACGTCAAGCTGCGGTGCAATGTGGCTCCGAATCTGGTGGAATCTCGCCCCCAGTTGTGTGTACTTGAACGGGGCGAGTTGGCTGTAGCAGCTCCGGGTGTTGTCGAACCAGCGTGTCTCGGAACGCTCGCCCGCCGTTGGGTCGCCGCACAGATACTCCCACGCGGTCCAGGCGGGCAGTGGCACGCCGGACTGATACATCAGGGAGGCGTTCAGCGCCCAGTTACCCAGAATGGCCTGGCCTAGTCCGCCCATGTTCTTCAACATCGCGCGATTGCGCCCGAACGGCAAATCCCACACATTGGCGAGGGTCATGTTGTGCGAACGGTCGAAAGCTGTAAGCTGGTTGATCAGCGGCATCCACTCGAACGTCTGAGCCTGCCGCAGGGCTTTCTCCAGCATCTTCGACCAAGTGTAGGAAAACACCCAAGTGAGCGCTCCTGTCCGCGCCCGTTCACCCATAAGGCGCTTCTCGAAGCGCACCTGGAGGCCGTGGTACCGGACGCTACCCCATGGATTAGTGGTCATCGTCACACCGGTGTATTGCGGGATGCGGCGCAATAGGTTCTGGCGGGAAATCACTTGCGCGGCCCCCAGCGCGGTGGTATTAGGAACGATCCCGAACCAGGGATTGGGCACAGTCTGCTGGAAGTAGTTCGGGTTGGCGATGGCCAGTTCGTAGTCTTCCCTGGAGGCGTCGGAAAGCTGAATGTTCATCGGTTCCTTGTTCGTCAGGCTACCGACATAGGATGTTTCGATCACCATCTTCCAGGGCAACTCGCGTTCCAGGGTGTAGGACCACTGGAAAGTGCGCGGCACCGCCCGTTGACGGCCGCCAACGGTGACTGCGGTGCCAAGGCTGGTGAGGAGCCCCCCGCTGCTGCCGATAGGCTGGATTAAGCCGTCTGGGAAGGGATTCTCCAACGAGTACGGGCCAGCCGTCGAGGCGCGGTGGGTGAGGCCGCCAGTGACTGAGTTGATGTAGTCGGTGTTCTGGCTGAACCCGGTGGTCACAGCGCCTCCGAGTAGGGTGCGATGGAAAATGCCAAAGCCACCGCGCATGACGGTTTTCGGTAAGAAGCTGAAGGCGAAGCCGATACGCGGTTGGATGTTGGCTAGGTCGAAGTTGTACACGCGGCGCGGCTGGCCGCCCACCCCCGCGTACATCAGGCCACCTCGGATGGCGCCCGGCACCCGCGGATAGTTGGCTGTTGTGGCCGCATACTGCCGCCAATTCGCGAGAACCTGGTCGCTGACTGGGTTAGGGCTTTGGTAATCGAGGCCCGCTACCAGCCGATCATTGATCTCGTACATCGGGAACTGGATGTCATAGCGCAGGCCCAAATTCAGGGTCAGCCGCGGATTCACTTTCCAGTCGTCTTGCAGGAATCCGCCAATGTAGGGTTCGCGGCGAAGGGTGCTGTCGTTGTACGGGATGTTGCCGCTGTTCATGTAACCCAGCAATAGATCAGCCGCGCCACTGCCATCAAGTGGAGAGGGCAGGCGGAGGCCGAAATGCCGCCGGCTCCAGGCGTCGCCGAAGGTCCATGCGCCGCTGGCGTTGCCTGAGGCACGCGTGTGATGCAGCATTTGTGCCCACTCGAAGCCGTATTTCAGGCCGTGCCGTCTCGTGGTCTGGGAAACGCTCGCTTGGAAGTTCAATTGCTGACGCGAACTCTCGCTCAGGTAAGTGCTGCCAAGGATTCCGGTGAAGCCACTCACGCTCACTGCGGGCGGTGCCTTGGTTGGGTAAGTCGGTACCAGGGGAATGTTCTTGATACCGAGCTTGTCCCATGTATAGGTCGGATCCGAGACGTTAGGAAAGTTTTGGATGAACCGGTTATAGCTGGCCTGCACGCGCATGATCATCGTGGGCGTGATGGTTTTGTCGAAAGAGGCGATATAGGTATAGTTGCGGCGCCAGCTAGTCATGTTGCCGTTCTGAGCGGGCGGATCAAAGCCGTTTGAGTTACGGAACTCCGTACCGTCGAAGAACTGAAACACAAACGAAAAACGGTCATTGTTCCCCAGAATATGGTCCCAGCGTGCCATGGGCTGCTCGTAGCGATATCGTCCAGTGTTGTCCGGGCGAAGGAAGTTCTGCGTCAGGCTCGTGGGATCGAAGTTCGGGGCTGGATACAAGTTGATGATTGCTCGTCCGACGGCGCTGATGCGGCTGGCCGGTATCACGTTGCCGGGGAAGGGCTGCCTGAGGTAGAGGCCACCTGATGTGCAAGTGA
>CAZLDN010000260.1:0-3787 GCA_964558355.1 uncultured Candidatus Solibacter sp.
ACCCTCATTTTCTAACCAGTTGAATCTGTGGGACTTATAGCCGGACGCTAGTGATTGAATATGTAGAACATGAACTTCGGTTCGGTCCCGTCGAATATTTCGCAGAAGAAAAGCGTGTCGATCGTCCAGAATGGCGTATCCACGAACTGAGGTGTGTCGATTGTCCCCTTTCTGCCAATGAGTACGGACGGCTTGGCATAGAGATATTCATTCGTGCGCCCGATCTCTCCGCCGGTCGCTAGGATTGGATACATACCATTGGTCGCGATCACACCACGCTGGCTCTTTCCATGGCGTACCCTTAGGACATTACGCAACCGCTCTGTCCCCCACTCTCCACTGAATCCAGGCAACCGTCGCCTCCCAGTCAGCAGTTCCTGCATGGCCGCCTGCTTCAGATCACGCTTCTTCGCAATCAACCGGTCCAGCGCGCTGATCAAGGCATCCACCTCGCTCAACGCATTTGCTATGGCGCGCTGTTCGGGCTCTGGCGGAAGCTTGATTGGAATCTCATGGAGGTCATTTCGATTCACTCCAGGGACGCCACTCTTTCCACTGTACGAAGCGTAGTCGATCGTTCGGAGTAAGTAGGCGACGTACTGCGGGTCGTTTCCCTTGAATTCCTTCACGAAAAGGGTCGTGTTCAGCGGCCAGAAATCATCGGCAACATAGAAGACCTCACCGATTGTCCCGTACCGGCCGGTGACCACTCCAGGTCCGCGCACGACAGCCTTGTCGTGAGAGCTTGTGACTCCACTCGAAGTGACAATTGGCACTTCCCCAGATCGCCGTTCGCGATGGGGAAGATCGTACCCGCGTTGGAGTATCAACGCGTCGCCCAGGCGGCAGTCCCTCCACTCGTTTAACACGCCACTCCCATCCTCTTCAGGTGCTCAGCAACGCGATTCGACAGCATCCCAACATGCGCACTGAGATCGGGAAGCGTCAGATCGTACCGTTCAGCCAACTCCAAGACCCGATCAGCCAGCGCATGGGAAACCTGGTCCAGTTCCGTTCGGACATCCGTCTCCAGGCGCGCCAGCCACTTGTCCTCCACCACCAGCGTCTTGATCTCTTCCTCCGTCAACTTCCCGTATTTCGCCACCACCAACGCCTGTAGTTGATCCTCTGCCTGGGCCACCTGCTTCTTCGCCGCGGCTTCCTCCGCCATCAGTGCCGAGTATTGATCTAGCATGGCAGCCTCGTCAGCGGCCTCCGGGTCGTCCTCAACCTCCTGCATCCGGGCATAGAGCGCTCCCTTCGTGATGCCGCCCTTCTCGTCGATCACGTCGGCCAGCAATCCGTCCTCTCCGCCGTGCTCCTCCCTCAGTTCTTCCATCTGGTGTGTGATCGATGCCGCCTCTGCCTCGATCCGTTCGATCTCCACCTGCTCCGCTTCAAAGTACCGGGCGATGATCAGACCCGGCGGTATCAGCTCCGCCTTGAACTTCTGTTTGCCAACCGCGAAGTCCGGCCTTTCCTTGGACTTCTTCTGCTTGTCCTCCACCATCAACCGGGGCATCGCCGCTTCGCGCCAACCGTCGCTGGAGATCATGTAGACGTCGTCCTGCATCGTCTCCGCCCAATACGTCATCAGCCGCTGATACACGTCGTAGCCGTCCAACAGCAGTGCGCTCTCGAATCTCTTGAGCAATTCCTCGGAGAGGTCTTCGATCAGGGCCTTGGGGCGGTCCCCCTCCTTGATGGCCCTGAGTTTCTTCTCGTTCGCTTTGCGCCACTTCGCCAGCAGGGCGAGCACGGATTGCCGGAAGCTCTCAAACTCCGCATGGCCGAAGATCGCTGGCTTCACCTCCGCGGTTCCCACCCGCAGTTCGCTGTATCCCGGCCGTTTCCCCGCCTCGAACAGCGCCGCCCGGACACCCGGAAAGACCTCCCAGTACCGCGCCAGCGCGTCAACGTCGCGATTCGGGATGCCGCCGCGCAGATGCGCGTCAATGTCCTGCAAGTCCTCGGGTTCCGTGCTGTCGATGTAGCGCGGGATGTTGAGGTTGTACTCGTGGCCCTCGATCTCCGCCAACGGAACCATCCGCGAGTACTTCGGGATCTCCGCCAACCGCGTGAAGGCGTCTACCATCTTGTGAATGTCCTGCTCGCGAAGGCGATTCTTGTTGCCGTCCTTCATGAACGCCTTCGAGGCGTCGATCATGAAGATGCCCTTGCGGGAAGCGGCGCGGTCCTTGTCCAGCACGATGATGCAGGCTGGAATGCCCGTGCCGTAAAACAGGTTCGGCGGTAGCCCGATGATCCCCTTGATGTAGCCCCGGCGAACGATCTGCTTGCGAATCTCCGCCTCCGCATTGCCCCGGAACAACACCCCGTGGGGCAGAATCACCGCGCCCTTCCCGCCGCCATTGAGCGAGGCCAAGATGTGCAGCAGGAAAGCGTAGTCGCCGTTCTTCGCCGGCGGAACGCCATACTTGAATCGCTCGTGCGGGTCGTCGGCTGGGTTGAAACCGCTGCTCCACGCCTTGCTCGAGAACGGCGGATTGGCGACGGCGAAGTCAAAAGTCTTCAGCCGGCCATTGTGCCCGGTGAAGAAAGGGCTCGCCAGCGTGCTGCTACCGCCCGGCGCGATCTCCGCCGTGGCGCAATCGTGCAGGATCATGTTCATCCGGGCCAGTGCAGTGGTGGCGACATCTTTCTCTTGGCCATAGAGAGCAAGGTCGAAGCCGGTCCGGTTCTTCGCTTCATCGTGCGCCTTGAGCAGCAGAGAACCGGAACCGCACGTCGGATCATAGATCGACTGGTTACCCCTTTTCGCGCCCGAGACCCCGATCACCTTGGCCATCACACGGGAAACCTCGGCGGGCGTGTAGAACTGGCCTTTGCTCTTTCCTGACTCGGTGGCGAAGTTCCGCATCAGGTATTCGTAAGCGTCGCCCAGCAGATCGTCGCCATCGGCTCGATTCTTGCGGAAATCGAGTTCGGGGCTGTTGAAAATGGCTACGAGATTGGAAAGCCGTTCCACCATCTCCGGGCCCTTGCCGAGCTTGTCCTCATCGTTGAAGTCGGTTTGGTCGATGATGCCCGTCAGGTTGTTCGCTTTGGCCAGCTTCGTGATGATCTTGTTGATCTTGTCGCCAATCTCCTTGTCCCCCTGGAGTGCGACCATGTCGGCAAAGCCGCCCCCTCGAGGCACTTCCAGCATCGCGTCCCTCTGCCCGGCGTACTTGTCCGAGACGTACTTTACGAACAGCAGGACCAGAACATAGTCCTTGTACTGTGACGCGTCCATCCCGCCCCGCAACTCGTCGCAGCTTCTCCAGATCGAACTGTATATCTCGGATTTCTTGACGGCCATGGGTTCTCTTTTGCCATCTCATTATGTCAAGTGCGGAGGAACAACGATCCCCAATCGAATCCTGAGCCCGTTCCGGGCGATGGTAGTTCTTCGTCAAGCCCTGGAAGCCGCCTCTCGCCTCGCCCCCCGCGTTCCGGCCCCACCCTGGACAGCGGCTCTGAATGCCGGTCGACCTTGCCCTCTTCGACACGGTTCAATCACAATCCGCTTCGATTGCCCGCCGCCGCCATCCCGCACTACCGCCAGGTTGCGGGCCGCTCCAGCGGAAAGCCCGTCGCGCTCATCACGGTCTCAGGTAACTGGCTTCGGGCGACGCTGCCACGCCCGATCTGGAGGTAGGCGCTCGCCACTCGCCGCAGATTCGCTGAAGATCTCTCGGGCGGGAACGCAACAACGACTCTCTTCTCGGGAAAGAGCCGCTGAACGGCAACTACCGGCCCCACAAGATCGCTGTCGGCCGAAATC
>CAZLDN010000261.1:0-3686 GCA_964558355.1 uncultured Candidatus Solibacter sp.
GATCAACACGGACTACATGGACTGGCTCCGGTCGAAGGGCGTTGTAGGGAAGGCAGCGTCGGCGCTCATTGACCAGGGCTTGGCTCCGGCTACGTTGCTGACGGCAGCGGCGGGGCCGTCCGTGCCGGTTCTCGGGTCTACGTTCGGTGGAGGACTCGGTACTCGCCTCGCGGGGGAGGCGGGCGTCAGCGCCGTTGGCATGTTGGCCGGTCAGAAGTCAGCAGAGAAAGCGGCGGAGTACACGGACAACCCGTGGATCGTGGGCGGCGCTGGCTTGCTAGGCGGACTTGCCGGCGCGGGTGGCGTGTTGGGCGCGGTAGGTGCGGCGAAGCGTGCGCCGGGTGCGGTGAAGGCGGCGGACAGGGCGCTGACGGGGCTTGACGCGCGCATCATGGAACCAGCGGGTGGACGGTTGGTGACGGCTGCGACCAGTGCGCCAGAGCCACGGATACCGGGGGAATTGCGCGCTGGTCCAACGATGGAAGAGGCGGCGACGGCGGGCACCCTTGGAAGGGCAGCGGCCACACCCACTAGCATGACCGACCAGGAATTGCTCGACTCCATCAAACGGGCAGATGACATGGTGGCACGGGCTGACACGCGCGCGGCCGATCTCGTGCGCTCGCAAGGGCCAGCGGATGCGGATACCATCGCGGCGAATCGCACATTGACCACCTTGGAGAATGATGCCGAGCGGTTGCGCGACGAAGCCGTGCGGCGCGGTGGACTGGCGACGCTGGCAGCGAAGTTGGGCGACGAGACGGGCGCGCTCGACATGGGGGCCGTGGGGGAACGCTTCGGGGAAGCGGGTAAGCGCGCCGCGCGCATCTTTGCGGACGCAGCCGAGAAAGAAGGACGCCCTACATCTGGCGGCATCTTCGACATGCTCGCGCCAACGGAACGCGCCGGGACAGGACTCGTGCGGCGATACGAGGGTGCGGTAGGGACGGCGGGGCTTGACCTTCGCACAGACCTGGACGTTGGCAATCGGCTACTCAGAGAGGCAAAGCAGCCCGGTAACTGGGATGGGACGCGATTCGTCGCCAAGCGCACTCCGGAGATGGAGCAACTGTTCCAGGCGCTGCACGGGGAAGGGCAGCCACCAGCCTCACTACAGAAGGTCTACGACGCCATCAAGCCGATGGTGGAGAAGGAATCGGCCGCGACCATCGACTTCGATAAGGCGTTCGTGCCACGGGATGACTACTTCTACCGTGGATGGAAAGAAGTCCCGGTAGGCAAGGCACAGAACGCGGGCACAGGTAAGGGGCAGTTCGGGGCCAAGCCGGGATTCATGAAGCCGCGTTCAGACCAGAGCTTTTCGGACATCCTCAACTCGGTCTACACGAAGCCGGACGGCTCGCAGGTGAAGCTGGAACCCGTCTCTTGGAACCCCTTCGAGATGGCGGCGATTCGCAAGACGGCGGGCGAGCAGTTCCGCGCTCAGAGCGACCTCTTGGCCGGGTTGAAGGAAACGGGGATGGCGGTGTCGGCGGACGTTGCGCCCGATGGGTGGCGGGTTCCGAGAGTAGGGCCAGCATTTGAGGGGAAGCCGTTCGCGTTCACCCCGACAGCGAAGGACACGGGGCCGATGGCACGGTTGGCTGACGAAGGATCTGCGGCCGTGGGGTACACGAAGCGGATCGCGGTCCCGGACAAGATCGCCAACGACATCGAATCCATCTTTGGGCGGCAGCCGAGCTTCGGCGCGCTGGATTCCGTGCTCTCATTCGGGCAGAAGGCCAAGCAATCGAAGCTCCTGCTCTCGCTGTTTCAGCAGATGGACTTCGGCGCCCGCACCCTCGGGGCGTTGAATGCCGGGGTGATCGACGAACTGGCGGAGACGGTTGGCAAGGCGGCGCGGTTGCAGCCGGGACCAGCGGCGTCGCACCTCGTAGCAGCCGGCCGGAAGTTCATGGCCATCCCCAAGGATCTGGCAGAGCTTCCGCTGGCGAACGTCTCAGGCGCGGCACAGAGGCGGCTACGGGCGGGAATCCTTGATGCCAAGCCAATCTACAAGGAACGGCCTGGGATCACACTGAAGGGCGTTTCAGAGGCCGGGGGAAAGTTCGGGACAGACATCTCGCTTGTGACGCGAGACATCATGGCGGACATCGCGAAGCAGCCGAAGCCTGCCTACCTGACGACGGGGGTAGTAGGGCGGCGTATTCGCCAGGTGAACGCTGCTTCTCAACGAGGGTTGTTCGATGGCTGGTACGTGCAGGCTCAGAGTACCGCCCTGAAAAAGACGATCCTCCCTCGCATCATGCGCCAGCATCCTGACTGGACGGACGCGCAGATCATGGCGGGCGGGGCTGACGAAGTGAACAAGATGTTCTCTACGCTGGGCGAGTACCAGACAGCCATCAAGAACCCGGCCGTGAAGAAGCTCGCCAGAGGATTGATCTTCAGCACGAACGAAACCGAGGCGCTGCTGAGGGGTGCGGCGTCCACCGTGGTAGGTCCGAACAAACGCCTCTGGACGGAGTTCTACCTTGGCACGTTCCTGGGGCTGGCGACCATCGCAGAGACCGTCCACTACGCCACCACGGGTGAGCATCTTCCGGTGGAACGGTTGAACCCCATCGATACAGAGAACAACTACGGGCCTTTGCCGGTCGGCTACCGGACGAACTTCCTCGCCCCGGACATTCCCATCAAGGGCCGGAACAACACGAACCTGACGCTCGATACCGTCATGCAGATGGACACGATCTTCCGCTTGCTCGACCCGAAGGCGTTTGTCGAGTCGCGCGAGAACGTCCTGCCACGGACGATCACCAATCAGGTGACAGGCAAGGACTTCTACGGGCGCCCGTTGAAGGGGCCGAAGGATCGCATTACCCAGGCGGCGATCGACCTTGCGGAACCGATTGGGATGGGGAACCTTCGGGCGGCTACAGGGTTCGGCCCAGACAGTGAATCGAGAATCGGTACGGCTGGGGCGTTGCTACAAACGGCCGGAGCGAACGTGAGGGCAGAGAACAACGCGGCTTTGAAGGATCGGCTCGCGCTTGAATGGGCTAAGTCTAACGGGGCGACGAAGAACGACGGGAGTCCTATCACGGGTTGGGCCGATCTCGATGCGCTACAGAGGCCGCAGGCGTTGGAATCGAACCCAGACATTCAGCGGGAGTTGGAACAGCGTGGCGAAGATGCGGCGAAGCAAGGTTCGGAGTACGGCATCCTCGCGGCCAAGCGGAAGGCAGACGCTGAGAAGATTCGCGCGGATAACGTGCGTATCCAGCAAGAGATCGACGCAAAGTACATCCGGCCGGGAACGACCGCCCCGAAGAGCTACGACGACGGCAAGGCATGGCGCGCGGAGTACGACAAGCAGCAGTACGCCATCGCCCGGCAGTACGACGCGAAAGAGACCATCGACCCCTTCACTGGTAAGCCCTACGGGTCCGACATGGACAAAGCCATTGAAGCCTACTTCACGGCGTTTGACGCGGCACGCAACGGCACCGAGACGGACTACGACAAAATGGATGCATGGCGGGCGGAGCATCCCACTGAGGCGGCGTTGGTCGATAAGTACCTGTCTGGGAAACAGAACACGGACATGACCGAGGTGGTCACGGCTAAGAAGGCAGCGTCTAAAGCGGTAGGCGATTCGGGCTTCTTTGACCTTCGGGACAACCTCTGGGCGGAATTGAACCGGGAATCCCCGGCGCCTGGTT
>CAZLDN010000262.1:0-3636 GCA_964558355.1 uncultured Candidatus Solibacter sp.
TATACCAGCTATAAGTCTGACCCCTTCGCGACCCCTTCGCCGTATCAGTCTGACCCCTTCGCGACCCCTTCGCCCTTCGCGACCCCTTCGCCCGCCGCCCTTCGCCTCTCCAGCAGAGCCCGCCTCTGCTTCCCCAGCCGAGTCGAGTGTACAATCGTTGTGGTACGCTGGCAAGCAAAAACCAGCGAACGGTAGCCTGTCCCTGATTACGCTGTCTCAGCCAAGGGGTGCAGTCCATCCTGTCCCCGTTGACGACCGTTGACGAATATCGGCTGGAGAAGGAGGCCGCGTAGCGCCCGACACGATTATTGCGGACGATGGCTGGAAACCAGCTCACGGTTCGGCTCGTGAGGCACTCCCATAGGAAACTGGGAGCAATAGAGAGGCCGGACCTAAGGAGCAACGGCGGCAGTCCTCGACCCTACCAGGGGACCAAGAATGCAATTCGAGCTCAATACTCGAATTGCATGAAGAACTGCACCTGCCGTGGCGCGCCCGCTTCCGCCATCCGCCCGTAGCTTGCTAGGAGTCCTCGGGGCGTCGCGCGGTACTCGCTCACAGACACCGGATTGGTGTGATTCAGGAGGTTGAACGTCTCCACGCCGAATTGCAGCCACATCCGCCGTTCGCGGTACGGAATCGTCTTCATCAGCCGCGCATCCACCTGCACAGTCGGCTGCGCCACATTCGGATTCCGCGGCGTCCCGGCTGGCCGAGCAGTCAGCGGATAGGCCCCCGTCCGCTCCCGGTCCGTCGTGTACAGAGCGTTGAGAGGACGGCCGCTGCCAAGAGTCACCACCGGCGACAGGTTCCATCTACTCAATAACCGGTGCAGCAGACCCGAACCCCGTTCCATACCGAACTCCCACATGGCATTCGCTGCCAGCCGCTGTCGTTGATCCAGCCGCGACGGCCCCCAGTCCAACCGAGCGTTGGCCGGAGACGAGGGCTGTTCATCGAAGTCCGATCCGTCGTCGAGAGTGCGCGAAACATCGTAGTTCACCATGAACGCCAGATCGTTCCTGAGCTTCCGGTTCAGGCTCAACGACAGCCCGCGGAAGCGCGAATTCCCGCCCGCTTCCAGATCCCATTGCGGCGCGAGTGTCAGCGCTGCGTTCCGCGTCCGCGGCAGATGCCATCCTCTCACCCAGCTCGCTTGCACCGTCAGGCTGGTCACACTGTCCAAACCATACTCGGCGCCAGCTGTGATCTTCCGCGCCGCCACTGGCTTCAAGTCCGGCGCAGCGCTGTATGCTGAGCGCGTCAGTCCCGCCAGCGGGGCCAGGATCGGTCCCTGCAGGGCGAGCGCAAACGCTGCTTCCGCGTCACGCCCGACAGCGTACTGCTCGAACCCCTGTGCGCCGTCCCGCTGTACGGCCGCGTTGAGCCATGCCAGGGGATAGCGATCAGCGAACAGTCCTACGCCGGCACGAAGTACTAGCGGCCGTCCGCGCACCGGCCGCCACGAAAGGCCGAATCGCGGAAGCACCAGCGCTCCTGTCCCCGGCAGCCGGTTCGTGAATCCCTGCCTGTCCACGCGGATGCCCACTTCCAGCAGCAGGCCGTCGCGCACTTGCCAGCGGTCCTGTAGCCATGCGCCGGCGTGCATCGTCCGGTAGGAGGTCGCTGGGTTGCCGAAGGCCTGCGTGAACACGTCTGCGCGCCCCTGCTCGAAATCCTCCAACGTAGGAAAGACGAAGATGCCCGCCCAGCGTTCCGCCAGCATCGCGTTCAATCCGATGCTGTGCAGGCTGGCCCCCAGGCTCAGCCGGTGCCGCCCACGCACCACGTCCACAGCTTCCACGCCTTGCCAGTGGTTTTCGGACCGCTGCGAGTTCAACCGGTAATGCTGCCCAAAACTCACAACCCCTGGAATCTCCACCAGCGGCCCCGCCGCGTTTGGCAGAAACGTCTGCTCCCGCCGGCCGAACTGCGCCCGCGTCTCCAGCACTAGCTTGGGCGAAGCCACGTGGAACCAGTTCCCCGCCAGCGCATGGTCCAGCGTCGTGCTGCTGCCGCCAGCCGAGCGGTCCAGGAAGTTGCCTCCCGGTTGGACGTCGCCAAACGCGCGGCCCCGGCTGAAGGCGTAACGCACTGCAAGGCTATCTGAGTCGCTTGTCTGGTGGTTCAGCTTCGCGAACGCCGCTTCACCACGTTCGGCCGTCCCATACAGCCCGCGCAAAACGCTCGCCACCGGTAGCCCCTTCCGCGCGGATTTGCGCAGCACGGCGTTGATCCGGCTCTCTGCCTCCTCCGGCACGTCACTCCACTCCTCGGCTGATTCGCGCTCGGCCTCGACCGCAGCTGCGAGAAACGTCCGGTCCCGCCGCAGTGGACCGTACCATGATGCCCCCGGCTGCCAGCGCAGATAACGCGGCCGCGCCGAGCCAGCTACCTCAGAGCGCGTCGCGTTGAAGGCCTCGTTCTGCACGAAGAACGTCACGTCGCCGTGCATCAGGTTGACGCCCGTCCGGGTGACCACGTTCAGCAGGCCCCCCGCCGCACCGCCCAACTCCGCTCCCGTCATCGCACCGGCGACGCGAAACTCCTGTACCATCTCCAGGCCCACGGCCACCCGGCTACCGCCCGTCGTCTCGTCGCGGTTGTCGACCCCATCGACTTCCACGCTGTTGTTTCGGCCGCGCAGGCCCTGGAAAGTAAAGCCACTGTCGGCCACCGGGTTGCGCAGCACCGTCATCGACCGCTGCGCTCCCGCGGCCGGCGACGCCGCCAGCCCGGGCGCCATCGCCACGAAGTTCAGATAATTCCGGGAACGCGCCGGCATCTCCTCGATGCGCTCTCCACCCAGCGCTACGCTTGCGCTGGTCGCCGCCGCCTCAATCGCCTCTGCCTGTTCGGCCACCTCCATTTTGGTGGTCACGCCCGTCAAGTCCAGTGTCAGTGTTTGAGTTACGACCTGCCCCACGCTCACGCTGAACTCTCCGCTTTCGGCTTTCGCGAAACCCGGGCGCTCCACGCTGAGCCGGTATGTTCCGATGGGCAGCCCGGTGAGCGCGAAACGGCCTTCGGCATCCGTCTCCGCCTGCCGTTGGAGATTGCGCTCCAGGTGCAGCGCCGTTACCCGCGCGCCCGCTAGGGCTGCCCCGCTCGGGTCGGTCACCGTACCCTGAACGCTGCCCGCCGGGCCCAGCGTCTGCCCGGCCAGGAATAGACTGGCCAGCACTATTCCCGTTACGGCTCGCTGGATCGGAGGCATACCTCCAATGTTGCCACTCCCGCCCACGTGACGCAATCCCGCCAGGGTGAAAATGATACTGGCCGGGCGGCAGGCCTCCCGCGCCCGGGCATTTCTAGTGAACGGCGGCGAGTCCGTCGGTGCCACCCTCCCGGTTTCAAATCCGGGACAGCTTGTCCCTCGTTCCGAAGACATGCCGGCACGAAAGCCGGCACGGCAGACCTGGAGGTCCGCGCTACGAGGTCATGGCCGCGGCTCGGGAATAAGCGACATGGCTTTCTGAAATCCTCCGGGCCGGCTCTGCGGCGCTCGTCGTCAACCGTCCCGATAGCCGCTGCCCAGCCCGCGTCCGAATAGCGAATGATCGCACGCCCGGATTCTGTCCGAATCTGGGACGGCCTTATAGCTGGTATGGGCGTGTTTTAAGTGAAGCGCGTTTT
>CAZLDN010000263.1:0-3578 GCA_964558355.1 uncultured Candidatus Solibacter sp.
GGGTTCTCCTTGCCGCGGCGTTCGTGGAACTCCTGCTCGGTGATGCCGCCCAGTTGCATCAACTCAAACGCCTGCTTCTCCTCGATCAGCATGTCCTGACCCGTGTCAGCAGCGACCTTGACCTGGATGTTCATCGTCACGATGTCCAGCGGTGACAACTCGACGTTGCCGTTGGTTTGCTTGTCAAAGACGTACACGGTCTCGCCGATGCCCTCACCCACCACACCGCTGATCCGTTCGAGCCAGAAGCGGTACATCGCCTTCGCCTGCATGGCGCGGTTCTCACTCAACGGTTCCAGTGCGGATCTCTGCAATCTGCGAAGTTGCGAGATGGCGGAGTTAGCGGTGTCCGCTCCGGGGCTTACTCCCTTGGCGATGTCGGCAAGAGCGAACTGGCGCATCCGTGCTTCCGAGGCGAGGACTTCGCCTTGAAGTTCGCTGCCTGTCTGCATGGGGAGAGGTAGTACCTCTTGCCCCGGAGCGGCTTGAAACATGTATCCCGGCGTGAACTTGATCTGCGTCTTCGGCTGGCCTGAGTCGTCGAGCAACTGGTCGCCGTCGGGCCGTGTCGTGATCTGCCAGCTTGGATAGCCGGTGAGATAGGCGACGTTGGACATCATCGTCCGCAAGCGGTTGAGGTGGGGCGCTTCGTTGTAAACGCCGTTCAAAGGACTCTCGAACTTGAACGCCTCGTCCCTGACCTCATTCTCAAACGCTGGCGCGGCGAAGTAGGGGACTCTGCCCCAGTTGTGTTCCCACTCGTCGAGGACGGAAGGATCGCCCTTCCTGCCTCTGCCTTCGACGCCTTCGGCGACGATCGTGCACCACTGGCGATCCCAGTATTCGACGACCTTGATCGTTTTCATCGTCGTCGTCGTTGACCAGTAGTTGTCCTGACTCTCACCAGAGGGAAGCGAGGTCACGTCCTTCGGCAGTTTGTCAAACGAGCCTTCGCTGTTTCGCTTGACGTTGTACGTCAGCATCAGTTCGTACTCGTCGACTTCTTTGATCTCGAAGATGGCGAGGGGATTGCCTACGTCGCCGACGCAGTACACGGTGTCGGTGGGGACGTGGCGATAGTCGAAGGCTCCGGAGATGCCCGCTTCGCGCTTGTAGCGGCGGTTGCGGACTTGAAAGACCTCGAGCGCCAGCGGGTCGTCGCCGTCTGGTGCTTGTGGAGATCCGTCGTAGGGCTTGCGCTTCATCCCTGCGTAAATCCAGCCGATGTCCTCGTGGATTTGGGACATCTGCGACTTCCACCAGTGGTGGCCGTAGGCGTCCTCGAGTTCGAGGTGCATAGCGGAGATGAAGCGTTCGAGCTTCGTTGTCAGCGCCTGATCTTCGGGTTCGGGTGCGGGGACGGAGATTTGCGGGAAGGCGTAGACGAGGGCGGCAAGGGCGCGGCCCTCCTCCTGTGGCAGCGGGGTCATGTAGACCTCGGCGGACGATTCGTAGCCTGCAGGAACCTCGGGCTGCAGCAACTGGAACCGCAGCTTTTTGCGGTGGGAGAGTTGGGTATCGCGCACCTTGAACCGTTCGGTCTTGAGCCTCGTGGCGTCGCGCATGATCTGCTTGCTATCTGGGCGCATTATCTGCCTCCGAAGCTGGGCGTGAGCCACTGGCCCGCGCTCTGCGTGTTGCGCTGGCTCGACAGGCCGACGGTGGCGTAGCGGAGCGCGTCGATGGCGTGGTCGGCCTGGTTGGGCTTCACCTTGTCGAGAAACGTCACCTCGTCACCGGATTGCAGCTCTTTGTGCTCGTAGGTTTTGAGTTCGGTGATGAGCGCGGGGCATTCGGGCGAGACGCGGAACATGCCCCGCGCCATGAGCGAGTTGAGGTAGTTGACGGCGGTGCCTGCGGCATCTTTTGCCTTGAGCGAGTTGACGACGCGAAAGCCGTTGGCTTTCATCATCCGGTACTCCATGTTGGCGGCGGAGTCGATGTGCCAGCTCTTGACGCCAAACTCCTTCGTCCATTCGCCGACGATCTTGAGCCAGTCGTGAAAGTCGGCGCGGCGCTGGTAATACTCTTTGAACACCCAGACCCTGCCGGGGGCATCCTGCCCGACAAGCACAATCGCGGTGGGCGAGGTGGTGCCGATGTCGATGCCGCCGACCACGCTTGTGAAGGTCTCGGGGCGGACAAACGGTGAGGGAGAATCGCGGTCGGGGTCGTAGTGGAAGACGTTACCCGTCCATGCCACTTCCTCGCCGAGCACTTCCTGCCTGTACCACGCTGTGCCCTCGACAGCGCCCATCGCCTCGACGTAGCCGGGGCGGGCGATGCCCAGCTTTTCGGCTTCGACGGTGGTGATGTGGTAGAAGCCGTGCGTTTCTTCCGCTCTGCGGGTCTTCGGGTTGATGAAGCGGTCGTAGAGCCAGTTTTGCCCGCGCGGAGTGGAGGTGAACAGCACCTTGTACTTGCCGTTCGGCCCAAACTGCCTGAGCGTGGGGCCCACGAAGTCCATGATGTTCTTTGGGTGCTGGGCTGCCTCGTCGAGCCACGCCCACTGGATTTCGTGGCCTCTGGTTTGTTCGGGGTTGGAGGCGTTGCGGAAGTAGCAGGTGACGCCGTTGATCAGCGTCCGTTCGGGGGCGTTGCCGTCCTTTTTGTGGACGATGATGCCCATACCGGGGTCATCGGGGGTGCCGGGGCCAAGCCAGCGGTCGAACGACTTGATCGTCGAGTCAAACAGCTGGTTGTAGGTCGGGCCGAGGATGAGGATACGGGCGCCGGGGAGAATCTCGCCCCTGTCGATGGCGCCGGCGATGGTAAAGCAGGCGGAGACGGTTTTGCCGACACCACGGCCACCCTTGTAGTAGATGAAGGGGCGTTCGTCCCAGAACACGTCACACTGCGGGCCGCGCAGCGTAAAGGACGTGGCCTCCGCCGTGACCAAACTAGGTCAGCTCCCGGTATTCGCCGATAACGACACCTTCTTTGAGCGTTTGTGCCTGACGTTTCTTCTGCACCGCAGAGGGTTTCTTCTCCGGACGGGGGACGTTGAGGTTGAGCTTGCCGATCTGAACGACGTTCTGCTGTTTGTCGTTCATCGATGACTCAAGGAAGCCTGCGCCGTCGTGGGCGTACTTGTAGACGACCTGTTCCTTGGTCGAGAGTTCGTTTTTGAGGGCTTTTTGCTGGTAGTGGCGGGCGACGTTGATGGCGCCGCGCTTGGCGAGAGTCTTTTCCATCTCCAAGTACGCATCTACACGGGCGCGCATCATGGAAATGGTCTTTTCGGTGGCTTTTTCCTCGCCTGAGAGCCACTGATCCCACCAGATGTTACGCATGTTGTCGTCTGGGATCATGACGGTGCCATATGGGACTTTTCCGCCGCGCAGTTTCTTCACGGGCCAGCCGACGAGGTCGTCCGCAAGGCTCATCACGACCTCACGCTTGGGGAATCGCTCACAGAGGGCGAAAAACCGCTGCTTGGAGTCGGAAAAGGCGATGTTGGAGGCGTGGACAACGACCGATTTGCCCGTGGGGGCGGGTTGCGGGAGGTTCCTGCGGTGTCCGACCGGCATTACTTCCGCTTTCCCTTCGTCACCGAGGAAGTCTTGAGCTTCTGGCCC
>CAZLDN010000264.1:0-3514 GCA_964558355.1 uncultured Candidatus Solibacter sp.
CGATCGTGCCAATGTTGACGTGCGGCTTGCTGCGATCAAATTTCTCTTTCGCCATTTCTTCTGTCTCCTCTAGAGAACTCGAACCTACTGGCCCTTCATGCGGGCGATCACCTCTTCGGCGACCGAAACCGGAGCCTCTTCGTACCGCGCGAAATGCATCGTGAAGCTGCCGCGGCCTTGCGTGCGCGACCGCAACTCGGTTGCGTATCCGAACATCTCCGACAGCGGCACCATCGATTTGATGATCTGCGTGCCGCCCTTCATCTCCATGCCTTCCAACCGGCCACGACGGCTGATCAGGTCGCCGTTGACCGAACCCATGTACTCGTCTGGCACCACGACTTCAACGCTCATCACCGGCTCGAGCAAAACCGGTTTGGCCTTGCGAGCCGCATCCTTGATCGCCATCGAACCGGCGATCTTGAACGCGATTTCCGAGGAGTCCACATCGTGGTAACTGCCGTCGTAGATCTCCACCTTCACGTCCACCATCGGGAACCCAGCCAGAATGCCACCTTCGAGCGCCTCAACAATGCCCTTCTCGGCCGGTCCAATGTACTCCTTCGGAACCACGCCGCCGACGATGGCGTTCTTGAACACGTAGCCTTCGCCTGGGTTCGGTTCCACTCGAATCTTGACGTGGCCGTACTGGCCGCGGCCGCCCGTTTGCCGGATGAACCGGCCCTCGCCTTGCGACGCGTTGCGGATCGTCTCGCGGTAGGCAACCTGCGGTTTGCCGACGTTGGCGCCGACATTGAACTCACGCTGCAACCGGTCGACGATGATCTCGAGGTGCAACTCGCCCATCCCGGCGAGGATGGTCTGGCCCGTCTCCTGGTCGGTCGAAAACTTCAGGGTCGGATCTTCGTTCACCAGTTTGGCGATCGCCATGCCTAGCTTTTCCTGATCCGTCTTCGTTTTCGGCTCGATGGCCAACTGAATCACGGGTTCAGGGAATATGATGGACTCAAGCAGGACCGGCTTGTTCCGGTCGCAAATCGTGTCGCCCGTGCCGACTGTCTTCAGGCCCACCACGGCGGCGATGTCGCCGGCGTAGAGTTCGGTGATCTCCTCACGCTTATTGGCGTGCATCTTCACCAGGCGGCCCACGCGCTCTTCACGCGACTTGGCCACATTCAGGATCGTGTCGCCGGCGTTGAGCTTGCCGGAGTACACCCGGATGAAGACCAATTGGCCGACAAACGGGTCGGTGATGATCTTAAAGACCAGCGCCGAGAACGGCTCTTTATCGTCCGAGTGCCTGACCACCACCTGGTCGGGGTCGTCAATCGAGAGGCCTTGAACCGGAGGAACCTCCAGCGGGCTCGGGAGCAGGTCAACCACGGCATCCAGCATGTTCTGGACACCCTTGTTTTTGAACGCCGATCCGCAGAATACCGGGAAAATCTTCTGCGCGATAGTGCCTTTTCTCAGGCCCAGGATGATCTCGGCTTCGGTCAGCTCTTCGCCGCCAAGGTACTTCTCCATCAGGTGGTCGTCGCACTCGGCGGCCGCTTCCACCATCTTTTCCCTGTACTCCTTGGCTTTCTCGACCAGGTCGGCCGGGATCTCAACGTCGTCGTAAGCCGCGCCCAGCGTCTCTTCCTGCCAGATCCGGGCTTTCATCGTGACCAGATCGACGACGCCAATGAACTGATCCTCGGCTCCCACGGGGATCTGAATCGCCACGGGGTTGGCCTGCAACTTCTGAACGATGGTGTCGAGAGCATGGAAGAAATCCGCGCCCATCCGGTCCATCTTGTTGATGAAGCAAACTCTCGGGACCGTGTACTTGTCGGCCTGCCGCCACACCGTCTCCGACTGCGGCTGTACGCCGGCAACGGCGTCAAACACCGCCACCGCGCCATCGAGGACCCTCAGCGACCGCTCAACCTCAGCCGTGAAGTCAACGTGACCCGGCGTATCGATAATGTTGATCTGGTAGTCGCGCCAGGAGCAGGTCGTCGCAGCCGACGTAATCGTGATGCCACGCTCCTGTTCCTGCACCATGTAGTCCATCGTGGCCGTGCCATCGTGGACTTCGCCGAGCTTGTAGCTTCGGCCGGTGTAGTAAAGGATGCGCTCGGTCGTGGTGGTCTTACCGGCATCAATGTGGGCCATGATGCCGATATTCCTCATCTTCTCGAGTGCGATGGTCCGGGGCATATTCTATGTCAAGCGCGGCTGCGTTGAAACTCTCCTGTTGCCTTCGGTCTACCAGCGGAAATGAGCAAAGGCCTTGTTGGCCTCAGCCATGCGATGGACGTCGTCCTTTTTCTTGATCGAGGCGCCGCGCATATTGGCGGCGTCCAGCAGTTCCCCGGCCAGCTTCCCGGCCATGCCGCGCTCGGCGCGGGCGCGGGCTCCATTCAGGATCCAGCGGATGGCGAGCGAGGTGCGCCGGTTCTGCGGCACTTCGATCGGAACCTGGTAGTTGGCGCCGCCCACGCGGCGCGTCTTCACTTCCAGCAGCGGCTTGCAGTTCTCCACCGCTTTCTTGAACAACTTCAGCGGATCGTCCTGCGCCTTTTCCTGCATCGCCTCCAACGCACCATAAAAGATGCCCTGAGCGATAGTCTTCTTGCCTTCCCACATCATTGAGTTGATGAACTTGGCGGCGAGAGTCGAGCTGTAAACCGGATCCGGCTGGATTTCACGGGATTCTGCCCCACGGCGTCGAGACATTTCTCTACTCCCCTTCCCTTACTTCTTCTTCTTAACCTGAGCGCCGGCCTTCGGACGCTTGGCGCCATACTTCGAACGAGACTGCATACGGCCGGAGACGCCTGCCGCATCCAGCGTGCCGCGCACAATGTGATATCGTACGCCCGGCAAATCCTTCACGCGGCCCCCGCGGATGAGCACAATCGAGTGCTCCTGCAGGTTGTGCCCAACGCCCGGAATGTAGGTCGTCACTTCAATGCCGTTGGTCAGCCGCACACGGGCCACCTTCCGCAATGCCGAGTTTGGCTTCTTGGGCGTCGTCGTATAGACGCGGGTGCAAACACCGCGCCGCTGGGGACATTTCTGCAGGGCAGGGCTGGCGGTCTTATAGACCGTCGGCTTTCGCCCCTTGCGAACTAGCTGATTGAACGTAGGCACGCACTAACCTCTGGTTGGCAGTCTTTTGATGCGTCGATCATCACCGCACCCGGCCATGCACCAATGCACACGAGCCAGCCCGATGCGTCACTTCAGAACGAAAAATCCATACTCGGGAGGGTCCCGCTTCTGTTGTAGCCCCGCGGGAGATTTCTCTCCAGAGAGCCAAATTAGAGGGTCACTTCGGACTCGCCCATGCCCTGCCAGCAGCGCTAATGTCCACCGGGGCCTCGGGGCGGGCTCCCAGACGGCTTCCCACCTGATCGAACTTCAACCCGCGGGAAGGGTAACTAGGAGCGGAAGAACGCACTCCGCAAACCTCCCCAGAATACACAACCAGCGGGCGGGGTGTCAACTGCTAGTCTTGTCTCATACAAGATGAGCCTGAAGGAATGGGCGATTCTCACACAAG
>CAZLDN010000265.1:0-3507 GCA_964558355.1 uncultured Candidatus Solibacter sp.
AGGCGCAAGAGGAAATGTTTGGGAGAAAATCTAGTCAAAGGCCAAACGCCAGGCCGCCGCGCCTGCGCGGCGGCAGGCAGGGCGGTCAGTGTCGCGGACAGGCGCAGGAAGTCGCGGCGGGTGGTCGCCATATGACGGGTATACCACATCCGGATGGCGCGGTCTCTTCAACGTCATGGTGGCGTTTGCGTCCTCGCGGACCAGCTTGACCTTTGGGTTCGCGGTCTTGCCGCCCGCCGAAGCCGTGTCAGTCGGCGGTGTGCGGAGCCGGCGTTTGAAGGTTCAACCCGGCGGCCAGCGCGGCGTTGCGGAAGTATTCGCGTTGTGCGGGCGCCACTTCACGGATCGCCGACAAGTGACGCCGTGCGCCGTCGCGATCGCCCCGAAACAGGTAATGCGAGGCCAGCACCAAGCGCGATGCGTCGTCGGCGGGCGAGGCTGCAAGCAGCGCCTCCATGTATTCGAAGAACTGGCCCGTGGGAGCGGATTGTTCGGCAAAGGCGAGTTCGCGCAGCATTGCCGGGTCGCGGTCACCGAGTTGATACGCCTGTCGCATCAATTGAAGCCCCTGTTCGACGCGGCCGCGGGCGATGGCGTGGAGGCCGATCGAGCGCAGTGCGGCGCGGCCGGGCGGCGCGGATTGCAACGTATCGAGCGCTTCGCCGATGCGTCCAAGGCGGGCCAGAAGTTCGGCCCGGACAGCGGCAATCGATTCCGTGGCGTCCTGTTCGACGATCTCCTCGTTCCACAACGCAGCCGGCGCTTCCAGTGGCTGGCTGGCGCCCGGTGCCTCTGTCATCCATTGTCTAAGCCTGTTTTGGCGTTCCGGGCCGGAGAGAATCCAGGCGACATGGCTGCGAGCCCGCGCATAGCATTCAGCCCGCCTGCCTGGTTCAGGCGGCGAAGAACAGTGCCGATTCAAGTATGCCTCTCCGCCGCCATCGGCGCGCCCGCGGGAAGGGCGGGCCAGATTCCCGGCCAGACCCTCCTCGATCCACCACGGCCAGCGGGCGCCGCCGGAGCGGAGGAAGGCATGGGTCAGCTCGTGGGTGAGCAGGGCGGGGAAGTCCTTCGTTAGGCGGCCCAGAACGACGTATCCGCCGCCAGAGCCGCCCACGAAGTACGCGGGGGAGCCGGGATCGACCCGAAAACGGGCGTAATCCCGCTCTGAGGAGAACGTTAGAACCTTCACACGGCCGGCTGGAGCGCACAACCCCGGATACCGCTCGGAGAGGAGCCGGATCCAGATCCCCTCAAGATGGAAGACCGCCTGCCGTGCCACGCCCGGTTCGGCCTGGGTCCACATCTCGAAATGATCCGTCGCGTACCGCCGCCAATGAGGTTCCTCGGCCTGCCCACCGCCGGCCAGTAGCGCCGCGGCAGCCCAAAAGATTTGTACCGGCAGGCTGAAACGCCCTCCTCAGTCTCTCTATCGGCGAGAACGGAGGGCGTAAAGAGTTGGGAAATCGACTGAGAAATCGCCTACGTAGGTTGCTTTAGTCCTGGACTAGTGTGATGGCGGCAGCGGCTCAGTCCGGCGTTACCGTGATCTCAGGCCCGCCCTTAGCACCGACCCATTCGGCCAGGACGGCGGCGGCATGCAGCGCCAGATAGGCCACGCTTCCAAGGGCCGTTGGGGTGATGTGCTCTTCGGGCGCGTGAACGGACAAGGCGAGGAAGAAGAGGAATGCGAGGCACAATAATGCCAGGACGCCGCTATAGATGACCACCCAGCGGTTCCCCAGCCACAGCAGGACCGCCGATCCGAGAAAGGTGGCGGCGACGGCTCCAGCGGCCAGCTTCGAGTCGTTCGACAGCATGACGGCATAGGCTGGTGCGGCCAGGAAATGCAGGATGGAAACCGACCGTGTCCAGTTCATGGCGGTTTCAACATTACCACCCTCTCGATCCGGAATAAAGGCTAAAGTGTCTGCAACTGGTCCATCCGGAGGTTCGCGGCCGATCTGGTTGCCCGGTCGGCCATGGGATGGCTGATCACCCGTTCGAGGACCTGACAGGCGCTACCTCTTTCTCCCAGACGAAGAAGGATCGAAGACAGGCGCACCAAGGCTTCGACCGCGAGAGGGTGGGGTTGCCTGGAGAGGGCTTGAAGTTGGTCGATGGCCGGCTGGACGCGGCCGGTCTGTTCGAGGCAGGCGGCCCATTCGAGGGTGACCTCCTGGGGGGAGATGCCCTCCTGGGGCAGTAGGCCCAGGAGCTGACCAAACGAACTTATGGCCAGTTCAGGCTCTTCGGCGGCATGTTGCAGCCGGCCGAGCCGCCAGAGGAGGATCGCCCGGTTTTGAGGCCAACCAAACGAACCTGGCAGGGCCTCTTCGTAGCGGGTTTTGGCCTCCATCCAACGGCCAAGTTGTTCTAAACAAAGGCCTGACCGAACAAATGCGGCTGAGCACAAAAGTTCCGACGTCCTGTTGTACCCGACCGACCGGGCGTAGAGGCCGAGCGCCGCGGCAGGGTCGGGAATGGTCTCGGCCGCCAAACCGAGGTCATAGAGCGACCATGTCCAGGCGTCGAACTCCGGGCCGGAGGCCGGCGGAGCGACACGCGGCAAACGATCCTCGATGATCCCCCGAACCTCGGCAGCCGTCGCCCCCGCAATGGCGCGCCTGAGTTCCAGGATCTCGAGTGGATCGTCCACCATGGGATTAGTGGGGGCGGGGGCCCTGGGCTCTCAGAGAATTTGCGGGCTGTCGAGGGTGAGATGGAAGGGGGCTGCCGCAGCACCACGCGCGGGCTGAAGCCCTTCGCAGGCTGAAGCCTGCCCTACTGGGCGAATATGAAAATGTTGACATCAATCGGCGGTGGACTGCGTCTAAAATATGAGTGTAGGTCCTAATCTTGACGAAAGAGGTGTGAATGCAGGCGGGCGATATCATGCGGGCCTGGGGGATGATCCTCAAGGGCCAGAAACCTACCCTGTCCATCGAAATCACCAAGGAATGCCCGCTGCGGTGTCCGGGATGTTACGCCTATGAGGACCAGCATCTGGGCACGGGCGTCAATCTGCGGCAGTTGGGCGACTTCAAGGGTGACGAACTGGTCCGGCGAATCCTCAAACTGGCCGATGAGCACAGGCCGCTGCACCTTTCCCTGGTCGGCGGCGATCCGCTGGTGCGGTACCGCGAGGTCGAGCAAGTCCTGCCGCAGTTGCTGGCCCGGGGCATCCATGTCCAACTGGTGACCAGCGCGTTCCGGGAGATGCCGGATGTCTGGAAGACGTACAACGGGTTTACGCTCTCGGTATCGGTGGACGGGCTGCGGCCCGAACACGACGCGCGGCGCAAGCCGGCGACCTACGAACGGATTCTCAAGAACATCGCCAACCAGCGGGTGACAGTCCACTGCACGATCACGGGCCAGATGATGAAGCGGCCAGGATACCTGGAGGAGTTCATTCAGTTTTGGAGCGGCGTCGATGCCGTGGAGAAGGTCTGGTTTTCGATGTTCACGCCGCAGCGCGGCGACGAGATGCCCGAGATCCTGACG
>CAZLDN010000266.1:0-3469 GCA_964558355.1 uncultured Candidatus Solibacter sp.
CCACCAGATCTTGCGGTCGCAGCCCTTCAAACGGCAGTATGATGGATGGCGAAGGGATGATCGCAGGCCGAGATTGCGACGAAAACACGGCTGGGACGGGTCAGGCTGTTGTCATGAGCCGCTGGCGCACCGCAAGGGATGAAAGTCATCTCCGGCGCTGACGGCGACTGTTGTTCTTTGCGTTGCTCTCGGATCACTTCAACGTGGAATCAACGGGTTACGGAGGACTTTCGAGAGTGGCCCGTTCGCCCACTGAGTGCCCACCGAGTGCGGCTCAATGCCCGTCATGACAAGCCGTCCTGTTTTTGGTACTCAACGAATCGTCAATGCCGCCACGCCCCGGAGGCCTCCAACACCCGGTGCGTCACGTAGGAGAGGCCGACAACGACACCCTTGTTGTACTTGGCTCCAATTACCACCTGGAAAGCCCGAAACTTGCCCCGCTCGGG
This sequence comes from uncultured Candidatus Solibacter sp., assembly GCA_964558355.1. Lineage (GTDB taxonomy): Bacteria > Acidobacteriota > Terriglobia > Bryobacterales > Bryobacteraceae > PNKE01. Next base: position 450 of record CAZLDN010000266.1, read on the forward strand.
TTTGAGGGGGATTCCGCGTGAGACCAACTGCCGGAGCATGTCCTCCCGTGTGAGAAACTCAGCCGCGGCCAGCGTTCCCTCGGTGGAAGAGCAGTCCAGAGTGAGCAATCGGGTGTTAGGAGTAATTCCGGGGTACACCGAGATCAACGCATACTCGGCGGTGATCTCTCCATAGGGAGTGATGCTGGCGGTCCGATACTCCGACGGTTCGCCGTTAACCGGCTCCGTATTCAAGATCCGCCGGTTGGCGGCTTCGAACTTTGGCTCATAGGGGAGCAGTGGGATCTGCGGGTTGTACTTTCTGCCTCCGAAGAAGATCACGTGTCTTCCCTTGAGGTCCTCCCAACTGACCTCATTAGACCGCCGCAGGGTCAGGGCTACCCCGCGAGAAGCCAACAATCGGGTGACCTCAAAGACCCCGTGGGCCTCCCCCATGCCGACGAACGTGAAGACCGGCCGGACTTCGTCTGGCTTGAGCGCCTCGATGATCCTTTGGACCTTCGTGCTTCCAGCAGCGTCTTCCGGGCGGTTCACATTCGTGTCCCGGTAGAATCCTCCCTGGACCTTCAGGAACAGCGGTGCTCCGCAGACGAGAAGGGTCGGGATCTTCCCTTCGATGTGAGGTTGCCAGAATGCCTCCAACGCCGGGGTGAAGCGATTGGTTCTGAGCCGCCAGGCCGGCACAAGGACCGCGGCCGCAAGCAGCAGTCCGGCCGCCGCCAGCCACGGCCAATGCCACCCCCGCCGGCCGCCATGCTCCACGCTAGCGGCAGGAACCGTCACCTTGAGAACCGGCAAGTAGGAGCCATGCGGGATCTCCAGACGAATCGGCCGGGTGGCGCCGCTCTCCATGTAGTAGTCCCGGAGCCGCTTGCGCAGCTTGGAGATCTCAACCCGCACACTAGGATCGATTCGTGGATCGTAATCATCCGGCTTGCCGAGAGCCTCGACGCCGATCGTATACTCCTTCAGGAACTCAGGAGGGTCGAGGGCCTTACTTACAAGATAGGAAAGCAATGCATGGAGCTGAGTCCGCTCGCGGACCAACCCGACGCTCAAGAGATGATGGAGTTCCTCCTCGGTCTCTTTCCGGGAGAGGGCCGGCGGCGAACTCAGAACTGGCTCCACATGCACAGGGCAGATCCCGCGCCGCGTACCCGGAACAGCAATGTGCGACGCGTCTCGATTGTATTGCAACCTCCCCTGAGATACAACATCCCGGTAATCAACCGTAACCTTCTTGCGGCGGCCGATCTTTGGCGGTACTTTACCACAGCAGTTGAATTCACCCCTTCAGGTGTTAGTTGGAGGTAACGGTAATGATGTGCTTTATTAGGGTTCTCGTGGCCGCCATCGGGGTTCTCGCGCTACTCACAATGCCGGGTTTGGCGCAGATCGACCAGGCGAGCTTGTCAGGCTCCGTCACGGATAGCACTGGAGCGACGATTCCCGGCGCCGCGCTTGAAGTGGTTTCGCAGGGGACCGGTCTCCGGCGGACCGTTCAAACGGGGGCGAATGGGACTTATTCCTTTTCCCTCTTGCCGATTGGCGTCTATACGGTCACCGTGACCCACACCGGTTTACGCACGGTCACGATGAAGGACTTGCGTCTGGGCGTCGGCGATAACCGGACGCTCGATATCTCCATGGAGTTAAGTACCCTCCAGACGAGTGTGACAGTGGAGAGCGTCCTGGCGCCGATGGAAAGTTCGTCGGCGGTGGTTGGAACCGTGATCGGGGGCCAGCAGATGCGTGAGATGCCCCTGAATGGCCGCCACTGGGCCAGCCTCATGGCTCTCGCCCCTGGGGCCATCAATACTGGCGAGGGCAACCAACAGTCGATCCGTTTTGTCGGCCGCGCCAGGGATGACAACAACTGGACCTTCGACGGACTGGATGCCACCGGCGTGAAAGACCCGCGCCAGGAGGCGGCGCTCCGTCTGGTCATCAGCACGGACTCGATCGCCGAATTCCGCGTGAACTCGACGCTCTACTCCGCCGAGTCCGGCAGCGGCGCGGGTGGACAGATCAACATCGTCTCAAAATCGGGCTCGAACGAATTTCACGGGAGCCTGTTCGAGTTCTTCCGGAACGACAAGATGGACGCCCGCAACCCGTTCGATAAGACGAGACAACCGTTCCGATTGAACCAGTTCGGGGGCAACTTCGGTGGTCCCATCGTGAAAAATCGCACCTTCTTCTTCGCCAACTACGAAGGTCTTCGCCAGCGGGTGAGCCAGACGTTCCGCAACGACGTGCCGAGCGCGGCCTTTCGCGCCCGTGCGACGAACGCCTCCGCCCAGAAAATTGTGAACGCTTATCCGGTTGGCAACGAGACGACCACAAATGCCGATGTCGACCGGGCCGCCGGCAACGTCAGTCAGTCTTGGCGTGAAGATGCCGGAACGCTCCGCGTCGACCATCGCTTCAACGACAACAACACCTTTTTCGCCCGCTACAACATCGACGACGGCACCATCTTCGCGCCCCGGACCATCGTCGCCGGCGACCGCCAGGATAGCTACTTCCGCCCGTCCAACATGGTTGTCCAGTTCCAGCGCGTTTTCTCGCCCAGGGTAGTAAATGAAACCAAGGCTGGATTCAACCGGTCGGCGCTCAACCGATACAACTTCTCGCCGTTCACCGAATCGATCGCGGTGGCTGGCTTCACAACGCTGAACAACTCGAACATGTCGGTCGAAACCGGCACGTCATACTCAATCATCGACAACCTCGTCGTCACCGGAGGCAGCCACACCCTCAAAATCGGAGGTGAGGTCCGCCGCGCCCACGTCAATGTGGCGGATCCCGCCTTCGATGCCATTACCGTCACCTACGCAAGTCGCCCCGATTTGCTGGCGAATAAAGTGGACCGTGTCGCCGTCGGCGGCGGAAATGACGTTCTCGGCACCCGCAAGTGGTACTACTTCGGCTACGTTCAGGATGACTTCAAGGTGAGGCCTGAACTACTAATCTTCCCGTAAGTAAGTGCAATTCTTGACGCCTCGCCACCTGCGGCA
>CAZLDN010000267.1:0-3452 GCA_964558355.1 uncultured Candidatus Solibacter sp.
ACAGCTTCCGCGAAGCGCTCGACAGCGGATTGCATTGCTGGAAGCTTCGCCGAGTGGATGGGCGAGACAACGACGGCACGCCTGTGAACACGCGCGGTGTCTTCCTCCAAGTGCTCAAGGATTGTCTGGTCGCATGGAGGATCGACGGCAGATCGGTGCGCGGCATATCGCCCGGATGCGGGGCGCGTTTTGTGGCGGCCACGGCGCGCCCGAAACGGCGGGTGGCCCAACCAGCCAACCCGGTGCCAAACGGCGCGACACGGGCCACCCGTGCGCGAACGGGGGCCGACGGGGCCAAACGGGCGCTGCCGGGGCGAATCCTGGGTCCTCCCTGGCGACTTTCGGCGGCGGGTTGATTCTTTGCATAAATGCGCTACCGACACAAGAAATAATTGGTGGTCGGTGGTCGGTGGTCACCCACCGGTGACTGAGGGTTTCCATTAGCATGGGCGTGGGAACAACCATTCCGGCGATGGCGCGGCGCATTGAACTCTGGCCGCTTGACCGGCTGGTCCCTTACTCGAGGAACGCCAGGACACACTCCGCAGAGCAGGTGGCTCAGATCGCGGCGTCCATCGTCGAGTTTGGCTTCACCAATCCGGTTCTCGTCGATTCCACAGATGGGATCGTGGCGGGCCACGGGCGGCTGCTGGCGGCGCGCAAGCTCGGGTTGGCTGAGGTGCCGGTGATCGTGCTCGATCATCTCAGCGCAACTCAACGGCGGGCGTACATCCTGGCGGACAACAAACTCGCGCTGAATGCCGGATGGGACGAGGCGATGCTGCGCGAGGAGATGTCGTCGCTCGAGGCTGATGGGTTCGACCTGGCGGTGGTAGGGTTCTCCGACGAGGAATTGCGCGAGTTGCTCGAGGGCGCCGCAGCAACTGCGACCGAAGATGCGGCTGCGGCGGAAGGGGCGGTTCCCGAACCTCCTGCACAGCCGGTTACGGTGCCTGGTGACGTGTGGTTGATCGGGCCGCACCGCTTGATCTGCGGCGACTGCCGCGATGGGAATACGATTCGCGCCCTGTTTGGCGATTCCCTGGCCCATGTGGCGATTACGTCGCCGCCGTACGCGGCGCAGCGCGAGTACGACACATCGAGCGGCTTCAAGCCTGTGCCTCCTGACGAGTATGTGGAGTGGTTTCGGGCGGTGGCCGCCGGCGTCAGGTCGGTGCTGGCACCGGACGGTTCCTTTTTCCTGAACATCAAGGAACACGCAGACGAAGGGGAGCGGGACCTGTACGTGATGGATCTGGTCATTGCCCACCGGCGCCAGTGGGGCTGGCGGTTTGTGGATCAGTTCTGCTGGCGCAAGACAGATAACGGTGTGCCTGGCGGTTGGCCGAACCGCTTCAAGAACGCCTGGGAACCGGTGTTCCACTTCTGCAGGCAACCCGCGATCAAGTTCTGTGCGGAGGCTGTGAGCCACGCCTCAGACGATTGCTTCGACTACTCGCCGGACAACCCGAAGTCAACTTCGGGGAGTGGGCTGCTTGGCACTGGACCGCGCGGGCATGCTGCCGGGCAACCAGGAGCAGAGGACGGTGCGGGTCGGCATAGTGGTCTGGCTCGGCCGAGCAACGTGATTGAGGTTAAGAGCGAGTCGAGTCAGGGATCGCACTCCGCCCCTTTTCCGCGCGCGCTGGTGGAGTTCTTCATCAAGGCATTTTCAGACGCCGGCGACGTGGTGTTCGACCCGTTCATGGGCAGTGGCACGACAATGGCCGCGGCGCACTTGCTTGACCGGAAAGGCTACGGTTGCGAGATTTCGCCCGGGTATTGTGACGTGATTCTGAGGCGCATGATGAACCTGTCCGGCGACACGCCGACGCTCGAGGCGACCGCCGAGTCGTTCGCTGATGTGGCGGCGGCGCGCGGTGTCGATCCGGATGAGATAAGGAAGGCCTCTTGAAGATCGTCCTCCAAATCGAGCAGTGGCAGATCGACCGCCTGATCCCGTACATAAGGAATGCGCGGACGCATAGCGACGAGCAAATCGCCCAAGTCGCCGCCAGCATCGTGGAGTTTGGCTGGACAAATCCGATTCTTGTGGGCGCCGATGGCGTGATCATCGCCGGGCACGCCCGCCTGCTGGCCGCCCGCAAGTTGAAGATGAGCGAGGTGCCGGTCATTGTCCTGGACCACCTCTCCGAGACGCAGCGTCGTGCGCTGATCATCGCCGACAACAAGTTGGCGTTGAACGCGGGGTGGGACGACGAGATGCTGCGCGTCGAACTCGAGTCGCTGAAGGAAGACGCGTTCGACCTCGATTTGGTTGGCTTCACCGACGAGGAACTTGAGGTGATCCTGGCCGGCGACGAACAGACCGTCAAAGGCAAGACGGATGAAGATGCCGTTCCGGAGACGCAGGTTGATGTGGTGTCTGCGCCCGGAGACCTGTGGGTGATGGGCAACCACCGCTTGCTGTGCGGCGACTCGACAAAGCGCGAGGCTGTCGAGCAGGTCCTGGCCGGCGGCCTGGCTGATATGACCTTCACCGACCCTCCGTACAATGTGAACTACGGCGCGACGATGAAGGACAAGCTCCGAGGCACAAACCGCACGATCGCCAACGACAATCTCGGATCTGACTTCGAGCAGTTTCTGCGCGACGCCTGTGTGAACATGCTGACCGTCACCAAGGGCGCGATCTACGTCTGCATGTCCTCGTCTGAGATCCACACGTTGCAGCGCGTATTTCGCGAGGAGGGCGGGCACTGGTCCACGTTCGTCATCTGGGCGAAGAGTTCGTTCACGATGGGCCGGTCGGACTACCAGCGGCAGTACGAGCCGATCCTCTACGGCTGGAAGGAAGGCTCGAAGCACTTCTGGTGTGGGGACCGGAACCAAGCAGACATCTGGTTCGTGAAGAAGCCGCACGTCAACGACCTCCACCCGACGATGAAGCCTGTGGAGTTGGTCGGCCGCGCCGTCGTGAACTCATCGAAGAGCCGGGATACGGTCATGGACCCATTCGGCGGGTCTGGCTCGACGCTGATCGCTTGCGAGATCCACGGCCGGCAGGCGCGGCTGCTGGAACTGGAGCCGAAGTACTGCGACGTCATCGTGAGGCGGTACGAGGAGTTCAGCGGGAAGGCTGCGACGCTCGAGGTGGATGGCCGGACGTTCGCGGACGTTGCGGCGGAGCGGGTCGCGGTGGCGGCATGAAGCATCCTCCAACATCCGGGCCGGAGACATTGTGAAGCATCCTCCAACATTCGGGCCGGCTCGCGGTGGCGGCATGAACCAGTCTGCATCGCCGGCAGAAGAAAAAAGCCGCCCGTTTCCAGGCGGCGTTGGGGAGCGGCTGCGGTCAGCCGACGCGGTAGGAGCGGGCGCCGGCCTCGTGCTTGAAGGACTCGACGGTGATGCCCGCTTTCTTGAGGCTGCCAGCGATGAAGCCGCGCACCGAATGCGCCATCCAGCCGGTTACGGACATGATCTCCTGC
>CAZLDN010000268.1:0-3402 GCA_964558355.1 uncultured Candidatus Solibacter sp.
CGAGTGCCTGGATCACGTGATCGTCTTCAACGAAGCCTCGCTGTACCGGCAGATGCAATCGTTCGTGGCTTACTACCACGAGTCGAGGACTCACCTTTCGCTGGCCAAAGATGCGCCGGAATCACGACCCGTCGAGGCGCCGGCGCTTGGCCGGATTGCTGCCATCCCGCAAGTCGGTGGGCTGCATCACCGGTACGAACGGCGTGCCGCCTGAACTTACATCACGCGGCGTGGATTGTGGACCCGCGCTCAAAGTGTGTTCAATTCCCGGCATCAGAAGCCGAGTTGCCCCAGAGTAGCCAGCTCGGATCGCCCGTATCCCTGTTCGAACAACTCCACCAGAAGCGTCTGAGTTCGAGGACTGCGCGCGTGCCGCCTGCGATCTGCATGAGTCGGCCGCATCCGGCCGCAGATGAGATTTGCGACAGGCACAATCGAGTCCGCGCGTCGAAGTGAGCGGGTCGCTTCGCCAAAACCTGCCAAGAAATCGTCAAGTGGGCCACAGTTCAGTGAGCAGTTCGCAACTGGGCCACAAGCCAGTCCGCGAGCGCATTTGGCGTGGTGGATCGTCGTGAGATGTGGACGCGGCCGCCCGCGGAGATCTTAAGAGCCGCGAACTGCGATCCAATCAACTCTTCGGTCAGCGCGCGGTTCCTGGCGTCGATGGGAGACTCGATCCACATGGTCGCGGAAAGCGCCGCGGCAATGTCGTTCAGATCTCCGGCCGAGAGCATGTCCGGGACAATCACATGACCTGGCAGATAGGCGAAGGTTCCGGCAAGGATCGACTCAAAGGAGGCCAGGCCGCGCCTGGTCGCGATCGCCTTCACCTCAGGCTCATAGAGCGCGGTGAACAACGCCAGCAGGCCGCCCAGGGGGTCGGCTTCTTCCTGCACATCGGGACCGATTTGCCAACCAGGGGATTCATCCAGAAGCAGACGCTCGGGGTTGAGCGAAGCTTCTGAGTCGCCCCAGATTGCGATACGCGAAGAGTCGATGTCCGTGCGAGTGCGGAGGTAGGCCATCACAGTGCGAAGATCCTTGACACGTCGGCCAAGCAGGCTGCTGCCAAGCATGAGTTCCGTGCCTCCTTGCGAGGCCTCGGTGGCGGAAGGACCCCGCCGGAGGTCGGGCGAAGTTTCGCCGATGCCGCGCACGTCGGGAAGACAGACGGAAAGACCCTGGTGGACGAGTCTCATCAATTCGGCGTGATGGTTGCGCCACATGCCTTCCTTGCCGGCATGCGAGAGCGCGATCACGACTCCGCGGCGGCCCGTTGCCGTGCCGGGTTTGAGAAGGAGGACGGGCACTGCGATACCCGGTTCACTCTCAACGGTGAGCGCTTCAACGGTCGCTCCGCTGAGCGTGCGCGGGGCGTGCATGGCGACGTTCGGAGCATGCTTGGGTTCCATGTCTCCCAGACGGCGCGTCCATTCACGGCGAAGCCAGTTTACGCGCCCGGATGCGTCCAGAGCCGAGAGCGCGGCACGAGCTTTTTCCAGGCGGGGTCGCGAGATCTCCTGAGCGAGTTCATGCACGGGGCGGCTGGGGGCCATCAGCGCCAGTTGCGGATCGTAGGAGAGCAGTTCAGATTCGGGGCGGCGATCATCCGGTTCCTGGGCCGGAGCGGGGATGGCGAACCAGCGTTCCAACTCGGGATAAAGCGTCTTACGCTGGGAAGGTCCGATGTTGGTGCACTCGCCGGGTCCGGGGAAGCCTCCGAAGCCATGCGCCTCCTCGAGATTGTCGAGTGCGTTGTAGAGGCCGAAAACCTTGCGATAGCGTTGCCAGACGGGTTGCTTCTCCACATCCCAGCCCATCTCGAAGGATGAGATCAAACGGCGTGGCGCAACCGAGGCGCAGACAAGCCACGGCATGTATTGGTCGGCGATACTGCGCGGCAGATTGCGCGTCGTCTCCCAACTGCCCCAGCCGGGATCGGCAAGGCCCGCCGGCCAACCGGCGCGGCCGCCATCCTCGGGTGTGGCTTCGCCGTAATTGAACGGGGCGACGGCGGCAATCCGCGAATCGACGGCAGCGGCGACAGCGGCGGGATCACCGCCGCCTGCGACTGCGCCGAGTAGAACGATCCTGGCCGGGTCCACCTCGCTGCGGGAGAGCAGTAAGTCGACGGAGCGCATGATGTCCCAGACCATCCACTTGATGAGGCTCTCGCCAGCCGCGTAAAGCTGCAGGCCAAGGGTGTAGCGGGCGTGGTAGCCTTCACGATTCCAGGGGTAAGTCTGAATGCGTTCCCCATGGCCGAGATTGTCGGCGACGAGCACCGCGCAGCCGGCGCGAGCCCACAGGATACCCATGTCCTGCAATTCCATCTGAGTCCGCGGACGGTGATGGCTGGGGACGATAACGAAAGCCGGGATTCGTCCGCGCGGGCTCTCCGGCAGATAGAGGTTCGCAGCGATCCAAAGGCCAGGCCGGCTCTGATACACGATGTCGAGCCTACGGTAACCGGAGCCTTGGTATTCCTTGCCGACCTTGGTGTTCAGAGGGGCACGGTCGGGAAACTCGCCAAGAAAACGGCGAAGTGCGTCGATTCGGACGCCTCGAAATTGTTCCCATTGCTGCCGGGTCTGGACTGTGGACCAGGACTTGGCCTCGGATTCAAGAGCGGCGATCGCGCGGGCACGGAGGTTGGCTTCGACCATGCCGGCCGGCTTGCGGCTCTGACGTTCCGCGGCGCTCCATACCTGTGTGTTGAGAGCGGGCGTAGTTGGCGGCGGAGCCACCTGCGGCAGCAAGTTGGGGGCGGAGGCGGCCAATTTTAGACGCTGATAGCGGATGGGGGCCAGCATTGTTTGGCCGTACATCGCCGGTAGCGCGCTGGTCTCGGAAAGCTCTCCGCGACGGCCAGGTCGAACGCGCGTAAACAGGACGCGCAGATCGGTCTGGGTCTTCGGCTCCCCGAGAATGTTCAGAACGCCTTCCAGGGGAATGTCCAGGCGGGCGGTCCAGAAGCCTGAGCCGTGGCGAACGGTGACCTTCGCGCCACTCTGCCAATCGGAGCGCGGGCGGGAGATGCGCGGTCCGCCAGTCTTGCCGGCTGCATCGAGGAGATAGCCCGATGCGTTGACGGAGATCTGCGCGTAGGACGAGCCTGATACCGCCAGATAGACGTGGAAGCTTTCGTCGCGCTCCACCCGGCCGTCAGGCTCCTTCACGCTGGCGACAAGGGCGTCCGGCTCTTCGGCGCGAACCAGGATTGCCAGTGTCTCGCCATCGTGGATGGCCTTGACTTCGGTGCGGTGCTTGGGTGCCGGACCACCGGGTTCATTCCGGGGAAGCGTCCAGGCGGGCACGGATGTCCAGGGAGCGTCGTCCCAGTTGGCGGTTGCGGGCGGGATGGGCGAGCGGCCGGCGAGCAAAGGAGGGGCGGGGTTGCCG
>CAZLDN010000269.1:0-3382 GCA_964558355.1 uncultured Candidatus Solibacter sp.
ATGCCGCAGGTGGCGAGGCGTCAAGAATTGCACTTACTTACGGGAAGATTAGTATAAGAGTTGGGTACGTGGAACTTGAAAGCCGGTATACCGGCGCATTGCTGGGCCTTGCGTGCGGAGACGCGCTTGGCACGACGCTGGAGTTTTCCAGCCCTGGGAGTTTTGAGCCGATCTTTGAGATCCGGGGAGGTGGACCATTCCAACTGCCGGCGGGGTATTGGACCGACGACACGTCGATGGCGATGTGCCTGGCGGAGAGCCTTGTGGAGCGAGGCGGGTTCGACGCGGCGGATCAGATGCAGCGGTATGTCAGATGGTGGAAAGAAGGACATTGGTCGTCGACGGGGCGCTGTTTCGACATTGGGGCGACGACGGCAGGGGCGTTGGCCAGGTTTGTGGAGACGGGTGAAGCGATGAGCGGGTCGAGAGAGCCCAGCACGGCGGGGAACGGGTCGCTGATGAGGCTGGCTCCGGTGGTTCTGTATTACCAGGCGGATGTGGATGAGGCGATCAGGATGGCGGGCGAGAGTTCGCGGACAACGCACGGAGCCCGAGCGTGCGTGGATTGCTGCCGGTATATGGGGGCGCTGCTGGTGGGGGCGTTGGCGGGGTTCAGCAAGGAGGAGATCTGTTCGCCGAAGTTCTCGCCGGCGGCGCGTGTGTGGGAACGTCAACCGCTGCACAAGGAAGTGGAGGAGGTGGCAATGGGGTCGTTCAGGCGCCGGAGCCCGCCGCATATCAAGGGGAGCGGGTTTGTGGTGCGGTCGATGGAGGCGGCGTTGTGGGCGTTTTTTCATAGCCCGACGTTTGAGGATGGGGTCCTGAAGGCGGTGAACCTGGGAGACGACGCCGACACGACCGGGGCGATCTACGGGCAGTTGGCCGGGGCGCATTACGGCGAGGATGCGATTCCGGAGAGGTGGCGGAAGATGCTGCACCGGGGCGGGGAGATCCGGGCGATGGGGGAGCGGCTGTTGAGGGCGTCGATGGACCGCCGGGCGGGCGGTGTAGAATAAGACTTGGCCATCTGCTGAAGATGAAAATCCCCCCCCCCGGAGCAAGCACTCATGACTGAGATTGTTGACATCGTATCGCGCGAGATTCTGGATTCCCGCGGAAATCCCACGGTTGAAGCCGACGTTTACCTGAGCAATGGATCGATGGGCCGCGCGGCGGTTCCGTCGGGCGCCTCGACGGGCGAGAACGAAGCGGTTGAGCTTCGCGATGGCGACAAGGCCCGTTATCTGGGCAAGGGCGTCCGGAAGGCGGTAAGCAACATTTCGGACGAGATCCTGCCGGCGCTGCTGGGCATGGATGCGGCCCAACAGCGGGTCATCGACGGCAAGATGATCGAGTTGGACGGCACGCCGAACAAGGGCCGGCTGGGCGCGAACGCGATTCTGGCGGTGTCGATGGCGTCGGCGCGCGCGGCGGCCGATGCGTTTGGCCTGCCGCTGTACCGCTACCTGGGCGGGGTGAACGCGCGGGTGTTGCCGGTGCCGAACATGAACATCATCAACGGCGGCGCACATGCGGACAACAGCGTGGACTTCCAGGAGTTCATGATTTCTCCGCACGGCGCGGCGTGCTTCTCGGAAGCGATCCGGATGGGCGCCGAGGTGTTCCACAATCTGAAGCCGGTGTTGAAGGGCAAGGGCTATTCGACCGCGGTTGGCGACGAGGGCGGATTCGCGCCGAACCTGAAGTCGAACGATGAAGCGGTGGACGTGATCCTGGAAGCGATCGTGAAGGCGGGCTATAAGCCGGGCGAACAGATTTCGATTTCGCTGGATCCGGCGGCGAGCGAGTTCTATGACCGCGAGAAGAAGAAGTACGTCTTTAAGAAGTCCGACAAGCGCGAGCTGTCGTCGGACGAGATGATCGAATACTGGGCAAACTGGTGCGGGCGGTATCCAATCCTGTCGATTGAAGACGGCATGGCGGAGTTTGATTGGGACGGCTGGAAGGCGATGACCGACCGGCTGGGGGCGGCCATCCAGTTGGTGGGCGACGACGTGTTCGTGACTAACCCGGCGATTCTGGCCGAGGGCATCGCGAAGGGCGTAGCCAACTCGATCCTGATCAAAGTGAACCAGATCGGCACGTTGACCGAGACGCTGGATGCGATGCGGATGGCGGCCGAGAACGGCTACACCTGCATGACTTCGCACCGTTCGGGCGAGACCGAGGACACCTTCATCGCCGACCTGGCGGTGGCGACCGGCTGCGGGCAGATCAAGACGGGTTCGGCATCGCGGACCGACCGCATGGCGAAGTACAACCAGTTGCTGCGGATCGAGCAGGAGTTGGGTTCGACGGCGACCTATGCAGGCCGGAACGCGTTCAAACAGTAAGGCGGAGAGAAAACAAGTATGTACAAGATTGTTTTGATCCGCCACGGCGAATCGACCTGGAACAAGGAAAACAGGTTCACGGGCTGGACGGACGTGGACCTGAGCGAGAAGGGCGCGGCCGAGGCGATTGAGGGCGGCCAGGTGCTGAAGCGCGAGGGCTATGTCTTCGACATCGGCTACACGTCGCTGCTGAAGCGGGCGATCAAGACCCACAACCACGTGACCGAGCAACTGGACCAGATGTGGATTCCGGTGAAGCGGTCGTGGCGGTTGAACGAGCGCCACTATGGGGCGCTGCAGGGTCTGAACAAGAGCGAGACGGCGGACAAGTTCGGCGAGGACCAGGTGAAGATCTGGCGCCGGAGCTACGACATTCCGCCGCCGGTGCTGACGGTGGACGACGAGCGGTATCCGGGCAAGGATCCGAGGTATGCGGATCTGAGCGCGGAAGAGTTGCCGTTGACGGAATGCCTGAAGGACACGGTGGCGCGGTTCCTGCCGTTGTGGCACGAGGAGATCGCTCCGGTGATCAAGTCGGGCAAGCGGGTTCTCATTGTGGCGCATGGCAACAGCCTGCGGGCGCTGGTTAAGTACCTGGACAACGTGAGCGAGGCCGATATCATCGAGCTGAACATCCCGACGGGGATGCCGCTGGTGTACGAACTTGATGCGGATCTGAAGCCGGTCAAGTCGTACTACCTGGGCGATCCGGAGAAGGTGAAGGCGGCGATGGACGCGGTGGCGAAGCAGGGCAAGAAGCAGGCATAAGAAGCGACTGGAGGCGGGGAGCCGGCAACGATCATCAATCGTTGCCGGCCCCTTGTCGTTATTTGGCTGTGGGTTTCAACTTATAGTTGGCAGGTTTGATTGCTTCTCCTTCGGGTCGCGAGGTCTTGGGAACCCGCTCTTTGCATTCGCGGACTCGGGGCGGCGGTGGGCGGCGGCTTGGCGGGTTTTGGGGTGGCTGTGGAGGCGTTTCAGGTGGTCGCGCAGGGGTTTTGTTCGGACTCCTGGGGGGAGATTTGCGG
>CAZLDN010000270.1:0-3380 GCA_964558355.1 uncultured Candidatus Solibacter sp.
TGGGTCACTTTTCGAGAGCACGGGTGGGTAAGTTCTGGAGAGCGCCGAAGGCTGCTGACCACCGGCGCCCGGACTTCCAACACCGGCATGAAGTGGAATGCCGGCCGAACTTCGCTGACCGCGACCGGCGGCGCGCCCGTCCTGATCGAACCAGTCACCGGGTCGATCCGCCTGTCGAACATGGGCAAATCCAGCCGGCTCGAAATCGTGCCCCTGGACGGAGGCGGCCGCCCGATGGGTCCATTCGTCACCGCGGAGAAGATCCTTGACGGTTACCGGATCCCGCTCGGCGAGCACAAGACACCCTGGTATCTCATTCAGGTCTGGCGTTGGACGAGACCGGTAGCGAGCGGAGTGCTCACACCGAAGGGCGTTGCCGGCCCTTAGGAATCGCTGTGCTGGCGGTGTGACTTGATCCAGGCTCGGATGGCGTCAAGGCGGTCTTTCAGACGGGACTCGAACCCTCGTGTGGTGGGGTGGTAAAAGGTCTCGTCTTCCATGCCTTCGGGGAGGCATTCCATCGTCGCCAGGCCGTCTTCGTTGCGGTGGGCGTGCTGGTAGCCTTCACCGTAGCCCCAGTCCTTCATCGCCTTGGTTGGGGCGTTCCTCAGATGCAGAGGGACGGGCAGGGGAGGCCGGTTGCGCACCAGCTCGCGGGCGGCGTTCAGCGCCTGATACGCCGCGTCGGACTTCGGGGCCGCCGAGAGATAGATCGCCGCCTGGGCCAGCGCCTGGTCGCCTTCAGGGACGCCGAGAAGATGAACGGTTCTCATACAGGCCATCGCCTGTTCGACGGCCCGGGGATCGGCCAGGCCAATGTCTTCGATGGCCATGCGGACCAGCCGCCGGGCGATGTACATGCGGTCCTCGCCCGCTTCAAGCATCCGGGCGAGCCAGTACAAAGCGGCATCTGGACGCGACGAGCGGACTGACTTATGAAGCGCCGAGACCAGGTTGTAATGCTCCTCGCCGGACTTGTCGTAGAGCAACGTCTTGCGCTCGATGGCCGATTCGACCGCCGACGGGTCGAGGGCAGGGCCGGCGGAGGCGGCCGCGGCGATCTCGATGACGTTATAGGCCGTGCGGGCGTCGCCGCCGCAATAGATGGCGATTTGGCGGAGCAGATCTTCAGGGGCGGTGATTTCGAGCAGCCGGATGGCGCGGTTGAGGAGTTCGACGACTTCGTCTTCCGACAGAGGCCGCAGGGCGTAGACCTTCGACCGGGAGAGCAGCGCGGAGATGACTTCGAACGAGGGGTTCTCGGTGGTCGCGCCGATCAGAACGATGTCGCCGCGTTCGACATACGGAAGGAACGCGTCCTGTTGGGCTTTGTTGAAACGGTGGATCTCGTCGACGAACAGGACGGTGCGCAGGCCCATCTGGCGCATACGCTCGGCTTTGACCATGACCTCCTTGATCTCCTTGATGCCGCTGAGGACGGCGCTGAAGGGGATGAAGGAGGATTTCGTGGTGCGGGCGACAAGGGTAGCCAGCGTGGTCTTGCCGACGCCGGGCGGGCCCCAGAGAATGATCGAGGTGAGGCGGTCCTTTTCGATCTGGACGCGGAGGGGCTTGCCGGGTCCGAGGATGTGTTCCTGGCCGACGAAGTCCTCGAGACGCTCGGGACGCATGCGCTCCGCGAGGGGACGTGACTCGGAAGAGCCGGAATCGAAGAGGCCCATCACTTTTTCCCAAGACGCCGCTGCGAGGCGGCTTCGTAGAGAAGGACGGCGGCGGCCACCGACGCGTTGAGCGACTCGACGCCCGACGTGGCGATGCGAATGGGTTCACAGGCCGACGAAACATGGGCGCTGATACCGCACCCCTCGCTGCCGATGACGAATCCGCATGGGCGCATCAGGTCCTGCTCGTGGGCAGGCGTCCCGTCGTGAGCGTCGGCGGCGAAGAGTTTGACGTGGCGCTGGGCGAAGGCGGCCAGGGCGACCTCAGGATCCACTGAGTTCATGACGGGCAGGCGAAAGAGGCTGCCGGCCGAGGCGCGCAGGGTTTTGGGATGCCAGGCGCCGGCGGAGCCTTTCAGAAAGACGACGCCGGTTGCGCCAAAGGCCTCGGCTGCGCGGACGATGGCTCCTGCGTTGCCTGGATCCTGGAGGGCGTCGAGGACGACGACGAGAGAGCGGGCGCGGAAGATGTTGTCGAAGGTCCAGACCGGCGGTTTGACCAGCGCCATGACGCCCTGTGTGGACTCGGTGGTGGCGAGTTTGGCGAACCAGATGTATGAGACGACGGCAAGCCGTACGCTCTTGAGGCCCGCCAGGCGTTGTGAGACGACGTCGCGCATGGACTCGGCGCAGATGACGGCCGGGACCATGAGTCCGCTGGCGAGCGCCTCGTCGAGCAGGTGAAGCCCTTCGGCCAGGCAGAGGCCGGACTCCTCAGTGAGGGTTCCCTTGGCCGAAGCTCGGGCGACTTCCTTGAGCAGGGGATTGCGGGCGCTCGATATCGTTTCTGTCAAGGCCATGGATTCACGTAGAATTTGAGTGTATCAATGAAGAAGCTGGTGGCCATCGTAGTGCTGGCGGTTGCGTTGCCATTGGCGACGTACGTCGTGGCGCTATCGAAAGAGATCGAGGCAAGGTCACTGATCGACGACGCCCAGCCGTCGGATGTGATCGTGGTCCTGGGGGCGGCCGAGTACAACGGGCGGCCATCGCCGGTGCTCAGAGCGCGGCTGGATCATGCCTATGACCTTTACGAACGCGGGCTGGCGCCGAAATTGATCACCACCGGCGGGGCAGGGGGCGATCCGCAGTTCACCGAGGGCGAGGTGGGGCGCGATTACCTGGTGCGGCAGGGGGTGCCGTCCGAGGACATCATCGTCGAAGGCGAAGGCGGTTCGACGGTCCACACCGTGGTGGCGGTGAGCGAGATCATGCGGCGGATGGGGCTGAAGACGGCGATCGTCGTGTCGGACGGATATCACATCTTCCGGGTGCGGAAGATCCTCGAGCATGAGGGGATGGTCGTGAGGGGATCGCCGCGGCCATCGTCGCCGCAGAGCGGATACCTGGAGCGATGGGTCTATGTCCGGCAGGCTTTGGGGTACCTGCTGTGGCGGGTGGGGATCAACATTTAGCCGGTCAGCCGGGCTGACATCGGCGAGGCGGCGGGAGGACCAGAGACAGGGCGGCCAGGCTACAGTCGGATGGGGCGGCTTCCGATGAAGAGATTGGGCGTATGACGGCTCAATTGTTGATGGTCGTGGCGCTGGTGATGGGTCCGCCCCATGTGGGGCAGGAGGGGGCCGTTCTGCGGACTGGGTGCGATGCTGGCAGTACGGAGGTGTCCAGATTGGTGGCGGGGACGGAGGTTCAGGTCAAGTTCTCGATGAATGGGGAGTCGGGGGCGTGCTACAAGGT
>CAZLDN010000271.1:0-3378 GCA_964558355.1 uncultured Candidatus Solibacter sp.
GTCCCTATTCGTGGCCGCGGGGCGCCGGACTACTCACAGTGCTAACGCCGATGAGCGGCGGTTGCAAGGGCGGCGAAGGATGATTTCCACAGATGAACGCCGGCGGCGGCTGTGGAAAACTCGCTTCGCTCAAAACACGCCTATACCAGCTATAAGTCTGACCCCTTGGCTTGGCTCACGGGCTGCTCACGGCTGCCACAATTGCAGTAGCAACTGGACTCATGAGTGCTGTATATATTTCTGATGAATTTGACATATTCGCATTGACGAAGGAACGTTGCTCATATATACTCGATCCGTCAACGCCTCTCGCTCAATGGACAGCATTCCGGCGGCAAGACCTAGTATATGTATTTTGGCTTCGGATAAAGGTGGTGGCAATGAACGCAAGAACTGCTTGCACTGTAATCGGCGTTGAAGGCACCCTCAGTTGGCTTCCTGCCAACAGCCGATGGTTGAATCTCCGGCCGAGCAGGTTCGTGCGTGGTATGAAGCTTAAGGCACACGCGATCCTCTCTGGCGCCCTTCTGCCAATCTTGCTCCTCAGTTCTGGAGCGGCTTTCGCTCAAGTCCCAATTCCCGACCGCGACGTGCAGCCTGAAGTGAGAGTGACCTCGGCGGAATCGTCTGCGATGGTGCTTCGCCGGCGCCTTCCCTCAGGTGCCCCTAAAGCTGATTCACTATCGGTTGCGGTCGGTCTCTGGATTGGCGACGGACGTGTCCGGTGGCGAACCGCCGTCCCTGCCGGCGCGAGCGCATCATCAGCCTCCCCGCTAAGGAGTTATGCGCTGATCCTTTGGGATGTCGACTCTCCGGCTTCGCCGCCAAGTGTTTTGTACCTGCATGTTGCCACCGACGGTGCAACGTCATTGGGTGGACGTCTGTTTCTGTCGACGAACCGTGGAGGCCCCCGCAGCCTTAGCCACCCCGGACTTTGGCAGTCGTTGGGCGTCGGCGGTCAGATTCTGGTGAACTCAAGAGGCCCGGAGGCCGAGTTTAGCATTCCGTTGGCACTGATGCAGGAGTTGTTCCCTTCTGGCGTATTGGCCGATGTTCGAATTCTCCTGCGCGACGGTGCTCTGTACAGTTACGGGCCCGTCGGCTCCTGGTTCGAGCCGCCGGACGAAACCCGGGCGACTCGCGTCATTTGGCCGGCCACTGCTACCGTAGTCGTTGGCTATGGCGCCCAACTGAAGTCGATTGCTGCGGCGAATGGGGCGCTGCCTGTAGCGGCTGGTGTTCAATTGTGGGCATTGTCAACCAACCCGCTGCCTCTTGATCCGTCGCCAGTGGAGTCTCGTTCGGCACTGGCTAGCGCCGACCAACTGCGTGACCGAGGTGACAAGGATGCCGCCATCGCGGTCTTCAAGCAGGTCGTTGAGTCCACTTCTCCTATCGATCTCGCCTGGCAGGAGGCGATGCTTCAACTCCAGTCGCGACATCTTGATGACGGGGAACTCCCCGAAGCTCTCGACGTAGGGCTGAGAACAATCGAAGCAGAGGGGATTGAAGAAGGTGTGGCGATCACAGCGTTCCGGACTCTGGCCGTCACCTTCCTGAAGGCTGGCATAGAGCTCAGCGCGACTGATCCTTCCACTGCGGCACTGAAGTCACGCTTCCTCCTGGCCGTTGCCGATGGAAGTTACAGGGCCGCCTTTGGCGCAGATCTGCTCATCCTCCAGGGACAACTGCGCGATGCTGTTCTCCTCCTGGAAAGCGTTCGGGATAACCCTTATGCCTCGCGACCGGTCCGTGCTAATGCCCTGTACCGCCTCGCCCAACTTAACGCCCAATCCGGCAACTGGCGGGAAGCGTTGGAACTGGTTGAGCGGATCCAGGTCGAAGTCCCTATCGACATCCGCTTGCGAGGAGCCGCGTTGGCGTTGCTCAGTGACGGCCTAGCCGCAGGATCGGCTGACTCTGGAGATTTGCGTTCCAGCGCGGCGAAACTCCACGCCAATCTGGAGACAGACATGCGACGTGCCAGCGCGCGGTACTTTTCCGGCGTCCTGGGTGCAGCAGGCTCCGATTCAGTGAGTGTTCCTAAGGAGGACTAACAAACATGCCCGGAAGGCTTCATCCCATTCTTGCGCTCTCCGTCACGTTATTTGCCCTTGTGCTCGCCCGTGGCGCCGATGCTCCCGCCCAGGACAAGGTCGCCCGAGCAAAGGGCATCGCTCTACACGTCTGTATCATGCTCAACGAACAGGCGGGCCGCATGGAGCGCGAAGGACGCCCCGCCGGATCGCTAGCCAAGGCGCTCGCTCTGAAGGCCGGACTGAACAACACGGAGACGACTGCTCTCCAAACCGTCGCCCTCCGTATGGGAAGCCAGGTCGCCCCCTTGGATCAGCGGGCCCGTGAGTTGATCCAAGAGGCCCGGCAAAAATATCCTGGCGGTCGGCTGGCTCCCGGCACCCCTTCGCCCACTCCCCCAGCGGAGTTGGCGGTCCTGCAACGCCAACGCGACACGATCGTCGCTCAAGCTGTCCTCGAACTGGATCGCGAACTCGGATCGGCTGGAGTCGCGAAGCTTGTTGATTACATGAACAAGGCCGAGACCTCGAACTCACTCCGGTCTCTACCTGTGCGTATGCCAAACCAAATCGGACCTGCCGGCAACCCTGTGCGGCCAATTTCCCCAGAGAAGGAATTGGAACGATGAAACGATCAATAGCAGCGGCTCGAACTGCGTGTCTCCTGGGCCTTGTCCTGCTTGCCGCTTCCGGCTCCGCTCGCGCACAGTCCGCATGGGCGTACTCGGACGTCTACTATGACGCGGCCACCGACAGGGTCTACGGAACGACAACGACCCTTGTGGACTACAGCACGGAGTATTACTATTCGCCTAAGGTGTTCGTGAGCCTCTCGGGATCAGATGGATCCTACAGCTACTGGTATCGTCCAGTCGGCGGAGCTGGGGCCTGTACCAACGGGAACTATGCTTTCGGGGATGTGAGCGTCGCCCCAACTCCTGGGCCACGTACACCGTTCAGGGCTCTCATTCTGTCGATATCTACTACTACTACTATCAAGTCAACCCTGGATGTACCTGGGGTTGCAGTGACTGGTACGACGCGCTCGGCTACAGCACGGGCCCCTGCAGCCCATCGTGCCAAGCCGACCCCTACTGCTACTGCGTGGAAGGTTGGGGCTCGCCGACGGGGGGCTATAATTGGTCTGCTCCGTTTATCGCGATATTGGCCTACATCTCAAATCAGTACTTGGGAGATACCAACAAGCAGTTGGCCTCCCCAGTTCCCACCCTGCAAGTCGTGAACAGTGGTTCGCCGGTCACCCTAGGGCAGACGGTTTATCTCACCCAAGTGCGTATTCCGAGCGATGCCGATCAGCGTTCCGAACTGATGCCGATCGCGA
>CAZLDN010000272.1:0-3291 GCA_964558355.1 uncultured Candidatus Solibacter sp.
GGCCCACGACCTCGCACAGCGTCGGGTAGACGTCCAGGTGCGAGACCATCGCATCGGCCACCTTGCCGCCCGTGAAGCCGCCCGGTCCGCGCATCATCAGCATCACGCCGATGCCATGATCGGTGAGGCTGCACTTCATTCCGGGAAACGCGATGCCGTGATCGGTGGTGCAGATCACCAACGTGTTTTCCTCCAGTCCATTCCGGGCGAGAGCCTGAAACACCGCGCCCATCGACTCATCCAGTACGCGCGCCGACGCCTTGAAATTGGCCATGTCCTGACGGACGGAAGGCACATCCGGCAGCACCGCCGGCGGCTGCGTGTAGCGTGGGTCTTCCTTCGGCCCGGCCACCGGAAACTCGCGGTGCGTCTCGAAGAATCCACAGGCGAGGAAGAACGGCTGCCTCGGCGCACGGTTCAGGAACTCTACCGCCTTCTGCGCCGTCTGCGGGCCGCTGTTGCCGGTGCCGCGCAAGATCTCTGAGTAGCCCAGGCCGGACACCTCCCGCGCCGGCGCCTCATGCTGCACGTTGCACAGCGCCGTCTGGTAGCCGTGCCCCTGGAGGAACGACGCCAGATGACGTTTCGGGTCGGCCAGCCGGAATCCCCGATGAGCCAGTCCAACCATGCCGCTGCCGTGCGCGGACTGTCCGGTGAGCAGCGCGGCTCGGCTCGGACTGCACGTCGGCGCCGCGCTGAACGCCCGCCGGAACAGGACACCGCCTTCGGCGAACTTCTGCAAGTTCGGCGCCGGCACGGCGTGTCCGTAGGGTTGGATGTAGCGCCCCGTATCGTGGGCGTGGATGTACAGAACGTTCGGCTGCCGCTTCGGCAGCGCCGCCTGCACTGCGGATGCAGACAGAAATTCCCTGCGATTCACCATCGTGTTGCTCCGTAACCCGTTGTCTAGTAGACCAGCCGCAAGCCCAACTGAATGCTCCGCGCCGGGCCAGACGTACCAACGATGCCGAACCCGGGGCCGCCGAACGTGCGACCCGGTAAGCCGAAGTTGGGATGGTTGAATCCGTTGAACATTTCGCCGCGCAACTGGAGCTTTCGACCCTCGCCCGGCAGCGGGAATCCTTTCATGAACGAGAGGTCGATGTTCACCAGCCCATCCCCGCGCAGGATGTTGACGCCCTGGTTGCCGAACTTCGCAGCCACCGGTTGAGCGAACGCCGCCGCATCAAACCAGCGAGCGAGAGTTCTCTCCCCGGAGTCGAGATTCGGATTCTTCGACACATCGGCCCGCAATCCACCGATCGCCGAAAACACGGTATTGACCTGCGTATTCACAGTGAACGCCGGCCCGGACTGCAACGTCACAACGCCGCCCATGCTCCAGCCACCGACGATCCAATCGGCCGCCCTGCCCACCTCCACCATCCGGCCTTTGCCGACCGGCAGTTCATACACACCGCTGAACGCCAGCCGGTGCGGAATGTCGTTCTCGCTCGGACCGTAATCCATCCGCCGGTTGTAGAGGTTGGAGTAAGTACCGCCTTCTCCACCCAGCACCGCCCCGCCCTCATTGGTGTTGTTCAGGAACTTCGACCATGTGTAGCTGGCCAGGAAGTTGAAGCCCTTTGAGAATCGCTTCTCCGTGCGCAACATCATGGCGTGGTAGTTGGAGACGCCCAGCGAAGGGAAGTTGATGGTGACATTGGTGAACTGCGGATACGGCCTGTCTTTTTGCGTCGACGCGGCGGTATGAATCTCCGGACGCACCTGATTCAGCGACATGGAGGAGCTCGACAGCTTTCGCGACAGATTCGCCAGGTAGCTGGCCTCGACCAGTACGCCGCCTTTCAGGTTCCTCTGGATGGCCAGGTTGTATTGCAGCGAGTAGCCCGTGCGGCGGCCCGGCTCGTAGAATGACACGGCCGTGTTTGGATTCACGCCGACCTTCACCGCACCGTAGTTGTCATTGAGCGCCGGTTTCGTCGGATTCAAGCCGGGCACACCATCCTGGAGGCGGAACGGGATGGTCACGCCGTTGTCGGGTGAATTGATGTTGGCCGAGAGCTCGAAGCCCAGCGAGGACGAGGTCGGCGCGCCGCCATCGAACGGGTGCGCAAAGGACGCGCCAAAACCGCTGCGCACCACCGTGTTTGTGGAGCCGAAGGGCTTCCACGCCAGGCCGACGCGCGGACCGAAATTATTCAAATCGATGTCGTAGGGGTTCGTGCGGAATCCGTTCAGCCCCATGAACTTCACGACGCCGGGCGTGCCGGAGACGGGGTTGAGCTGCGTCATGTCGAAGCCGTTCATGCGGTTGTTCATGTCGCGGATCGGCGAATCGGTCTCCCAGCGTACGCCCACGTTCAGGGTGAGGTCGGGGTGGATGGCCCAGTCGTCCTGAATGAACCACGAGGAGTACCAACTGCGGCGGTCCAGTTCCTCGGTCTGCCGTGCGCCGAATCCAGTGGGCGCGCCCAGCAGCAGAGTGGCGAATCCGTTGCCGCTGGCCGCCGTACCGGGCAGGCCGGTGGCCAACGGGCTCATCGTGAAGCTGCCGGAAACCGTGGGGAAGTTCAGTTCGTAGTTGAACGAGGGGCGCACTTCCACACCCAGCTTGAAGGCGTTCTTGCCGCGGATCCACGAGAGATTATTCACCCACTGGAACTGCTGGATCGGGTACTGCCGCCGCTCCTGCGAGCCCGTGCCCAGCGCCCGGAAACCCGTGACGTTGAATTGCGGAAATGCATTCTCCGGCACGCCCTTCAACCCCAGCTTCGAGGGCCAGCTCTCCCCGAGTCCGAACGACATTTCGTGGTTGATGCGGTTGCCATAGGTGAACCGGAACTCGTTGATGACGGCGGGCGAGAAGACCCGCGTGTACGTGCCATAGAAGAAGTTCTGGTGGCGCAGCGCCGGCCCGCGAGTTTCGGCGGCCGCATTCGTCATCACGGTTGTATAGTCGCGGTCGTCGCTGTTGTACAGGTAGCGAACGCTCAGGCGGTCTTTGTCGGTAATGTTGAGATCGCCCTTGGCCAGGTAGGCGTCGCGAGTCAGACCGAGCACGTAGTTCGCCCGGTAGTTGTTCGCGCCCGTGATGTTGTCCGGCGCTCGGTTGGCAAGGGGATAAAACGGCACCAGGTTCGCGCCGACCTTATCGATGCGCGCCTGCGGAATCACGTTGCCGGGGAACTGATCGCGGACGAACCTGCCGGCGACGTTGCGAGTGGTGTTCGGGTCATAGACCGCCAGTAGACTGCCGTTGGCCTGAAACGTCTTTGAGAAATCGCCGGCGCGTTGCTCAGTGGTGGGCGTGTTGAACTGGTCCGTCAG
>CAZLDN010000273.1:0-3267 GCA_964558355.1 uncultured Candidatus Solibacter sp.
ATTCGTTCTGGAAGCAAAACGGACCCCGCGGCCCGAAGTCCTGACACAAGACATTCGAGTGTCTGCTGTCCCTATTCGTGGCCGCGGGGCGCCGGACTACTCACAGTGCTAACGCCGATGGGCGGCGGTTGCAAGGGCGGCGAAGGATGATTTCCACAGAAGTCGATCCGGCGGCGGCTGTGGAAAACGCGCTTCGCTCAAAACACGCCCATACCAGCTATAAGGCTGTCCCGGATTCAGTTCGCCGAAAAGACCCAGAAGAGAACTGGTCGAAGCCGTAACCGACAGCGTCGCCGGATAGACCGTTTCCAGTGGTTCAGTTGCTGTCAGGAAAGGGATATTGTGTTCTTGGTCCGGTTTGATCACTGTTTTGTCGATCGCAGGACTACAATGTTGATCGCCATCGCGGAGAGAAACTCTCGTTGAAGGGGAGTCTGGCCTTGCGGCATGACAACGGCTCTCTCGTTTGGGCCGGCGAGATTCTCTGAAACGGCCAATAGTTCCTTTCGCATTGAGGCGAATTCAGCCATCTGGGCAGCATTCTGGAACTCCTCCCTGATGGCGGCCAGCAACTCCTGGCGCTGCTGTGACCGAGGGATCTTCGGACCCATAGTCCAGACCTTGACATAATACTCGTTCTCAAGAACTTCATGAAACTTCATGCTTGCCCATGGCGAAGCGAGGTGAAACTCCGGAGGATAGGTCATGGGCTGGTCCGACCGGAAGTAGGCTTCCGTCAGGCCCGGCAGATCTGAAGATACGATCACGAAAGGTCCGGCCGTTTTGGCCGGGGCCACAGCCGACGTTGCGTAGTCTTTCGCCCACCAAATCTGTCCGGGTGGCAACTTCCCGGCGCGTTCGGCGACATTACCGGGCCTCCATCTTTCAGGGATGCTGGTGAACTGTGCTGAACTCGGCCTCTCCATCCCAACCGCGAACATGATGATGCTCTGCCGGGCACCCGAACCGTTGGTGAGGCTGTACCTGTAATGCACGCTTCCGTCAGTTGCCCAAGCCTGCTCCGACACGACTTGCGGGGCGATCTGCGATGAAAGCGTGGCTTCAAACGACCTGATGAACCCGTCCGCACAGACGGCATGGAGTCTCACCACCCCTGCGGTCCGATCGATTTCGAACCGTTCCTCAGGTTGCGGCTCGGGAGTCCTCGGTTCCCTCACCTCCAAAGGCCGCATTTCAACCCTGCGGACTTTCGACGGCTCGGCTCTTGGCACTGTCTGTCCGAAGAGCGACATCTGCCACAGAACGGCAACGGCGATTGTATCTCTGACTTTCATGACTACCTCAATTTGGAAACCGCAAGTGAAAGTGATTTCCCTCAGGAACAACAAGCGCACCCTCTTCCTGTGCTATCTCCTGAAAACGCGTCCGCTGGGCGGTCGTACCCAGATACTGATATGGCATGTCTGCATTTAGCCCCCACCTGTGCTCGATATGGGGCGTTCCCCACCACTGTCCACCATAGTTGGGCCCAAGGTCGAACAACCCACCCCACGGCAGACTAATGTCATTAACACCAGCGACGAGTCCGGTCTCCTGGTAGAACCGCTCGCAAATCCGCTGAATCCTGTAGACAGTATTGAAAGTGCCATAGAAGGGCGAAGGGTGCTGAGGTTGCACACCCACTTTTTGATAGACGTAGTAGTTTGGGAGACCTTCTAGGAATGGGTTGTGAGCTATGACGTAGATGTACATGACGTCCATGAAAGTTCCCGAGGAAGTGTGAGCGTATGCCTCCAACACATGAATCCCCGCAACGCTGGTCGACTGAAAAGTGCCGTAAGCACACCCGTTATAATCGGTCGTACCGCCCGCAGCATCCATAAGTGTCCCAGGGTAGCGAATCGGAGAATTGTGCGAATGGAATCCAGAATATGGCTCCGCGCTGATGAACCACCTGACATACTGGTTGGGAATGGGCAGCCCTCCTGAATCATACACGCAGGCGGAGAAGCCGACGCTGCCGCCTGGTGTGACGAGCACAAACGAAGCTGATGCGGGGAGTCCAATGAGAAGAAATACAATACATTTCTGTAGCATTACTACTTAACCACCTGGATGTTGTCGCGTCCGTAGTGAATCATGAACTGGACTAGCTGAATTCTCCGTTATGTCTAGTTTACGTACAAACGCTTTAATGTTAACAAAGGTTAATGTGAGACATTTATGTTAGGTGGTTGTCAAGAGCAAGCGCAGTGCTCCCATGCCCGGACGGAGTTGGGCCTGTTAGGGCCAACGGGTCAGCCTTATAGCTGGTATAGGCGTGTTTTGAGCGAAGCGAGTTTTCCACAGCCGCCGCCGGCGTTCATCTGTGGCGAACGGAATCCGGGACACTTCCGAAAATCAAACCTGAGCCTCCTGTGGGATGGGGTTGAGTGTCACCTCATAGCCCAGCTCTCGCAAGCCTTGCAGCAACCGCTTCTTCTTCCGTTGGCGCGAGACGTCATCCGGAGGAAGGACCCCACGTTCCACATACTCTTCGCCTCGATGCAGGACGCACCAAATGACACGAAGCAGTTTGTGCGCGATCGCCCAGATCGCTTTCTTCACTCCCAGCCTCGGAACCCAGCGGCGGAATAGTTGTTGAAAGTAACTTTGCTTGGTCCTGGAGGCTGCCCACGCGATCTGCACCAGAAGCGCGCACAGCGGACGGTAGCCCTTCGGGCAATGATCGCCGGACGAGTGTTCGGCGCTTTCATTCCTGCCCGGACCACTGCTGTCCGGCTATAAGTCGAACAGGCTCAGTTGGTTAGAAAATACGTCGAAATTTTCTTGGGAGTCCTGAAGCTGCAGGGCCTGCAAAATGGGCACTCGCTCGAAAATCGTGACGCTGGCGACCTGTAGGATTTGGTAGAGGCTGGCGGTCAGCTTCATCTCCTTCTTCGCGATGGCCACGAGTAGGTAGACCGAAACGGCGATCCATATTTGGCTTCGCACGGCGTTCTCGCTGGTGCCGTAGAAGGCTTTGATTCGCAGATGCTGCTTGATCCATTTGAAGAACAAAAACCGGGACAGCCTGACCCGTCCCACCTGGAATTGTTGAGAATTTTCGGGCGGCCCCTTCACTGAACAGGTGAAGGGAGCGAGGCGAATGCCGAGACAAGCGAGAGTGGTGGTTCCTGGTGTCGCGCACCATGTGACGCAACGCGGGACCGGACGCCAGTTGGTTTTCTACACACGCGGCGACCGTGTGTCGTACCTGCGATTGCTGAAGGAAAACAGCGAGCGCGCCGGGTTGCGGATTCTGGC
>CAZLDN010000274.1:0-3260 GCA_964558355.1 uncultured Candidatus Solibacter sp.
TGACAGCAGAGAGGTTATCAACGGGCCGCGAAGCGATAGCCGGACGCTACTGATGGCAGATCAACGGGATCGCTTCGTTCCAAAGCGGCATCCCGCTGGCGCTGGTGACGTCGGCGAACAATACGAACTCCTACGGTGGCGGCTCGCGCCCGAACAGCACGGGCGTCAGCGCGGAGTTGTCCGGACCGGTCGTGGACCGCCTCAATCGGTACTTCGACGTCTCCGCATTCACACAACCGGATCTCTTCACATTCGGCAACGTCAGCCGGACGCTTCCGGATGTGCGCGGTCCGGCGATGGTCAACTTTGATCTCTCCGTAATCAAGAACATCCCGATGACGGAAAGGATCAAAGCCCAACTTCGCGGCGAGGCCTTCAACGCCTTCAACAACGTGAACTTCGGCTTGCCGGACACCGCGTTCGGGAGTCCCGCTTTCGGCCAGATCACGACTGCCGGAGGGGCGCGGATCATCCAGATCGGCTTGAAAATCAACTTCTGATAGGAAAATAGGAGGATAGGCCAATGGTGAAGAGTCTGTTGTTGCTGATTCTCGCCGCCGCGCTGCCGGCCCAAGTGCGCAACCGCGGTGTGATCGACACCTCGGCCAGCCCGCATGTGAAGGTGAGGACATTCGACCTCGACGCGGTGCGCTGGACGGACGGCTTCTGGGCGGATCGATTCCGGATGGTCGCCGAAAAGAGCGTCCCCGCTCTGTGGAAAACGATTCAGGATTCGGGTAACTCCGCCAACCTCGTCAACCTCAGGATTGCGGCAGGTCTCGAGAAGGGTCAGTTCCATGGCAACGACTGGAGCGATGGTGATGTCTACAAGGTGATTGAGACGATGGCGGCGGTCTGGCTGCACACAAAGGACCCCAAGCTCGATCAGCAGATGGACGAGGCGATCTCGACCATTGCCAAGGCGCAGACCCCGGAAGGGTACATCGGCACGCAAACTCAACTCACCGGCAAGAAGAGGTGGGGCAATATCCACTATCACGAGCTCTACAACATGGGCCACCTGATCTCCGCGGCGTGCGTCCACAAACGCGTCACAGGCAAAGACAACTTTCTCGCCGTCGCCAGCAAGACCGCTGACTTTCTCTATGCTGTCTTCAAACCACGCCCGCCCGAGCTGGTGCACTTCGACTTCAACCCTTCTCAGGTCATGGCCTTGGTGGAGTTGTACCGCCTGACGGGCGACCCCAAGCACCTCGATCTCGCCAACATCTTCACGCTCATGCGAGGGGCGCGGCCTGGTGGAACCGACCAGAATCAGGCTCGCATTCCGATGCGCGCGGAAACAGACGCCGTGGGCCATTCCGTCACCGGTCCCTACCTCTGGGCAGGCGCTACAGACGTCTATGCGGAAACCGGAGAACCCGAACTCTGGAATGCCCTCGTCCGCTTGTGGGAGGACGTCAGCTTCCGGAAGATGTACGTCACCGGAGGTATCGCTGCCATCAATAACGGTGTCTCCTTTCGAGGGGACCCGATCCACGAGGCATTTGGGTTCCGGTATCAGCTTCCCAACGCGATCGCCTACAACGAAACCTGCGCAAACATCGCGCACGCGATGTGGAGTTGGCGAATGCTCGGCGTTTCGGGCGACGCCCGCTACGCCGACGTCGTCGAGCAGGTTCTCTACAATACATTCCTCTCCGGCTGGGGGCTGGACGGCACGACATATTGCTACGCGAACGTGCTGCGCCGCGACGGCAAAGAGGACCGGCTGCTGCGGAACGACAGTTGGGACCGCTGGCCCGCCACAACGACCCCTGGCGCGCCGTACTGCTACTGCTGTCCGCCGAACGTGACCCGCACGGTCGCGGAGTTGGCCGGATGGGCATACGGCTGGTCGGACAACACAGTCTGGGTCAACTTCTATGGGAGTAATACGCTGAAAGCCAAACTGCCCTCCGGCGCCGTCGTCGACATTGTTCAGCAAACGGACTACCCCTGGCAGGGACTTGTCAGGTTCACTTTCAAGCAAGGCACCGAGCAACCCATGGCGCTTCGGGTGCGGGTTCCGGCCTGGGCAGAAACAGCGTCACTGAAGGTCAACGGGAGTGCGGTCGGCGTTGTCGCCAAACCGGGAACCTACGCGGAAGTCCGCCGTGTCTGGAAAGCGGGAGACACGATCGAACTGGACCTTCCCATGGAGCCCAGGCTTCTCGAGGCCCATCCAAAAGTGGAGGAGGCCCACAATCAGGTGGCCGTGGCGCGCGGGCCAGTCGTTTACGCACTCGAGTCCACTGACCTTCCGCCAAGCGTCAAACCCACCGACGTCGCTTTGCCGGTCACGGCGAAACTCACCGCACGGCACGATCGGACGCTTCTTGGCGGGGTCACTCTCATCGAGGGAGAAGGCCGCCTGATCAGGCAGGGCGATTGGTCCGGTCAATTGTATCGCCCGCTCAAGGCGGAAAGACTGGAGAGCGTCAAACTGCGGTTGATCCCTTACTACGCCTGGAACAATCGCGGGCTGCCATACATGAGAGTATGGCTGTCTGTCCTACGCTGAGCCTGCTCGCGGGCGCCGCACGGCAGCAAGCGGCTGTTCGCAGCCGGAACTTCATCGCAGCCCGAAATCAGAGGGTTGTGCGTAGCCAAAACCAAATCCGCCGTGTGGAGGGACTTTAAATGGCGGTTACCCGGTGACGAGTGTGGCCCCGCAAGGAGGGAGCGGGCATGCGGCGAGCGCGGATTTCCGCGGAGACCCACGGAAACGGTTTGGACTTGTGCCGGCACCAGTGTCCTTGGAGACGCACACCGTGCGAGGACTTCAGCCCGGTGCACTTCGTCGGTGATTCCCCCAACGGCTACACAGAGCGAAAACTGGTTGCCGAGAGGTTCTATGCCGCCTCGCACCAGGAGTAACGATGGTGGAGGCCGCCCAGGCGCGGCATTGAAATCACGGTTGCGTTCGCTGCTGGCTTCTGCTCTACGGGTCGCCGGTTGGGCGTGTCTTTTTCCAGGGAATCGTGAATGCGGTCCCGATGGAAGTAGCTCACGTAATCACGAAGTAGCCGGCGAACGTGTTCTTCGTTCAACGCGATGACATGGTCCAGCATCTCGCGGCGGCAACTTCCGACTCAGCGTTCGCAGACGCCGTTTTGCCAGGGCGCCTGTACGCTGGTTCGTTTGGGCTTCAGCCCCGTCGCCTTTAGGAAGCCTGCGACGCTGGCATCAAACTTCGAGTCGCGGTCAAAGATGGCGTATCGATAGGGGCCGGCCTCCGGGAAGGCCTCCCGCAGTTG
>CAZLDN010000275.1:0-3226 GCA_964558355.1 uncultured Candidatus Solibacter sp.
GCATGGTTTTCCGACGACGCACCAACTCCGAGACAGCATCCTCGCTCACCATTGGCAAGGCACTGGGGGGATTCTGGGGGTACTCCGGAGGAGAAGGATGGGGAAATCCGGGTAAGGACGGGTAATACAAAATTTCAGCCCTGGCTTGGGCGCGGCGCGGCAACTGGCGTGTTTTGTAGGGGGTACGTTGAAACGGAAGGAGTTAAATTGGCTCCCCGAGCGCTACATTGCAAGAAACTGGGAAACTCTCATTCAGGGGACGTGCCGGTAAGCTGTTGATTCGTGATATGGTTCGGTAAACGGATGTCTGCTTGGATCGGTATTATCGGCGCCTTCGTAGGAGGTTTCCTCACGATCGTGGGACAGCTTCTCGTTCACTGGCTGCAGAATCGCAAGGCTCGGGCCCTGGACAAAGCGAGAACGAACCTCCTTCGGCAGATGCTCGAAGGGAGGGATTGGCGAAAGCTCTCCACGCTTTCTCGAGTCATCGGCGCGGATGCGGAAACCACGAAGCGATTGCTGATCGAACTCGGCGCACGAGGTTCAGAGAAACCTCGGGAGGACGGCGAGGAAGTTTGGGGTCTGATCTCTAAACACCCTTTGGAGGGGATTGAGTAGACGGAAGTGAGGGTGTAAAAAGGATTGTGTAAACGCGGTTCTCCGGCACAGGCGACTATAGGAGAAGCGTATGACAATCCGAAAAGACCTAATCGACGAGTTGATCGCGACAGGCAAATCGTTGTGGCGACGCGTCAGACCGACCAAACTCAAGGAGCATGAGGCAATGGCACAGGGCAGAGAAAGTGGGGCCGCGGCGGCCAAGTGGGGTCTCGACTGTGGGCGGCGACTGGCAGCGAGTCTGGGCGCGACCCCGCCGACGGGCAACAGCAATGCTTGTAGGCTCGAAGGTAAGCGCATCGTCATCAAGTGTGCTGCCGTCACGACCGACAGCGTTGGGGTCACTTTCAAGATGTTAGAGCGGCTGGAAGAAATAGTAGGAGCTTTCCAATTGGCCGAAGGTTCGTTTGACGTGTGGGCTCTCACCCCGGCCCAATACCGTCAGGCCATGCGTGATACCGCAAGCCATGGTGCGTCAGCGGGGAAGGTCGGAATCGTCCGCAAAGCTGTTTTTGAGCAGCATGGCCGGCACATCGGCCGCATCAGGCCGGGAGAATAAGAGTGCCGCTCCATCGAACGGGCCTGCGCTCCAAGCGGACCAAAGGCGGCGGGCGGGTAATGCCAAAGCCGTTAGCCATTCACGGAAACGCTTAAGGTGGACCGCGCGGAAATGACCAGACTCGTGGAGAGCGCAGTTTCGCGCCTCGTGGAGGAGCAGCCAGCGTTGCTCGAACTAGATGTTACTGAGCGTGCGCTGTCACACCACTTGGCGCTATACCTTGCCCAGAGTGTGCCTCCACCGTTCGATGTCGATGTGGAGTACAACAGACACGGGGCTGACCCCAAGCGGCTTCGCCTTCCACGGCGGAAGGCCCTTGACCGTGAAATGCGAGCTACGACCGTTTTTCCGGACATTCTCGTCCATAGACGGAATACGGACGAGGCGAATCTTCTCGTGCTTGAGCTAAAGAAGCCAGGGGAACCACTGGACTATGACAACCTCAAGCTCAGAGCTTTCCGTCGAGAGTTGGGCTACCGGCACACCGGACACCTCATTCTCGGGCGCGATGACAATGGGAGGGTGGTAAGGCGGCTGGAGTGGGTGGATGGATAACAATTCGAATCGGATTGCTGTGCGTACGCGATCCAATCAGCTCAGATCCATTGGCCGAGCTGGGGCTGAGCAATGACTAGGGCTCCGAGTATGCCTCCTGGATTCGTCGGTCGCGAGGAAGAAGCGGCTCTGCTTGACGAACTGGTGTTCGTGCAGAAGCAGCCGCTCATTGTCATTTGCGGACCCGGCGGCATTGGCAAGACGGCCATGGCGAACTATTTCGTGAGACGCAGATGCGGTGCGGAGCACGTTCGCTGGATCAGCCTCTACGATGTCCGCGACCCGTCGCGTACACTGCGTGAGAGTCTCCAAAACCTTGATCTGCCAATGGACGGGGAGATTCCAGAGGTAATCGTCGTAGATGGGGCGGAAGCCGTCAGCGAGGCGTACCTGGGAGAGACGCTGTCGAAGGCCGCGAACAGGGCCAGAAATCTCCCTGTTGTTGTAACTACGCGCAGTCGAGGATCAATCGAGGGCGCCCGCTATCTCGAACTTGGTGGACTGTCCGACAAGGAGACCGGATTCCTCATCGCTCAACGTGCCGGATTTGGTCTCTCACCCGAGGAGGTGAGTCGGCTTTCGGCTGCCGTTGGGAACCATCCTCTCGCCGCGCAACTCGCCGCGGGCCTGCTCAGAAGCATCTCAGTCGATCAGCTTCTGACGGAACTCGACGGTGTGCTCTACAGGCTCTCTCCGGTGCCGGGCGCGTCAGAGGACGACCTGATTCACGTTGTGCGCCCGGAAGTACTTGATGCCACAGAGTTGCTCGTGCAGCGGGTGAGGCAGAACCCGGAAGACCTATACATGATCTCCCCGCGGCAATTCGAAGAACTCATTGCCGCGGTACTGCGTGATATGGGATGGGACGCCGAACTCACAAAGGCCACCCGCGACGGGGGCAGAGACGTGCTCGCCTACATGCAGACGAGGCTTGGTCGCATTCTTTGCCTGGTTGAGGCGAAGCGGTATCAGAAGGACAGACCCGTCGGAGTGGAGATCGTCCGGAGCCTCTACGGGACCTTCTGCGACAGCGGAGCAAACAGCGCGCTCCTCGTCACCACGTCAACGTTCACAGCGGGGGTGTACGAATTTCAGAGGAGGCATCAGTTTCAACTGGGTCTCCGTGATTACGCGCACGTCGTTGAATGGATCAACTCGTACGGCAGTCGTGCCACTCCGGAGTGTTGAGAAATCTGAAAAGCGGCTGTGCTGAGCGGAACGCTTGGCGTTAGATTTCTTGAACCACTGGGGGGATTCTGGGGGTACCCCAGCAGACAAGGATGGGGAAATTCGGGTAAGGATGGGTAAATCCAAATTTCAGCCCTGGCTTGCAAGCGTCGTGCCAACTGGCGTGTTTTGTAGGGGATGCGTTGAAAATAAAGGACTTAAATTGGCTCCCCGAGAGGAACACAGATCCGAACACGGTTTTGGAGAACCGGCGCTTCGGCACTCGCGAGAAGTTACCAGGTTCGCTCGCCAAAAGTTACCCACCAA
>CAZLDN010000276.1:0-3209 GCA_964558355.1 uncultured Candidatus Solibacter sp.
GTGCGCACCCCAACCCCTCAGCCCCCCAGTCCGGATACAATGGCGGCTTGCCGGCATGGCTCGTCCTGTTTCTCGCGCACCTGTAATCGAGGTTTTCTATTCGTGCCCAATCCCGTTCTCGGCGTCTTCTTCCACTGGCTCGGCGGCCTGGCTTCGGGCAGTTTCTATGTGCCCTATCGCGGCGTCAGATTCTGGTCCTGGGAGACCTACTGGCTCGCCGGCGGATTCTTTAGCTGGATCATCGCACCTTGGCTCCTCGCCGGCCTCATGACGCGCGACCTCACCGCCGTCCTTGCCGAAGCGCCCTCTTCCGCCATGACTTGGTGCTACATCTTTGGCGCCATGTGGGGACTCGGCGGGCTCACCTTCGGCCTCACCATGCGCTATCTCGGCATGTCGCTCGGCATGGCCGTCGCCCTCGGCTATTGCGCCGCCTTCGGCACCCTGATGCCGCCCATCTTCAATGGGACGTTTATGACCCAGGTCGCCGGGACCGAATCCGGCCGCGTCATCCTGCTTGGCGTCGCCGTCTGTCTCATCGGTATAGCCATTGCCGGACTCGCCGGCGTGTCCAAGGAACGCGAAATGCCCGACGAGAAGAAGACGGAGACCATCAAGGAGTTCAATCTCCGCAAGGGCATCCTCGTCGCCACCTTCTCCGGCGTCATGAGCGCCAGCATGAGCTACGGACTCGCCGCCGGCGACCCCATCAAGGCCATCACCCTCGCCCACGGCACCGAAACCCTCTGGCAGGGTCTCCCCGTCCTGGTCATCGTCCTGTTCGGCGGCTTCACCACCAACTTCATCTGGTGCGTCATCCTCAACGTCCGCAACAGGACCGGCCACGAATACATCAGCCCGCAACTGAAGACGGCCGAGCGCGGCGCCGTCAGCGTCCCCATGCTGGCCAACTATCTCTTCTGCGCCCTCGCCGGGACCACCTGGTACATGCAGTTCTTCTTCTACTCGATGGGCGAAACCCAGATGGGAACCTACAAGTTCTCGAGCTGGACCCTCCACATGGCCAGCATCATCATCTTTTCGACCTTGTGGGGCATCGGTCTGAAAGAGTGGTCCGGCACCAGCGCGAAGACCAAGCGCCTGCTCACCCTCGCGCTGGCCGTCCTGATCGGATCGACCGTGATCGTCGGCTACGGCAACTACCTGGGCACCGTGACGCCCGCAGGCCACTGACGCCCGCTCAGGCCGCCCGGACTCGGGAGCTGCGGTCTACACTCAGATGATGAGATTCTGGCGGCTCATCTTAGGGCGACTCGTGTTCTTCGCAGCCGCGCTCGCCGTGCTACTGGCGGCATCCCAAAGGAGCCCGGCGGCGCAGCCCGCTACCAGTAGGACTCGTGCGCGGGCCTCGGATGCGCTGCGTTCGAAGGTGCAGGAAAAGAAATACCTCGACCACGCGCTCGCCGTCGAAGCCATCATGCGCGAGTTGGCCGTGGCAGTGGGCGACGACAGGGACGAATGGGGCGTCGCTGGCCTGCTGCATGACATCGACATAGGAACCACCGCCGCCGATCTCTCACGGCACGGCCTGGTCGGGGCGCAGATCCTGCGGAATCTTGGCTTCAGTGAAGCTGTCGTTCATGCCGTCAGCGCCCACGACGACCGCCCCGGGGTCGCGCATTCAGCAATCGCAGGTACGACACACGGTCGCCGCGTGTGTAGAAAACCAACTGGCGTCCGGTCCCGCGTTGCGTCACATGGTGCGCGACACCAGGAACCACCACTCTCGCTTGTCTCGGCATTCGCCTCGCTCCCTTCACCTGTTCAGTGAAGGGGCCGCCCGAAAATTCTCAACAATTCCAGGTGGGACGGGTCAGGCTGTCCCGGTTTTCAGGTTCCCCACGGATTTTGCTTGACACGCAGAAGTAGTGGGCCTACACTCCCGGTATGCGCAGAATGAAGCAATCCACATTCACGTTAATCGCTCTTCCTTCTCTCTTTTTCGCACAAACTTCACCCGATCAACAGCCGGCAGACGCCGAGAGGCCGTTAGTCAACAATAGAATCGTTGTACTTGAAGGAAAGTTCGTACCGTCGACGCGCGTAGTGAAGGGTTCGACCGAGGTGAATACTCCGGACATCTGCATAATCCGTTTCAAGTTGGCGCCCGGGCAGAAGTCCCTGGAGTGGCGACAACTGGGCAATCCCGTCTTTGATAAGGCCAATGGCAAGTGTAGCACTGCCTTTGAGGAAGGTATTCCCGATAAATACGCGGCCGAGCGGGATAGGTGGACCGTTTCTGTTCTGGAGGAGCCTTACGGGGTGAGTGGCAAAATCAACCACGCAGAAGGCGCACCTAACGCTGCCCCCTCGACGCGTTCGGCATCGAGCGGATGGACCGAGGGTTCGCTTGAAGTGTGGTGGCAGGATCCGATCTTTCTTCCCGTGTCCGAAGTCAAGATATACATTGGCTGGTATTGGGGCACGTCGAGATCTTGCGCGGAGTTGGGTAGCGGCTACGCCATTGAATGGGTCGCTCCGACAGGCTGGACGTTCGTGCTCGGCGGATATGAAGGAACGGTGGCGAGCTGTGACGTCACCGGTTATCAGAAAGTGACAAGTCACATGAACGATCTTTTTCCAGGATGCAGCCCATCCAACCCGATGTACGCTGACTACAATCCGGTGGGTGCGCACGGAACGCTCGATGGCTATTTATTTGGCGATGTGAATACATACACCCGGGGGGGCGCATGTCGATATCTACTCTATCCGCGGAGCAGGCTAACGAGGATCGGGGACAGCATAGTATGGTGATGCGAAGACCCGCGGCCGGTATTATTCTCGCGCTCATCTTTGTCGTGATCGCCACGATCTGTGCGTGGACCGTGCCGTTGAGTTCCAGCATGGCATACGACGAGTCAAGCCGACAGACCAAGTTATCCCGTACTACACTTCCTGAGGTTTCCGGTGCATTAACGGCGGCGGTTGTAACAAGCATCCCGCTCCTTGCGGTTGCCATACTCTTCTTCTGGCCTCGCCTGCGAACTGTCTTAGGCATCGTTCTTCTGGTGTTCAGTGTCGTTGGGGCAATGAGTATCGGGTTGCTCTATCTGCCTGCCGCACTTGCGCTACTGTTATGCAGGCCGTCTTGGGTCAGCCTGGCGAACCGCTCAGCCTGACGCGACGGCCAGAATCCGGGACGGCCTTATAGCTGGTATGGGCGTGTTTTAAGTGAAGCGCGTTTT
>CAZLDN010000277.1:0-3197 GCA_964558355.1 uncultured Candidatus Solibacter sp.
GGTTCTTCGCTGGCCTCCGGTCCCCTGAAGGCTCCATTGCGCTCGGGAACGGTCAGGCGACTACCACGCTGGGTCTGGGCCTCGACACCAGCAAGGCGCGCTTTGCTAATGTGGCGGGGTCGATTGCGGCGGCGGGAGCCGGGGCCGTTACCGCCTTCCGTGGGTTTAAACAGGGCGGCGTGGCTGGCATCTCGCAGGGCATCACGGCTACGCTCGGCACGGCGGCGCTCATCCCTGGACCGCAACAGCCTTTCATTGCGGCGGCGGCGGCCACTGCGGCTCTCGTGTCGATGCTCCTCCCTGATCCCAAGAAGGGCCGGGACGCGGCGATTAACCGGCTACTTGATTCCTCGATCTACAGCGAGACGGCACCGCTATCATTCCAGACCGATCGATTTGGCCTAGGCTTCGATTCCAACAAGCGGGGGGAGTTCCGGTCTATGGGCGAGATCACTATCAACATCAACGCTTTGGACGCGGGCTCGGTCATGGACTCGCGCGACATGATTGCGGACGCGGTGCGCATGGCGGCTTATGAGGGCCACGGGATAAACCGGGCGTTCCAAGAAACCGTTCTGGGTGTGTAAATGGCGACATTTCCCACTCCATTCGGCGGCTCCTCCGCGCTGTACCCAGTGACGGCTGGCAAGCGGCGCGCGGTGGCGGTCCACATCTTCACCGACGCCACGGAGCAACGGTACCGGCAGAGCGCGGAGGTGTCCGCGTTCACTCTCGTGCTCTCAGGCATGACGAAGACCGCGAAGGATGCCGTGATGGACTTCTTCGACACCGCAAAGGGCTCTTTTGATGCGACATGGGACATCACGCTCGGGGCTGATTCGTACGACTACATGGCCTTCGCGGAGGACTCGTTGACGGCTACCGAATCGGACAACGGGCTCTGGGCGATGACCGTTCCGGTGGTTCAGACGCGAAAGAATTGACATGCCAGCGTTTCCAACATTCACGGCGGGCGAATCGGTTCATTTGCCCTACGAGGTCACGCACGAATTCTGGAATGCCGGGAATCGGATGCCGCACGGCTGGCAGTATTCGTACAACATGATTGCTACGGCCGTCAAGCGGTGGCGCATCACCTACAGCCTCTCTGACACCGATCTGGCCACGCTCCAGACGTTTTGGGGAACGGTCAAAGGGGCCTACGATGAATTCACCTTCACGGACCCGGATACGGCGGTGACAACGACGAAATGCCGGTTTGACATGCAAGCTCTCGAAGTGAACCACGTGCAGAAAAACGAGAATCTAGTAGCGGTAGACATCCAGGAGTACGTGTAATTGCCTCTCACGGACATAGCATCCGCGAAGGACGCCCAGCAGTCCTTTCAACCGCTCCTGCTCGCCGTCTTTACCTTCCATGACGGGACAATCTACCGGGCATCCACGCATCCGCTCAGCACGGCAGAAGGCGGCTATCAGTACGGCGGGAACAATTACGCGGGGCGGATCTTATCGAAGGATATATCGGCGGTCCAGGGGTACGACGCGGGAGGGATCGACATCATCCCGCGTGCATCCATCACCCTTGCGGACGCAGATAAAGCGCTGAAAACCGGGTACGAGGATGTGTACGGATTCTCCGGCGCGCAACTCGATCTGACGTTCCTTTTTTGGGACGCAGATAGCAGTACGTTCTCGTCCGACTCCATTCTCAAGTTTCGGGGCATCTGCGACCCGGCGTCCTGCGATTACGAAACACTGACGGTATCGGCAACGAATAAACTGAACCTACAGCGGCGCGCGCTGCCCGCCGTGCCATTGCAGAGGCGCTGTCCGTGGATTTTCCCAACCACGCTCGCGCAACGGCAGGACGGGGCAGATAACGAGGATTCCGCGCACTTTGAATGCGGGTATTCCCCAGACGCTTCCGGCGGCAACGCTCGGGGCAATTATTCGAGCGGCGTCACGGCGTTCACGAGTTGCGATTACACGAAGGCCAACTGCGTGGCGCGCGGCATGTACGAAACCGATTCGACGGCACGGGTTACAGGCCGGTACGGTGGCATCCAGCGCGAATCATTCGAGGGCTCGCGCTCGCGGGAGTACACATCAGGCGCGCAGATCGACATCCAAAACAACCCGAACGAAGCGCGGTTCGGTTCGCCGGTTCCTATGGTTTACGGGGCGGCTTGGGTTGATCCTGTCATCATGCCGACTTTCGGCGATGGCAACTCTACGCGCTTCGAGGCGATCATTTGCCTAGGGGAAGTACAGGCCATATACCGGGTGGTGGTCAATGACGTTGAACTTCAGCCCGCAACTGACATAACGGGCGCGACGAATTACATCGTCCGCGATCCGCTGCTCCGATACAACATCGTCAACCGCGGCGACCGATCTGGCGCGCCTAATGAGGACACGCCGTGGAATGGCGACGGTGACCCATACGGTTCTCTCGCAACTATCTTGTGCGTCGTCCCTCGCCGTTTAGCCGAAAGCTCTGGCGTGCCGCGCGTGCGGGTTCTTGTCCAAGGTCCGAAGCTGCGGGTATACACCGACGTTTCGACCTATTCGAAGACGTTCACGAGCAACCCGGTTTGGGTCATCATGGATCTCCTCACCTGGGCCGGGCTCAGCTACGATGACCTCGAATTACAAACCTTCATCGACGCCGCGGCGATCTGTGACGCGACGGTTTCCTACACCGATCAGTACGGAGCTTCAACTTCACATGCCCGCTATTCCTGCTCTTTCGCCATTCGTCAGCGACGGAGCGCGGCGGATATTATCCGCGCCGTTAGGCAGGGGTGCGGGGCCGCGCTGATTCCGAACTCGACAACGGGCAAGCTCCAGATCTTCATCGAGGGCACGCTGGCCAGCCAGCAGCCGTCTTCGGTAACCGGATCGAATTACGCAACGCCGATATCCTCGAAATCGTTGACCGGAGCTACGACAAATGGATACGTGGCCTACGATTTTTCCAAGTTCCTGGTCGATTCGCGGACGAAGAAAAGCACATTCAAAGTGCAGACCACACCGCTTGCATCGGCACCGAACCGGGTGGGCTTTGGGTTCATCAATTCGGAACGCGATTGGGCCGGCGACTCCGTGTCCGTTCCCGACACTTCCGCTATTGCCCGGAGCGGGCAGGAAGTGAATGAGCAATACGATGCCGATGGGGTAAACACGCTGGACCAGGCGAAGCGCATCGCGGCGCGGCGGCTGGCTCGAAACCT
>CAZLDN010000278.1:0-3164 GCA_964558355.1 uncultured Candidatus Solibacter sp.
CTGTGGAAAACTCGCTTCACTCAAAACACGCCCATACCAGCTATAAGGCTGTCCCCTTCGCCCAGGCTGTCCCCTTCGCCCCTTCGCCCCTTCGCATTCTCGCATGGACTAAGCTGGGTTACATGACCATCGACGAGTGGCATAACCGTCTCGCAGACACTTTCACGGTGGACGGCTTGGTAGGGGGGCATCTTATTGAGGTGCATGACAGAGAGCGAGACATTGGCAATCACCTAGTGAGGACATTTCGGGGTCAGAACGTGCTGATAGACTCGTTCCAGAGCTTTTATATTGAGACGTTGAATCTTGCGACAGACCTTGTCGGCCAGCATGGCTGGCCGGTTCGCTCGAACAGTTATGCGCTCGCCTTTGCCCAATTCCTAAGCCTTTTTCGCCGGTACCGTGCGTGTGAGATCCTGTTCTATAGCGGCTATCCATTGGATGGATACTCTCTTTTCAGAGATGTCAAAGATCGGGCATTCATGCTGGCAGGTGTTGCGCATAATATGACCACCTTGACGAAGGTCCTGGGAGATGTACCAGTGATGGAAGATATGGCCGCATGGCGAAAGAGGACAGCACGCAAGCGAAAGGACTTGGAGCATCGCATTTCTAAGGAGATGTATGGTGAGACTTCTGGATTTAGTCCGGACATTGTGTCGATATTACGCCACTGGGACAGTCTCTTCCATGAAGAGGTCCACGGCGGGAGGCTGTCTCTGATCCACGAGATGGAGTTTCTCGCGAAGGGGATGCTGAACCGTGTCGGGCCCTCGTTCCATGAGCAGGCATTCACCGTTTACATGAATCGCTCTGCCGAACTCGGATGGCTCATCCTGCGTCTCTTGCCGTACTTGCAGGTAACTGAAAGGGCGTTTGGGGAAGACTGGTACAGGAAATATGAAATCCTCGATGAGTCATTTCTGTTCATGGTGCAGGGCTTGACGTCGATAGGAAAGAAGATCGGAGAGGCGTTTATTGCCCTTGTTGAAAAGAAGTTTACGTTTAGTCAGCCATTCTACTATTCTGAAGGAGATGGATTAGCCTGAACAGCGTGGCGCTCATTGGCGGATGTGTCGCGAGTCGGAGTCTCGAAAGACATGCCATGTCGCCTAGTGGTGCGATTTGAGTAATTGCGTGAGCGGTGTGGTCGGCAGATTGACAGGACAATCTAGAAACAATTGCTCTGCCTCAATAAAACTTTATGTATTCATCTAGACATTGTAACCCGGGACAGGAACGCAAGGCCCCTTTTCCTGACCGGGCCAAACCACAACCCATAGACACAATAGGCGGTCGGCTTCTGTGTCGAGAGCAGATAGCCACTACATCTTGTGGTTTTCACGGGTTGGTGAAAGGGGCATTGTGTTCCTGTCCCCGTTGAGTCCCCGTTGACCGTTGACCCGTTGACCCCGTTGATTCGCCACTTCCCACCCGGGCACATCGAACACGCTTGTTGGCCAAGTCTCGCTTGCATTGAGCCAGCCTTGCATCGGACTGGTGCGCGCGAGCGAGTCATGGCATATTGGAGCCGGGGGTAAGACGCCATGTGTGCTGCGGCTTCTTCCAGTGGACCCGAGCCGGGGGTTGGTCCCTCCCCGAAATTCTTGGTGCGTGCCGCCGGGCCTGAAGAAGAACGGCGGCTCCAATCGGGCGACATCTACTCGGCAGGGTTGGCGTATCTGGATGGCCGTATCGACATCGAGGGTGACATGTTTGCCGCGCTGCGCGAGTTGACGGGCCGCCCAGGAGGCGGCCTGCGTCACTGGCTGGCCGCGGCGTTAGCGCGGCTTTGGCGGTTCTGGCCGGAAAGCTGGTACCAGAGCCGGGCGCGCGCACGGCGGAACATCCTGTTCCACTACGATTACCCTCTGGAGTTCTACCGTCAGTTTCTTGACGAGAGGTTGGTCTATTCTTGCGCTTACTTTGAACGTCCGGACATGTCGCTGGGCGAGGCGCAACTGGCGAAGCTCGACTATATCTGCCGGAAGCTTGACTTGAAGCCCGGCGAACGTCTCCTCGATGTCGGGTGCGGATTCGGCGCGTTGGTGATGCGGGCGGCTGAGCGTTACGGCGCGGCTGCCGCCGGCTGCACGCTGAGCGTGCGGCAGTTCGAGACCGCGGCAAGCGCCATCAGCAAGCAGGGACTTCAGGGGACCGCATCGGTCGAGCTTGCCGACTATCGTGATCTGGACGGCAGGTTCGACAAGATCGCCTCGGTCGGAATGGTGGAACACGTCGGCGTGCGTCGACTGCGCGAGTACTTCGCCAAGATTCACGGAATGCT
This sequence comes from uncultured Candidatus Solibacter sp., assembly GCA_964558355.1. Taxonomy (GTDB): domain Bacteria; phylum Acidobacteriota; class Terriglobia; order Bryobacterales; family Bryobacteraceae; genus PNKE01. The sequence continues at coordinate 2,288 of CAZLDN010000278.1, forward strand.
GGCGCCGAATGGCTTGTTTCTGAATCACGGGATTGCCCGGCCGGAAAACGTCCGGCCCGGCGCGGAGTGGCTTGTTCTGCGCCGAAAAGTCTTTCCCGGATCCGAACTACCGCACCTGAGTGAGATTATCCGGGCGGCCGCGCGGGCAGGCTTTGAGGTCCTCGACGTGGAAAACCTCCGTCCGCACTATGCACTGACTTGCCGCAGGTGGGTGGAGCGCCTGCTGGCCAATGAACAGGCGTGCCGCAGCCTCGTCGGCAGCGTGATCCACCGGACCTGGGTCCTCTATCTGGCGGTGTCAGCGCTGAATTTCGAGGCCGGCCTGTCGGACGTTCACCAGGTGTTGCTGGCGAAGAGGTCAAGCCCGCACGCGCGGCGATGGACTCGCGCGTATCTGTACCGCTAAAGCGCAGGGGCAGGAAAGCGGCCCTGAGAAGGTAGATCGGACAGCGCGAACAGTATCTGACTGGACAGGGCCAGAGACGGCAAACCGCGCCGCTGGCCCCACCCGCATGTGCGTCCGTTCGCGTTCGCCCAAAGGTGCTGGCTAGAATGGCCAAAGCGCCAGCCTCATAGCTGGTATGGGCCTGTTTTGAGCGAAGCGCGTTTTCCACAGTCGCCGCTGGCGCTCTTTTGTGGAAAGCGTTCTTCATCACCCTTGCGTCCAGCGCCCCGCAGCGTTACCACTATCTATGTTCCGGCGCCCCGCGGCCACGAATAGGGTCAGCAGACACCCTAATGTCTTGTGTCAGGACTTCGGGCCGCGGGGTCCGTTTTGCTTCCAGAACGAATCCTCTGGATGTCGTCTGGCCCAACCAGCCCGACTGTACTATAAGGCCTTCGCGGAAGCAAAGCCCGCCGGCGAATTTTCGCACCA
>CAZLDN010000279.1:0-3153 GCA_964558355.1 uncultured Candidatus Solibacter sp.
TCATGGTGGTCACGGTTGGCGCGATTAACAAGAAGGATGTTAATAATCTCTACAAGGACACCGAGAAGACCGGGGGCGAAAAACCCATCGACCTCATCCGGGCCACACGGCCAATCCTCATCGTGGACGAACCGCAGAGCGTGGACGGCGGCCTGGAAGGGCGGGGCAAGGAAGCGCTCGGGGCGATGAATCCGCTCTGCACCCTGCGCTACTCCGCCACACATGCCGACAAGCACCACATGCTATACAGCCTCGACGCGGTGGATGCCTACGAGCGCAAGCTCGTGAAGCAAATCGAAGTGGCGTCCCTCGAAGTGGAAGGCGCCCACAACAAGTGCTACGTCAAGCTGCTCTCGACCAGTAACAAAAAGGGCGCCTTCAGCGCCAAGGTCGAACTCGACATGCAGCGCGGCACGAGTGTGAGCCGGGAGACGGTCACCGTGCAGCCCGGCGACGACCTCCAGCAGATCACCCGGCGCGCCGTCTATGCCGACTGCCTGGTGCAGAACCTCGGCTGCAAAGCCGGCGAGGAGTTTCTCGAACTGAGCAACCTGGAGAAGCCTCTGCGTCCGGGCGAGGCTATCGGCGACATTGATAGCGATGCCCTCAAGCGGCTCATGATCCGCAGGACCATCGAGGAGCATTTAGACAAGGAACTACGTCTGCGACCGCAAGGTATCAAGGTGCTGAGCCTGTTCTTCATTGACGTCGTCGAACACTACCGCAGCTACACCGCAGACGGCGCTCAGGTAAAGGGCAAGTACGCGGTAATGTTCGAAGAGGAATACCGCAAGGCCGCCGCCAAGCCAAAGTATCACACGCTCTTCAATGAAGTGGATTTGCAATCCGACGCCACGGAAGTCCACGACGGCTATTTTTCCATCGACAAGAAGGGAACGTGGACGGATACCGCCGAGAACAATCAGGGTAATCGCGAAAATGCCGAGCGCGCCTACAACCTGATCATGAAGGACAAGGAGAAACTGCTGGGCTTTGAGACGAAGCTGAAGTTCATCTTTTCCCACTCCGCCCTGCGCGAGGGCTGGGACAACCCGAACGTCTTCCAGATTTGCGTCATCCGCGAGATGGGCACCGAGCGCGAGCGCCGCCAGACGATCGGGCGCGGCCTGCGTCTCTGCGTCAACCAGCAGGGCGAACGTCTGCGGGGTTTCGACATCAACACGCTCACCGTCATCGCCACAGAAGGCTACGAGCAGTTCGCCGCGAACCTCCAGAAGGAGATCGAGGCCGACACCGGCATTCGCTTTGGCATCGTGGAAAAGCACCAGTTTGCAGCCATCCCGGTGACGGACGAAGCAGGGCGGACCACAGCCCTGGGCGTGACCCAGTCGGAAGCCATCTGGGCGCACCTCAAGGATGCGGGTTACGTGGATGCGAAGGGCAAGGTCCAGGACGCCTTGAGGCAGGCGCTCAAGGATGGCACGCTGCAACTGCCGGAATCCTTCCAGGCTCAGTTGCCCCAGGTGAAAGAAGTGCTCCGTAAGCTCGCTGGGAAACTGGACATCAAAAACGCCGACGAGCGCAGGCCGGTCAGGACCCGTCAGGCGGTGCTCCGCAGCGAAGAGTTTCAGGCGCTCTGGGACCGCATCAAGCACAAGACCACTTACCGGGTGCAGTTTGATAATGAAAAGCTGGTGGCGGAGTGCGCCGAGGCCATCAGAAAGTGCCCACCTATCACCAAGACCCGCGTGCAGATTCGCAAAGCCGATCTCGCTATCGGGCGAGGTGGTGTTTTGTCCGAAGAAACCACGGTGTCCGCGCCAATCATCATCGAGGAAACAGACATCGAACTCCCGGATTTGCTAACAGACCTTCAGGACAAGACCCAACTCACGCGGCGCAGTCTCGTGCGGATATTGACCGGTAGTCTTCGCCTCGATGACTTCAAGCGAAATCCCCAGCAGTTTATCGAGCTCGCGACCGAATCGATCAACCGCACCAAGCGCCTCGCGATTGTGGATGGCATCCGATATCAGCGCATCGGCAACGAGACCTACTATGCCCAGGAACTTTTCGAGCAGGAGGAGCTGACCGGATACCTCAAGAACATGCTCGCCGCGACCAAGTCCGTTTACGAACACGTCGTTTATGACTCTTCCGGTGTCGAACGCACCTTTGCTGAGCAACTGGAGAAGAATGAGGCCGTGAAGGTCTATGCCAAGCTCCCCGGCTGGTTCAAGGTCCCGACGCCCCTCGGCACCTATAACCCGGACTGGGCCGTGCTGGTCGAAAAGGACGGTACGGAGCGGCTCTACTTCGTCGTCGAAACCAAGAGCAGCCTCTTTGCCGACGACCTGCGCGACAAGGAAAGCGCTAAGATCGAGTGCGGGAAAGCGCACTTCAAGGCGCTGGCGGTTGGCGAGAACCCGGCAGAGTTCATCCAGGCCCGGAACATCGACGATCTGATGGCGAGGTGTTGAACATCAAAGTCTTCCAAGTGCTGCCTACACCGCCGTTCTCTGACGATGAAAAGCAGGCGATTGCGAAGCTGGCGTAGCAGCACGTCTGGCCGTAAAGTGTTTTGGCTACGTCTGCCGCATAAATCTGAGATCTTCGCATTACGGGCTGCCGACCGTCCACGCTCGTCTTTGGTGCTCCCAAGGGACGAGCTTCGCGAGTGACCGCACATGCCTTTCGACAATGGTGGTGCTCCTGATTGATAGCCCATCCATCCCAAGGATCTCTTCCTGAATATCCGGCGCGAGGTTGAGCATGTTCATGATCTGGGTGATCCGGGCGCGCGAGACGTAGCCTAAGCGCGCGAGGTCCGCGTAGTCCCGGACCACGCCGCGGTCGACCATATCCTGGAACTTGATCGCGAGCGCCATCAGGCGCGCGATTCGGGGGATGCGTGGCGGGTCGGGCGCCTTGGGCCCAGCCGGGCTGAGGTGCCGGCCACCCTTGCGACCCTTCGCTGGGGCAATGGTGATTTCGATCTGGAGCGTTTGGTCGTCGCCCTTCATCGGACTGCCTCCTTCTGAACCAGTTCCTTCACTCCCGCCGACTTGAAGCTCACCGTGACTTTGCCGGTGCGGCCGTCGTAGCCGACCTTCTCCACGAGTTGGCGCAGGAGGGTTCGCTGCGTATTCCAGCGAAGCCGATCACTGATTCCAATCTGATGGCGATCAGGAT
>CAZLDN010000280.1:0-3144 GCA_964558355.1 uncultured Candidatus Solibacter sp.
CCAATTACATCCTCGTCGGGGTGGAATAGCACTTACTTACGGGATCCTTAGTATGTCGAAGTTGAAGCGAATCCTCGTAGTGGCTATTCCTGTATTGGCCATTGCGATCATGTTGTTCCCGAGCGTTTTCTCTGGGCAACAGAGGGGCTGCGGAGAACAGAGTGGCGCGGCGCGTATGCTCAACCGAGTCGGCTTGGGCCAATTATTGGCTCTGGAGCCTCCGGTAGATAATTGCGCCCTCGCAACCGCCCCCGCAGGGTCGTTAGGGTTTATTTGTGCTGATCCAGGAGGCAACTGCCGCCGAACAGATGGCCGACTAGGGGAATGCACGCTCACTGGCAACGGACAAAGCGGCAACGAATACGCTTGTGAGTGCATAGCCGTTTCCCACGGCGGGGGAAAGAAGAAGGGGGGGCCGAAGAAGTAGTAAGCCGCAGAAGCGGCGCAAGGGGAGATTCCATCTGACTCCTCATTGGAGGGAGGGGAGCTAATCCGGGACAGGAACACAAGGCACCGTTTGTTGCCGCGACCAAACCACAACGGATAGCCACAGTCGGCAGCCGGCTTCTGTGTCCAGGGCTGACAGCCACTACGTCTTGTGGTTTTCACACGTTGGGAAAAGGGGCTGTCCCGGTTTTTTGACCAGTTCGCAAGTCACTGCAACCCCAGGTACATCCAGGGTTGACTTGATAGTAGTAGTAGTAGATATCGACAGAATGAGAGCCCTGAACGGTGTACGTGGCCCAGGAGTTGGGGCGACGCTCACATCCCCGAAAGCATAGTTCCCGTTGGTACAGGCCCCAGCTCCGCCGACTGGACGATACCAGTAGCTGTAGGATCCATCTGATCCCGAGAGGCTCACGAACACCTTAGGCGAATAGTAATACTCCGTGCTGTAGTCCACAAGGGTCGTTCTCGTTCCGTGGACCCGCCGCGTATCACATTGATTCTGCACGCCGATGCAATTATTGCGGACCACAGGGACCACAGCCACTCCTCGACCCTCCCATCTCATTCTTCGTACGCTCGAAACGTGGGGTATGGGGGGCCGGGAGGTTGGGGCGAGGGCGGACCATAGAAAACCCAATGTACGTCCCTGATGAAGTCCCGCTCGATCAACTTCCGGCGGTCCAGCAGGCGGGTGCCTTCGATTCGCGCCTCATAGAGGGTTTGGTCGCAGCGGTACAGGACGCGTTCGTCCTTTACCCACAACACTTCAGTGTCCCCTTGCCGTGTTTCCTCCACGATCCGCCGGCGCGTCGGCACGTGGTACAGATAGACTAACCCGGGCATGTAGACACTGAGGGACTTGGCCTCCCAATCAAAAGGCGGACCAGTCGGGGATGGTTCTTGGCGGTCCCGAGTGCCTGGGCTCGGAACGAAAGTCTCCCTGATTTCTCGGACATTCACCGCCAGATAATTGCCAAATGCTCTTACCCCGGATCCTCCGCCGGGCACGTCCACAGGATGCCAGAGCCCCCTCTTCCGTTCGAAGATCTTCAAGGGAGTGGTTCCCTCCGGTCCTTTGCGCAGCCGAGCTTTCCCAGATGTCAGCACCAAAACCTCTTTGTTCGCTGCGACTAGGCTAACGATTTCACTGGCCGGAAAGACAATCTGCTTCGGAACTCGGACGGACGATGGGAATCGAGGCATCGTCTCACCGACAAACAGCCTGTCCGAACCGGCATGCTGTTCCAAGAACGCTGAATCGTCGTTCGCCACGACGCCCCCAACCACTCCGTCGATGGCAAACGAGGAGTAGAGTGCTTCAGGAGAGAATTCACGCATCTTCATGCGCTCAAGTCCAAGAGCAGCAAACCGTCTCCGGCCGTCGCGAAAGAGGGCGAGAGCTAAGCTCAACTCATTCTCAAGCCACACAAGATGACGCCGCACAACGGAGTATCCATCCAGGTCCAACCTCACGCTGCGCAACTGTGTTGGAGAGTGGAACGGAATCACGACGATCTGGTTGGGATTGCTCTTTGGGCTGGCGACCACGGCAACGTGGTTTTCGTACGAATACAGAACGTAGTCCACTCCGCGACCGGAAACACTCAACTCCGCCGCCCAGCGAACTCTGTTCACCCGGGCGCCTAGGCAAAATAACACTGCGGGGAATGCGCTCGCTGTATGGGGCTGTGGACATCCCGTAATGGCATACAACTCCTGGCCACCTGCGTCTCCGCTCTGGCCCGCAAAGGTAGCAGCGACAAGTGATTGTCCAGCTTGTCGTCGAGTGAGCATGATTGTCATGGGTTTTGGGAGCACACGCCCGCCACATAAGCTAGGCCATCGCTTCTGGTGGGAATGAAAACCCATCGAGGGTCGTTTTGATAGGGCGGACGGTTTTCCCAGATCAAGAAATCACTATTATCAGCCCCGTTATAACGCTTGATCCAGCAAGCATCGCGGAAGCTCGGACTGCCTTCCGAACCAGAGCCGCCACCTACCCATTGCAGATTGCATCCCCCTTCCTGTCTTGGTGCCGGTGGGCCGACCTGCTGGTTGGGGGGATGCTGCTGGTTCCATGTAGCCCAGTCATTGAGGCGATTGTTCCAGGTCGTAGTCAATTCGGAGTTCTTCTGATTGATGACCCCTTTCCCGGCGTCCACGTTGGCGGCCCAATTCCAGATTTCCTGGGGGCCAGGTGGTGGATCCACTTGCATGATGCCCCATCCATTTGGGGCTCCAAACAGGGGGTCCCCACCGTTGAACTGCCGTATCCCCGACTCCTGGCGGGCAATTCGGGTCAAGAACCACGGACTGCCCCCGAGGCGGCTCTTGGCGTCAGCCTCGACGGGATTCGCGCCCCGAATCTGAAATGTGAAGCTCCGCTCCGGCTGGCTGTTGTATCGGTAGGAGATTGTCGCCGTACCTCCGCGGAGTGCGCCTCCAAACTCGGAGCGGATATCCCAGGTTGACGCCGCGGAAAGGACTCTCCCTGATCCTCCTGGAAACGAATCGTTGTCACCGCGTCCGTGTCCGTCGTAAAGGGTGCTAATCCGCCAAGTTGTGGAACCCGTTAACGACTGACCGGAGAGGTAGGCAGCCAATGCTGGCATCTGCGGTGGTGAGTAGGCATTGCCTTGGGTGCGTATTCCAGCGAAGCCGATCACTGATTCCAATCTGATGGCGATCAGGATT
>CAZLDN010000281.1:0-3110 GCA_964558355.1 uncultured Candidatus Solibacter sp.
GGATCTTCTGTGGCGTAGCCCGTTATGTGGCGTCCGCTCCTATTGTCGAGGGGATGCCTGCCTCATGTTCCGGTCGGACACCACATAACGAAGTCAGCTCAAAGCGCCTGCAAGAATGCCATCAGTCCTGCATCCTCGCGCCACGGCTTCTGCGCTTTGCCACTCTTGATTTCGCAGAGGGCTAATGCCTGCGCCTTCATTTGCAAATCAACCTCTGCGTAGATATTAGTCGTGGTCAATGACACATGGCCGAGCCACGCCCGGATGGTGTTGATGTCCACGCCGGCCCGCAGCAGGTGAGTTGCTGTTGTATGCCGGATCGTGTGCGGGCTCAAACGCTTCTTTGCGATTTCTGGATTGGTGCGGGCCACGACGGCGGCGTAGCGTTCAACCATCGTGTAAATGCCGAAGCGAGTCAATGGTTCGCCACGGCGATTCAGAAAGGCGTGCGATTCAGGCTGACGGCCATTCACCAACCCAGCAAGCAACGTCGCCGTTCGTGCCCATAGCGGACAGCGACGCTGCTTGTTGCCTTTGCCGTGAATGAGCACAGAAGCGCCATCGCGGCGAGGCGAGCGGCCCAGCATGAGGTCACCAACCTGGACGTGCGCCACCTCGTCTGCGCGCGCGCCGGTGTTGTATAAGAACAAGAGCACCGCATGATCACGTCGGCCTTGCTCCGTCGTTTGATCTGGTGCCGCCATGAGAGCGTCCATTTCCTCTTTCTCCAGATAAGTAACGAGAGGACGGGAGGTTTTCTTCACGGGGATGTTTCTCAGTTCGCCGCACCATTGGACATGTTCCGGACTGTGCAGACTGATGAAACGCGCCAGAGAGTGTATCCCGGCGAGCCGCTGGTTTCGCGTCGCTACGCTGCATTTTCGCTTTTCTTCGAGTTCCAGCAAAAACGCGCGTATTCGCTCGCTCGACAGGTCGATGACTTCCAGGCGGTCAATGGGTTTGCCAGCCTCTCGCGCCGCAAAGGGCAGCAGCATCCGTAGGGTGTCGCGGTAGCTTTTTTGCGTGTTGGGCGCAAGATTGCGTTCACCGATCAGATATTCCATCAGGAATCGACGAACCCAGGGGCTCAGTAGATTTGTATCAGCCATGACAGGCCTCCTTCATTGCGTATTGTTCAAAGCGATTGCCCGCCTCCTCCAAAAGCTCCGGGGTCATGCTCAGGTACACTTGCGTGGCCCGGATATGGACATGGCCGAGATAAACGGAGAGTAAGGGGAGCAGCTTCTGCACATCAGCGCCCTGCCGATACCAGGAGGTAAGCCGATGAACGGCGAAGCTGTGACGTAGATCGTGTATCCGTGGCTGGTGACGCGCCCCGTCGGTGCGGCAAATACCGGTCTGATCACAAAGTATTCGGTAATTGTGTTGAAGCGTGTCCGCCTTCACTCGACCACGAAGACGCGTCGCAAAAAACGGAGCCCCATCGTCGCCAGATGCCGGTTGCCGTTTATCATATTCGACCAGTACCTTCTGCAGTTGCGGCCCAAACGGGACAAGGCGTGTCTTGCCGAACTTGCTCTGACGCACCTTCATCAAGCTCTCCGCCAGATCTACGTCCGTCCGATCCAGGCCAATGAGCTCGCTCACACGCAATCCCGTGCCATACAGCACCAGCAGCATGAGATGCAGCGCTCCCGGCTCCAGGGACAATGGCCGGTCAAAACGTTTGGCGGCTTGTAGCAGGCGGCACAGCTCCTCCTGAGAGTAAACATGCGGCACAAAGGTGGGCGGGCGTTTTGGTAAAACTGTCGGCAAAGGCGCTTTCGCCAGATGCCCTCGGCTGACGGCATATTGATAAAAGCTGCGCAGCCCGCTGAGCTTGATATGCCAGGTGAGAGTAATCGGCCCGGCACCTGCCAGGAAGCTGTTCACCTGTTCGGGAGATACATTAGCGACGTCGACGTCCGCGCCAATGAAGCGCCCAAAATTGTCGAGGTGGCAGTTAGCTGGCCATTGTTCACCCAGCGACCGACGGTACGCGATGAATTGCTCGATCAAGGATTGGAGATTCATAGGAGTCCTCCCAGATCGACATCGCCCACCTTCCGAAGACCGGAGATGTCCGCTTTGGCGTAGATGCGGGTAGCATCCGGGTCCTGATGTCCAAGCTGATCCCCGATCTGTTTCAGCGAGCAACCCTCAGCAAGCAAATGCGTTGCGCACGCGTGGCGCAAGGCGTGTGGCCCATGATGGGGAATATCCGTTTGCAGCCGACGAAGGCGGGGGCTGACAATCATGTAGATATCCTTCAGAGGACGGCCATCCAGTGTCAGAAACACTTCTCGGTGCCGGGTGCACGGACGTGCCTCTTTGATATAGAGCAAAACAGCATCGCCCACGGGTCGCGAAAGCGGGAAAATCCGTTTCTTCCGTGTCTTGGAACTCGCCACTGACAAAAGTTCTCGCTGCCAATCAAAGTCATCCAGGCGCAGTTGCTTAACTTCACCGGCGCGGAGGCCATAGATGGCCAACAGCATGAGGATCGCCCGTGCCCGGATGTCCGTTGGCTTGTTGCCTTCGGCCATAGCAAGCAACCGCTTTACGTCTTCCCACGATGGACCGGACGGCAATGAAGCCAATGAATAGACGCGGGGGCTTTTGATGGCCTCGGCCAGGCCGTCACGGCACCAACCGCGCGTTGCGCCGTACCGGCAGAAGGCGCGCAAGCAACCGGCGACCATCTGTAACGTCGCTCGCGAATGACCGCCATCCTCGCCGAGCGATTGCAGAAACGCGTCAACGTCCCCGATAGTGAGAACGGTCGGCGAATCACCAGCCGCCACCACTTTGCTGAGAAAACGGGTGATGACTGAGCGGCGGCCGCGCCTCGTGGCAGCCGACAACCCTCGTTCGTTGAGCATGTAATTGTCGAATTCCGCAAACCAGGATTCAAAACGGCCTGCGGGTTGTCTGGATAATTGATCGAACATCGTGAACCTCCATGGTTGTTAAAGGATGGAGGTTCCACGGTACGGAGCTATATTATGTCAGTAGTGTCCGGCTATCGCATTGGCTGCGGCTCGGAAGTGTCATGGATACAGCAACTTGACGGCTGTTTTGGCTTGCCGCGATTTGAATTTCCATTCAGA
>CAZLDN010000282.1:0-3055 GCA_964558355.1 uncultured Candidatus Solibacter sp.
GCTGGGTCACTTTTCGAGAGCACGGGTGGGTAAGTTCTGGAGAGCGCCGAAGCGCTTCGTCTTGAAGAGGATGGGGAAAGCCGATTTTAGACTGCTTCAGCGAAGGGGTATCTGGCATTGCGTGAATCTTCACGCTTAAGCCTCAATTCTGAACATCCTCTGAAGGGGTTCGCTGAACGCGGATTCAGACGATCTTCAGAGACAACAGGTAGCTTGGTTAAGGACAGATGCGACTGCTCGTTGTGGAAGATGAAAAACGCATGGCCAAACTCCTCCGGAAGGGTTTGGAGGAAGAAGGCTATGTCGTGGCCGTTGCCCTGGACGGCCACACGGGCTTGGCCATGGCGCGCGCCAGCAGTTTCGAGCTGATCCTGCTCGATATCATGCTGCCCGGAATGGATGGGTTCAGTGTCGCCAAGCGCCTGCGAAGCGATGGCATCTCGACGCCCATACTGATGCTTACCGCTCGGGATGCGACACCTGATGTCGTTCAGGGTCTCGACTTGGGAGCGGACGACTACCTGACCAAGCCGTTCTCCTTCGAAGTCCTGCTCGCGCGCATCCGGGCGCTGTTGCGTCGCGGCCCCGCGCCGCTACCGGCGCAGCTTCGGCTCGGAGCATTGAGGCTCGACCCCGCCGCCCACGAGGTCTACCAGGGTGAGGAGCGGATCACACTTACCAGGACCGAGTTTCAGCTTCTCGAGTTCTTGATGCGACGGGCCGGACAGGTCGTCCCCCGGGCGACGTTAATTGAGGCCGTGTGGGGCTATGATCGCGACATTGAAAGCAACACCCTCGACGCATTCATCCGGCTTCTTCGCGCGAAGCTGGAAGGGAGAGACGGACCCAGGTTGATCCAGACGGTTCGTGGCGTTGGCTACGCGATCCGGGAGGAGAACGCCGAATGAACCCGCGATCCATCCGGTTCCGGCTCACCGCGTGGTACTCGACAGTGCTTGCGCTGGCACTGGCCATCTTCGGGGTGTTCATGTGGTTCGCGGTTCGCGGGATTCTGTTCCATGCGGTTTACGAAACGCTTGCCGATCGTGTCGAAGGGGTACGCCGTTTCATGGACAACCAGATCGGCGCGCTCTCGGTCGAGGAGATCCGCGACGAGTTCAAGGAACATTCGGTTCTGGGACCGGGCGGCGATCTTTTCCAAGTGTGCGATGCGGCGGGCGTCTGGCTGTATCGCTCGGCGCCACTGGAGAACGGCGGCGTGCCGATTCGGTTGCCCGCGAACGTGCCTGCCGAAGGCGTTGTGGATGACCGCCAAGTCGCGGGGACGAGTCTCCGCTTTCTCGCGCGCAGCGTGACGGTCCTCGGCAAGCCTTACACGATACAAGTCGCTGCTCCCACTCACGAGCTAGTGGAGGGGTTGACCGGATTCAAGTGGGCGCTGATCCTGCTGGTCCCAGTCGTGCTGCTGGCCGCCACGGCCGGCGGATGGTGGATGAGCCGGCGCGCTCTTCAGCCCGTCGATCAGATCACGGCAACAGCGCGTTCAATCGGCGAACGCAATCTGGAAAAGCGTCTGCCCATCCCGAACACCGAAGACGAACTACAGCGGCTGTCCGAAACATTGAATCATATGCTTGACGGCATCGAAGGGGCATTCCGGCGCGTGACGCAGTTTACTGCGGATGCGTCGCACGAGTTGCGGACACCCGTCGCACTGATCCGGACCACCGCGGAACTCGCGCTCCGCAAGCACCGTTCCGAACCCGAATACCGTGAAGCGCTGGACGAGGTGCATACCGAGTCAGTCCGCACCACGGACCTGATCGAGAATCTGCTCACACTCGCTCGCGCCGATGCCGGCAAGGCAACCCTGGATCGAACAGCGGTCGATCTCGGCGCACTCGTCCATGAGGTCTCCGGGCAAGCGGAGAAACTGGCCCGCCAGAAAGGGATCGCGCTTGTCTGTCAGGCGCCAGACAAAATTGTCACTATTAGCGGTGATCGCGGCACGCTGCGCCGGCTCTTTTTCATTCTGCTCGACAACGCTGTGAAGTACACGCTGGCCGGTGGAAACATTCATGTTTGCGTCAAACAACAGCCTGAGCGGGTCATTGTTGAGGTCCGCGACTCGGGCGTCGGGATCAGCGAGCAGGAGCTGGCTCACATTTTCGAGCGCTTCTACCGGTCCGACAAGTCGCGCAGCCGGGATTCCGGAGGAGCGGGACTCGGCCTCTCGCTCGCCGAGTGGATCGTTAACGCGCATGGCGGCGTCATTCACGTCGAGAGCGAGCCTGATCGCGGCAGCGTTTTTAGAGTGTCGATACCGAACGGAGTTGTATGAAGCTATTCCTGCTGAGTTTTTTCGTGGCGGAGTTGGCGCTGATGGGCCAAACAGGTGTGTCCAGTACGGCTCTCACTGGAACCATCGTCGATCCTTCAAACGCTCCGGTGCCCTCTGTGCGTGTGCTGCTGAAGGCGGCCGATGCCGAAACGGAAACCACGACCGATGCCGCCGGGGAGTTCCGCTTCAAGCAAGTGGCGCCTGGCAATCATGAGATCCATGCGACGGTGCCTGGGTTCGAGCCGGTTGTGCGGAAAGTCAGAGTCGGTGTCCGCAGTCCGAAACCGCTCACTATTCGATTGGCGCTGGCGAGCCTCAAAGAGCAACTGGACGTGCCGGAGCAGGAGAACGCGGTCTCATCTCAAGTGAGCAACAACGCGGACACGATTTCGGTCGAGCGAACCATGCTCGACAATCTGCCGTTCCTCGATTCGAACTACCTTTCGGCTCTGGGACGCTTCCTGGATCCTGGCACGCCCGGCGGCGCTGGGACCTCCATTGTCGTGGACGGAATGGAGATGCGGAATGCCGGCGTCACGGCCTCGGCAATCCAGGAGATCCGGATCAACAACAACCCTTACACTGTCGAGTATCCCGGCTGGAGCCGGCGCCGCATCGAGATCATCACCAAGTCTTCGGCGGACGCGTATCACGGCACGTTCAACTTTCTCTTTCGCGACTATCGCCTCAACGCGCGAGACGCCTTTGCGAGGGAGCGGCCCCAGGAACAGCGCAGGATTTTCGAAGGGAGTC
>CAZLDN010000283.1:0-3011 GCA_964558355.1 uncultured Candidatus Solibacter sp.
AGTGCGCCTATCGCAAATCTCCGAGCACCCGCACCCCGGCGTCCTCCAGGTTCTGAGCCATCAGCCGCGGATAGGTCGATCTGTCTGAATCCGTGAAGAAGACGTTCTGACGGTTTGTACCGCGCCCGAGTGATGTGATACGCCTGGCCAGGCATGACACACCGTCGATTCCTTGGCATCCTACCGAGATAGTGCCGCCAGACGCCGAAAATCTCGAAAGTGGCAGAGTCTGACGGTTTGGATGAAATCGCCAATCGATCATAAGGCCGCCCCCTTGGCCAAGTGGAGAAAAAGCGTGTCACTAGGCCGTTTTCAAACTTGCAACCTATTGGAAATGGACCACTTCCGCCGGCATGGTGTAGAAGACAAGCATAAGGCTGTCCCCCCTGTCCCAAGGCTTGCCGCCAGCAACCAGAGGGCGTAGACTGGGGTCGCCAGGAGGTGCGGAATGCTCCGTTCACTGCTTTGCACGGTGACCATGTCGCTTGCCGCCTGGCCGGCTCAAGCCCAGTGCCTCCTGCGGGTTGACATCGATGGAGTGATCCATCCGGTGACGGTCGATATTCTTGAAAGGGCTTCCAGCCAAGCGAAGCAGAAGGGCTGTACGATTCTGCTAGTGCGGCTGAATACCCCGGGCGGATTCGCCGACGCCACCAGGCGTTCGGTTGAGGTCCTCATCTCTTCCGATCCGCCCGTCGTGGCCTATGTGGCTCCCAGCGGTGGGCGGGCCGCCTCGGCCGGGTTCTGGCTGCTCGAGGCCGCCGACATCGCCGCCATGGCCCCTGGAACCAACACAGGCGCCTCAACTCCGGTCCTCCTCGCGGGCCAACCCGACGAGGTGATGAAGCGCAAGATCGAGAACGACGCCGCGGCTTCCATTCGCAGCTTGGCCGACCGCCGCGGGCGGAACAGCGCCGAGGCGGAGAAAACCGTCAGGCAGAGCATTTCCTTCACTGACCGTGAGGCCTTGGAGAAGAACCTGATCGATCTCGTCGCCGCCAATGAGGCCGAACTTCTGCGCGCGATTCATGGCCGGGAGGTACGCAGGTTCGACGGCCGCCGCCAGACCATCAGAACTGAAGGGGCGAGGATGATCGTCTACGAGAGGACGCTGACGCAAAAGGTCCAGGAGTCCTTGAGCGATCCCAATCTGGCGCTGGCCGTACTCGTCCTCGGCCTGCTGGGCCTGTATATCGAATTCACCGCCCCGGGCGTTGTCTTACCCGGCGTTCTTGGCGGCATCCTCACCTTGCTCGGACTCTCCGCGCTGAGCGTGATGCCCGTCAGTTGGGCGGGGGCCGGACTCATCCTGCTCGCACTCGCCCTTTTCGCGCTGGAGACGCAGATCCCCTCGCACGGGGTCCTGAGCCTGGGCGGCGTCGCGGCCATGGTGCTCGGGAGCATCCTGCTCATCGACGGCCCCGTGCCGGAGTTGAGAATCCGGCTGTCGACGGCCCTGGCCTTGAGCCTGCCGTTCGCCATAATCACTCTTTTTCTTGTGTCTCTCGTGGTGAAGGCGCGCCGGCGTAAAGCCGAGACAGGGATGGAAGGCATGACCGGTCTGCGGGGTGTGGCTCTCTCGGACCTCGACCCCGAGGGACGGGTCATGGTCCGGGGCGAAATCTGGCAGGCGCGGTGCGCTTCGAATGTGACAAAAGGAACACCCGTGAGGGTGGTTTCCATTCAAGGGCTCGAATTGACCGTGAGGCCGGACGATATCCCGGCCTCGGAAAGTAATCCATCATGACCATCAACTACTGGCTCGTCGCCATCCTGATCCTCGTCATCTATTTCGTCTCCTCCATCAAGATTCTGCGCGAATACGAGCGTGGAGTCATCTTCCGGCTCGGACGCGTACTCGAGCAGCCGAAAGGTCCCGGCATCATTCTTGTCTTCGCGCCGGTCGACCGGATAGTGCGCATCTCGCTGCGCATCGAGACCCTGGAGGTCCCGTCACAGGACGTGGTGACGCACGACAACGTGACCGTGAAGGTGAACGCCGTGGTCTTCTTCAGGGTGCTCGACCCGAAACTGGCGGTCCTGGAGGTGACCAGCTTCCTTCACGCCACGTCGCAACTGGCGCAGACGACGCTCCGCAGCGTCCTGGGCGAGGTGGAACTGGATGAACTGCTCAGCAACCGCGAAAAGCTGAACGCCAGGCTACAGCAGATCCTCGACCGTCACACGGCTGCCTGGGGTGTGAAGGTCGCCATGGTCGAGGTGAAGCAGGTCGAGTTGCCCGATGTCATGGTCAGGGCGATCGCCAAACAGGCTGAGGCGGAACGGGAACGCCGCGCCAAAGTCATCCACGCCGAGGGTGAACATATGGCCGCCGAACGCCTGGCCATGGCAGCCGCTGTCCTCCAGCAACAACCCATCGCCATCCAGTTGCGCTACCTGCAAACCCTGGTCGAGATAGGGACCGAGAACAACACCACCGTGGTCTTCCCCTTGCCGATCGACTTCCTGAGCTCGCTGGTGAACCTGAGAGCCACAGCCGCAAAAGACGCAGCCGCCTGATCGTTAGCCGGCCGCCACACCCTTGACCATCGGCAGCAGCATCACCACCGCGGTCCGCGCCTTGATCCCGTGCTCCAGCTTTAAACCAGGAACACAATGCCCATTTTCCGAATCCTTGGAAGCCACAAGACGTAGTGGCTGCCGGCTGCAAATGTGTGACCAGACGGTCGGCCATGTCAATGGGTTGTGGTCAGGCTGCAGTGACAAAAGGCGCCTTGTGTGTCCCGGTTTTCGGTCGGTGACTCCGATAATTTCTGCTGCGCTCCACCAGGTGATCCTCCTGGCCATCGCCTTAAGCAAAACGTCTTGAAGCTTGATCAGCCGCTCCACATCTGCTGCCGGATACGACTTCGGGGTTTGCACCCATCCAGCTTGACCCGCCGCTCGGCTCGGGCGGACAGATCACGTGTGAATTGGACCGGACAGATCACATACCATACACCGCGCATTCAGTAAGTGCGCATAGACGACGCAGGATCTGGTTCGCGGCC
>CAZLDN010000284.1:0-2951 GCA_964558355.1 uncultured Candidatus Solibacter sp.
CCCCAAATCAGCCCACTGGAAAACCCCTCCCCCGCATGTGCGGTCCCTGCTCAACGGAACCGCGCGCCGAAGAGTCCGGGTTTTCAACGTCCTTTGGTTTTCAAATAAGCAACCACTCACCGCCACTCCCGCCTCCGCCAACCAGCCAGGTCTCCTCCCCTCCTTCGCCGCCCGCATCGGTCGTCACCTGAGAGATCGTAGCCACGCCCTGCTCGCCCTCCGCCTCCACCGCGGCGTCGACGCGACTCCGCCGTGGGTGGAGGACCCGCTGGTGAGTCAGGTGGGATCAGGAAAAGGTGCCGCGGCGTGTCCACCCAGGGGCTTCTGGTAAGTTGATGGTGATTTCCCCTTCTCGGCGGCGACCGAGAAGCAACAACTAATGTAGCCGCTGGGCCACGTGGAATAGTAATAGTGCGATGAGGGTCTGCATACACCGGGGAGCGAAAGAGATCGGAGGGACCTGCGTTGAGATTGAATCAAGGGGCGCACGGATCGTCCTAGACGCCGGATTACCGTTGGATGCCACCACTCCAGATGAGGTGCCGCTACACCCAATCCCCGGTTTCGAGACATTCGATGCGTCGCTGCTAGGCGTTGTTATTTCGCACCCCCACCAAGACCACTACGGCCTCGCATACCGCCTACCGGATCGGACGCTATTTCTCACCGGCAAAGCGGCCCAATCTATTCTGGCGGCAGCGGACCTGTTCACACCAAGTGGGACCACGTTCGAGAACGTGGTGTATCTGGAAGATCGAAAACCCATCACGCTCGGTCCATTCACTATACTGCCGTTTCTCGTGGATCACTCCGCGTATGACGCCTACGCCGTGCTGGTTGAGGCAGATGGCAAGCGTCTTTTCTATTCGGGTGACCTGCGGGCCCACGGCCGCAAAGGAGCGCTCTTCGAGAAGTTCGTTCGTCAACCTCCCGAGCGGGTGGATGTGCTGCTTATGGAGGGGACAACCATCGGTCGAAACGTTCGGGCGTTTCCCACAGAAGCGGCTCTGGAGCAACGTTTCGTGGAGTTGTTTCAGCAGACGGCGGGAATGCCGCTGGTCTGGTGTTCCGGCCAGAACATCGACAGGCTCGTGACCGTATTCCGGGCGTGCGTCAAGACAGGACGGCAGTTCATCATCGACATGTACACCGCCCATGTCTTGCGGGCGGCCGGCAACGAACGGCTACCACAGGCGGGGTGGGATCACATCAAGGTGTTTCTGCCGGGCGCTCAGCGAAGGCAAATCATCCGGCGAGGGGAATTCGACGTCGCCAAAAGCTACCGACCATGGCGGATCTTCCCTGAGCAGCTTGCTCAAGTTGCCACAACGTCCGTGATGCTGTTCAGACCGGGCATGATCAACGACATCGAGACAGCCTCGTGCCTGTCGGGGTCCAGGCTCATCTACTCCCTCTGGTCAGGTTATTTGAAAGATCCCAAAACAAAGCCATTTCTGGAATGGCTCCATCGGCACGGTATTCCTCTGACCGAGTGCCACACGTCAGGGCACGCTGCAGTCCAGGATTTGAGGACTCTGCGGCGGGCCTTTCCAAACGCCCCAGTAGTGCCCATTCATACCGTCAACGCTGATCGCTTCGAGGAACTGTTCGGGAACGTGGAGTGCCGGAATGATGGTGAGTGGTGGACTGTCTGAAATCCAGCGGGCCATCGCGGCTCGATCGAGTTACTGCCCCGAATCAGACCGGAGTTCGAGCACACGGGCACCGGTTATTGTCGGCAACCCCGCATCGTTCCAGACGCCCTCGACAGCAACGAAATGGATGTCGAACCATCTTCCAAGAGCATCAACCAGTTCCCAGAAGGGCGGCCAAGCCTCAGCGGGGAATTTCCCCTCTTCGGTCTTGGGCCACCGTCCCAGGGATCTTGACCAGTATTCCTCCGGCGCGACCCCAACCAAGGTCACCCGGTCCAAGCTCGCAGGAAATTGCGAGGGTAGCGCGCCAGAGGGACTCACGGCTTTGGCCCATTGGTCCTTGAGCGTCGGCCAGACCTTTCGGATTGCGAATCCGTAGGCGGCTACCTCCACCAACATCCTGAGAGGAGATTCATCGGCTTTGCATTTCTTCAACTCGTTTGGCACAGGCAGAAAGTCCGTCCCGATGCCGAGAAGATCGATCGCGCCCCAGCGCCTATCCTCACGAGAGGCCCGCAGAGGATATTGATAGGTCTGAACGTGCTTACAGACTGGAGTATATTCGGTCGAACTTCCGGGTCCCCACTTCCTGTGCATTGCCCGTTCCCATTTATCCTCCTCATGTGTGAGAGGGGGGTCCATCGTACGATCTAAGCAGAAGTCCTTCTTGCGATGCGGGCCCTTGTCGATTGTATTCCTGACAAGATCATCGAAGTTCAACAGAACGTCCTCAATCTGTTGCTTCGCAAACTTGCGTCGGAAGCTGAACGAGCCGCGCCCCTCCGCCGGTCTGGCGAGTTCATGCAGCCCCAGATTGAGATTACGATCAATTTTGCAGACATGCCCCATCATCTATGGATTGCCTCCGTGAGCAGGTGACTCCGCCTCAATACTTGTATAGCAGGAATTCTAGACCGGCTAAACCGGTGAACCGGAACAGGAACACAATGCACCTTATCCAGGCACGCCCAAACCACAACATGTGGTAGCCAACGACCTCGAATCCGGCGGCTGGCCCCAGTGTACGCCTACAGGTTGCGCTTCTGCTTCTGGAATAAATGGCGCCTTGTGTTCCTGTTGTCTGTCCCGGTTGTGTCCACGAATCCGTCGAGGCACGCTAATATAGCCTGCCTGCCAGATGCAGCACCTTGTCCCGGATCCACTCCACCCTCTTGCGGTCGAACTGTCCTCCTGACAGCTCGATCCTCTTCCCGCCTCCCTCCACCACCACGCGCATCGACCCACCCGACTGGCCCCTCGCCCTGTCCACCCTGACCTGCTTGATCTCCTCGAAGA
>CAZLDN010000285.1:0-2939 GCA_964558355.1 uncultured Candidatus Solibacter sp.
GCGAACGTGGAAGATGTCTCACTCGGGTTCGTCGATTTCGCGCGGGCGTTAACCAACTCGGAAAGACGGAACCAGAGACGCAGAGACGGGGGGCAGAGGTGGCGTGGAACCCGGTAGGACTCGGCGGGCCAACCGTGGCGGGCTCGAACGGAGAGACGAACGGAGACGCGAAGTTCTTCGAAAGACTACGCCGACGCGGAGGACGATGCCGTCAACCAACGGGCACCCAAATCAGTGGAGGGAAAGGATTTGGCTCCCCGAGCGCGACATTGCAAGAAATGGAAAGTCGCCCGTTCGGTAGAGACGCCGGTAAGTCATTGATTCACAATACGGTTCGGTAAAACCTTAGAGCCAAGTGCGGTCGGCTTGTTCCTCAAATCTACCATGCAGATGCTTCAGGGGCTGCTGCGAAAAGCTCCGCAAGATCAGGTAACAATAACGATTGAGCCTTCATCTCTGCCCAAACAGCCCGGTGTCCGCAACGGGAAATTGCCTTTGCCAGGTGCTCTGCCCGCCCTGTGTTTCTGGCTTCCACGTACTCCACCAGCCGAGCCCGATAACCTGCGTATGCCTCCTGACGTGCTCGTGGCAAATAGTCACGTTCATTCAATTTCAGACACTTAATCGTGTATTCTGCCCGGGCGTGCTCGGGAGTCCCTTCGGCATGGCGGGGCACGAACCAGAATGTATCAAGAAGGTCGAGGCTCAAATACCGAAGCGGATCGTCTCTGCGAGGCTCCCTATCTGCGAGTTGAGGACAAAGGCATGGCTTTTTTCGTGGGTCAATCTATCCGAGCGCAAGTGGGTAACTTCTCGCGAGCGCCGAGGCGCCTGGGAGACGCAAGGAGAAATCGCTGTCGAATGGCTCCGCGAGAGGAACCGTCTTCAGGAATGGACGGAGAATTTGGGCCCAGACTCATCTTCTACACTTTGCGGCGCAAAGTGATCGCAACTCGTTGATTCTGCTTGCGGGGATGGCCTCAGACGCGAATATGTAGTGTCACGCCTGTTGTCAGCAATATGCGATTTTCCCTTGTAGAGTGGTTGGTTGTGCGGGAATAATGGTGACATAGGAGCGCCACTGTGTTCTTCCGCACTCAGACCAACGGTTCCCGAGCCTATCTGCTGATCGTCGATAACGTGCGGGTCGACGGCAAGGTCAAGCAGCGCGTCCTGCACCGTCTCGGCCGCCTCGACGTGTTGCTGGCCAACGGCCAACTCGACGCGCTGATCCAGTCGCTCGGACGGTTCTCCGAAAAGCTCACGATTCTCGGCGCCCACACACGCGGCGACAGCATCGCCACTCGCAGCGCCAGAATCGGGCCGGCCCTGATCTTCCAGCGACTCTGGCAGGCCTGCTCGATCGACAAAGTCCTGTCGGCCTTGCTCGAAGGCCGGCGCTTCGAATTCTCCGTCGAGCGGGCTATCTTTCTCACCGTGCTGCATCGCCTCTTCGCGCCCGGCAGCGACCGCGCCGCCGAGAAGTGGAAGGACGACTACGCCATCGAAGGCGCCGGCGATCTGGACTTGCACCATCTCTACCGGGCCATGGCCTGGCTGGGCGAGGTTCTTCCGAAAGACCGGCAGGACGGGGCCACGCCGTTCGCTCCCCGCACCAACAAGGACCTCATCGAGGAGGAGTTGTTTGCTCGGCGCCGTGACCTGTTCTCCGATTTGGACATCGTGTTTTTCGACACCACGTCGATCTACTTCGAAGGCGAAGGTGGCGAGACCATCGGGCAGCGTGGGCACTCGAAAGACCATCGTCCCGATCTGAAGCAGATGGTGGTAGGCATGGTGCTGGACAACGAAGGCAATCCGGTCTGCAGCGAACTCTGGCCGGGCAACACGGCCGACGTGAAGAGCCTGGTTCCTATCGTGGAACGGCTGAAGAGCCGGTTCGGAATCGGATCGGTCTCGATCGTCGCCGACCGGGGGATGATCAGCGCCGAGACCCTGGCGGAAGTAGAGAAACGGGGGTGGCACTACATCCTGGGCGTGCGCATGAGAAGCTCGACGGAAGCCAAGGCGGTGGTGGCGCGCGCCGGCCGCTATGCGGAAGTGCATCCCAAGAGCGACGACCGGAACGATCCCTCGCCGCTGAAGGTGAAACAAGTCTGGGTGGAGGGCACGCGCCGCTATGTGGTGTGCGTGAATGAGGATCAAGCCAGGAAGGACCGCATTGACCGCGAAGCCGTGGTGGCCTCGCTGCGCGCCGCGTTGGGCAAGGGCGACAAGTCGCTGGTGGGCAACAAGGGGTACCGCAAATACCTGCGCGCGGGAGGCAAACAGTTCGCCGTTGACGAGGACAAGATCGAGGAGGAAGCGCGCTACGACGGCAAGTGGGTGCTGACGACGAACATGGATCTGCCGGCGAGTGAGGTGGCGTTGAAGTACAAGCAACTGTGGATGGTGGAGGATGTGTTCCGGTCGATGAAGTCGCTGCTGGACACGCGGCCGATCTATCACAAGTGCGACGAAACGATTCGCGGGCACGTGTTTTGCTCGTTCCTGGCGCTGCTGTTGCGCAAGGAAATGCAAGACCGGCTGGCGCGCAAGGAATGGAAGCTCGAATGGGCCGACGTGATCCGGGATCTGGATAACCTGACTGAGATGGAAGTTGCGATCAACGGCAAGAGCTTCGTTTTTCGCGGCCAGACTCCGGGAGTGGCGGGCAAGGTTTTCCAAGCCTGCGGCGTAGCGCTGCCACCCGTGATGCGCTCATGCTGAACTTGACTCCAGGGATGCGTCGTCGGAGAAAAAGCGTGTCACTACAGCATTTCTGAAGCTCTAAGTCACTGATACTGTGGAACTTCCGAAAGAGTGGTGTTGAAGATGAGTCATACATGTGCGCGAAACTCCGCTCCGTCAACTCCGACCTCAACTTCTGCAATTGCTTGCCGCGCCGCCCCCCGACTCGCCGCCGGTTCGCGTACACC
>CAZLDN010000286.1:0-2915 GCA_964558355.1 uncultured Candidatus Solibacter sp.
ACCACGGCGGCCGGAAACTGTGAGGTCGGCATTTGCACGTCGGCGGCTCTCTCGGGAGACACCACGGTGCGAGTCAAGCTCCACGGCGGGCCGCTGACGCTCAAGTTTGTTTCTTCGGAGCAAACCGGCACCGGTTCGTCTCAGAACGTGGCGCACGGCCTCGGCTTCACTCCGTCGCGCGTGTTCATCACCTACACCGACTTGACCCCGGCTACCGTCGGTTCGGCCAATGTCACGTACGGTACGCACACCTCGACCAACGTGGTGGTGACCGTGACCTCGGGCAAGAAGTTCCTGGTCGTCGCGGAATACTAACCCATGTCCGACTTCTCGACGCTCGTCACCGACTGCCTGGACCCGCACAGTCTCAGTGTGTTCGGTGACGACGTTGAGTACTACCCTCGCCAAGGGGACGAATACACGCTTACCTGCGTGTTGGACTCCGGCGAGGAGGTACAGCAGGGCGAACGGGTATACCTGACCCTGCGGGCACCCATTGCCAGCTTCACGGCTGGTGAGCCGCGCAAGGACGACCGGGTTACCTTCGGCGGGGTTACCTATCGAGTGGCAGATACCGAAAAGGAATCGCTTTCGCTGTGGCGGACGCTGAAACTGTCGGTCACTAATCCGTTATGATCCCCGATATCCGCATCAAGTACAACGGCGTCAACGTGCGTCTGGTCGGCTTCGGCTTCAAGAAGCTGCACAACCTACGCATCCTGGAAGCTGGCCTGAAGTCGATTAAGGCGCGGCTGGCGAAAGGTATCGGCGAAACGGACTCATCGACCAAGCCGCTCAAGAAGCGGTACGCGCGGTTCAAGTCGAAGCGAACAGGGCGGCGGGCGATACGGGATCTCAACTTAACGGGTCAATTGCTCGATTCCATCAAGCCTCGGTACTCCGATGACCGGCAGGCCATTGCGGACGCAGGAACACGCATCGGGCGGCTGAAGGCACGCGTACACAGGGATCTACTCCTGTTCTCCAATAACGACCAAAAGGTCATGCTCGCTGTCGCTGAAAAGCTCTTTACCGAAGGCGTTAGCCAATCGTTTCGCGTAGGTAAGGACCTCCCACGCGCGGCGGCAACCAGGCGGACCACGATCACGAACAGGCGTACATTTTTCGGGCGGGCGGCGTAATGCCAGACTACAAGCGGAAATGCCGGGAAGCGATCGTAGCGGCGCTTTCAGACGGCACTACCGGATTCAATGCGCAACTCGGCTCGATCTCGCAGGACTATCAGATTGCCGCTTTCGCGCTCGACTTCGGCACGGGTTCGAGGAATGTGGTTTACGGGTATCTGGACGACGAAGAGGTGGATATCTCCACTATTTTCGAGTTTCCCGGAGCCATTATTTACTCGACGGAATCGGTAAACGAGCGCAAGGTCAAACCTGCGCGGTTCTCTGGATTCGTCAACCTTTTCATCGTGATCTATCTCCGATACCGACGGTTCGACGACGGCGATACGCAGGTCAATCAGCCGGACTTTGATAACGACTTCGAGAAATGGCCGGACGCGGTAGAAGACGCCATGAGTTCCGCGCTCGAAGGCGGACGGTCTATCATCTCTGGTCTTGGCGTCAATTACGAGAATTACCGGGCTGATCGCGGGCCGGTCCAGTCTATCGGCGATGGGCATACACAGGCAGTTACTTTCACTTTAGGAATGGTGGTACACGTACAATGAGCATCGTAAACAATCTTGGCGAGCGGATTTTCATTCAAGCCACGAACCCATGGGCGGCCACGATTCCGAACACCGCAGGCGCGGCCACGGTGGCAACTGCGGACGGGCTGCAACACATCGCCGTCAACCTCCGCGCTGACTCCAATGGCATCAAGTCCCGCGTGAAAAGCGGCACGCTGGGACGTTTGGCTGACCGGCGAGGGTATCGAAACTCATCCTGGAGCGTCACGGTGCCATTGCAGGGCTCCGGGACAGCCGGGACGCGCTGCGATGCCGACGCCCTCATTAGCGCCGTCTTCGGCCATGCGGGCACGGTCAGCGCTGCGACCAGCGTTACCTTCTCGCTCACGGCCGTCAACTTCGGGTTGACGATTTGGCGATTCCGCGATCCGGCCGGCACGAATATCTGGAACGAGGTTCTCGTGGGTGGGCTCGCCGACCAATGGGAGATCAACTTCGGCGAAGAGCAAGAAGCTGAGTTGACCGTCTCTGGGCCTGCTGTGGACGTGGTGGACAAGCCGAACCTTTCCGCGCTGGTGTCGGCGAGCGAGAACTACTCCCTTACATCATTTCCGAGTGAGCCAACCGCTCCGACGTTCTTGGGCCTCCCGGCTCTCGCCTTCATCGGCGCGCTGACAATCAATGGCGTTGGTTCATTCCAGATTCAGCGCGGGCGCCTATACGGGTCCATGGGCCGCAGCTTGCGGCAGTCCTTTAACAGCTATTCCGCAACCGTCGCGCTGAACGCGGAGCGGACCATCGGCTTCGACTTCTCGCTGTACGAAGAGGACACCGCGAACCAAGCGGCTCTCCGGTACCTTTCGCGCACGAAGGGGACCTTTGACACTGCGCTCGCATTGGGCAACGTCGCAGGCAATATCCACACGTTCAACATCAACAATATCGCCATCACCGCGCCGGAGCAGGACTCCAGCGGCACGGAGTCAATCCTGCCATTCAGCGGGACGGCGTCGATCACGAACGCGGCGGCAAGCGACGAAGTTGCCTACATCCAGACCTAACGATTTATGCCTTCCCTCACCACTGTTACGGCAGTCCCTTCGAAGAAATATGCGGGCGTTGTCTTCCACGTCCGCACGTTGAATGTGATCCAGCGGGCCATCCGCGATTCCGAAATATCCGAGCACCGGCATGAACACTCTCGACTCTTAACAGAGCGGGCGGTCCAGTTTGAGGCTCTTGTCGGCAAGACCGGGACACC
>CAZLDN010000287.1:0-2810 GCA_964558355.1 uncultured Candidatus Solibacter sp.
GTTGGGTCGAGGGGAAGCGCTCGCGCGCCGCGATGGCGGTGGAATCGCGGGCGATGTGGCCGATCAAGCGCCCGGCTTGGGTGGTTTCGACGACGGACTGATGCAGGAGTTGCGGCAATTGACTGGCGGCGAATTCGGCGAATGCGCGCGAAAACTTCGACTCATGCGGCACGGCGGCCGGACTGCGCCAACCACAGAGGCGACGCAGCGGCCGATCCACTTTCAGGCGGTCGATGAGGTCGCGCGTGGTGGGCAGATTGAGGATCGCCTTGGCCAGAAACGCGGTGGCCAGGGCGGAGCGATCCTTCGCCGGCCGGGCGCGTGCGGGCGCGCCGGGGCGAGAGAAAACGCTCCAACGGCAGCAGCGCCGCCACGGCGGCCAATAACTCCAGATGCGGACTCAGCGGGCCGGCCGCTTCCGTCAATCGGGGAAACAACTCCTGCTGGAGGACATGGCCGAATTGCAGGAGAACGTGGCGCGGGGTAAGCTGCATAGGGGGCCCGATCACCGGGGTAATTGGTTTTGTTCGGCGACAACATCTTACCGCGGCCGAGCCCCCAAACCACATTCCAGCCCCACTCCCGCGCACCCCAAGTTCTGCAAGAGCCTCTGGTGAGCAGTACTTTTTCCAGCATGCTTTCATTGCGCGCCGCCACGTGCTGCAACCGGACCGTTCGGTTCAATGAGCGCAGGCCGGTTTGTCGGGTAAGGGGCTGGCGCGGTGCACGGATGCCCGGCCCGTTTCCAGCCCCTCCCCATAAGAACTGCTCGTGAGGTTTTCCCTCAAGCAGCTCACCCAGTGAATTTCGTCTAAGGGTTATGAGTCCTGTTGACCGACGGCCACTTTCGCGTCCCCCCGTCCGACTCCGGGCAGCGGCTGGATCTTCCAGTCCCAATACAGCCCCAGCACGTCGTAGAGGTATTCGTTACTCCATCGCCGCCAGCCCACACTCCGCTTTCGCCGCCGTTTTCGCCGCGTCAACAGAGTGCGGACCTTCATCTCGACGTAGTCTCGGACCTCGCTAAAGGCACGACTTGCGTTGCCGACCCTGAAGTAATTGACCCACCCGGCCAGCGTGGCGTTGATCCGTTTCACCAGTTCCGCCGCCTGGGTTGCTCCCCCGCGTGCGATGATGTCACGAACCTTCGCCTTGATTGCCTTGCGGGCCTTCTTCTTCGGAGTCATCAGGATGAAATGCCCGTCTCCGCTTTGCTTGCGTACACGGCGCAGGTCAAAACCCAGGAACCCGAAGGCTTCCCCGTTCAGCGTATTCACCAGCCTGGTTTTCTCCTGGTTCAGTTCGACGCCCAGCGGTGCGATCTGTTCCTGGAGCCGTTGCAGCGCCCGTTCGGCCCAGCCCCGTTTGGTATGGCGCCCGCTGACGGTGATGACAATATCATCGGCGAACCGATGATAGTTGACCGCCTCGAATTCCCCTTCCGCCGTTTTGCGACGAATCGCGTCGAAGAACCAGTCGAGCTCGTTCAGGTAGATGTTCGCCGCCAGCGGGCTGAACGGTCCCCCTTGCGGGACACCGACCTTTCCGCCAACCTTGATGATCTGCTTCACGAGGTGCATGACCTGTGGGTCCTGGATCCGTTTCGCAATCTTATCCAACAGCACCGAATGCCGAATCGTGTCGAAATAGCGCGACAGATCAACATCGATGACCGTGGACATGCGCCGCATCACACTGCGCCTGACTTGCGCCAGAGCTTGATGTGGGGACCGCCGCGGTCGAAATCCGTAGGAGTTCGGGCAAAAATCCGCCTCGAAGACAGCTTCCAGGATCAGCTTCAGCGCCCCCTGCACCACACGATCGCGGATACAAGGAATTTGAAGCGTTCGGGCTTTGCCGTTGCCCTTCTTCGATCTCCACCCGGCGGTTCCGCATGGGTTTGTACCTGCCTGTGACGAGGTCTTCCCGTACCGCCGCAAGAAACGCGGCCCGTCCCACGGACTCAGCGTCCTGGAAACTCTGGCCGTCGATGCCGGGGGCACCGCCGTTTCCTTTAGCGATACGATAAGCCTCTTCAAGAGTCTCAATCTTCGTGATGTGCACGAAGAGACCCCAGAAGCGATGCGTCGTTTCAGACTTCGCCTTTCGATAGATCCGCCGCCGCAGTTCCTGCAGACTACTGGGTGCCTTTGTCATCTCACCCCTGCCTCCCCTTGACGGACGGAATACTCACCGGTCCGTGCCCTTCCCTCCGGGCGCGTTTTGCTGCACGCCCATCACCGGTACTACGACCCGATCCGTCACCCTGATGCCTATGCCAGCATTTCCCACTCGCGGTTATAGCCGGCATCTCCTCGACGAGGTTTCTTCGCCGGGCACCGAGGGCTTCTCCAGTTTCCACATCATTCTTCACACCATGTCGCCGCCGATACCCCGCCGGTGAGAGCTGCCGTGCCGGACTCATTTCGGCCAGCCCTTGTTGCTTTCGCGCGTTATCGACCGTCTCAGCCACCGGAATTCCGTGTAACGAGGCTACGTCTGCGTTCACCGCACGTTGCAACCTGGTGCGTTGCGCACACTCCTTTCTGAGCATGTTGTCGGAGGGCTCCGCCGTCTTGCTTTCGCGCCACGGCGCCTCCCAAGCTACGAGGCCTGAGTCTCTTGGCCTCGGCCGGTCTCTCACCGACTGGACAATGTGCCCTTGACTGGACACGCCGATCTTCCAGCGCTGACTGTAGAGAGCGATCACTTCTTCCTGCGACAGATTCAGTGTCGTGAACAGGTAGAGCCACTCTTTCGACTTACCCCGCCCAATCCGCACGGCGATCAATCGGCTTTCGACGCAGGCG
>CAZLDN010000288.1:0-2794 GCA_964558355.1 uncultured Candidatus Solibacter sp.
ATGATCGAGATCAGATGGCATGGCCGTGGAGGTCAGGGGACCGTGACCGCGGCCAAAGTGCTTGCCGACGCGTGTCTATCCGGCGGCCGCAACGTGCAGGCCTTCCCGGAATACGGCCCCGAGCGCGCGGGCGCGCCGCTTCGCGCCTACAACCGGATCAGCGAGAAGGTCCTCCGGATGCACTGTCCGGTGCTGAACCCCGGCGTGGTGGCGGTGGTGGACGCGACGCTGCTCGACGCGATCAACGTCGCCGAAGGCGCGAAGGACGACGCCGTCTTCATCATCAACACGAGCAAGGACCCCAAGGATGTGCGGGCGAAGCTGAAAGCCAAGCCGACCCAGAAGGTCTTCACCGTCGACGCGTCGAAGATCTCGGTCGAGACCATCGGCAGGAACATGCCGAACGCCTCGATGCTCGGCGCGGTGAACCGGGCCACGTCGATCGTGACCATGGAGGTGCTGCTCGCGGACGTGAAGGGCAGCTTTGGCAAGAAATTCGCCCAGAAGATCATCGACGGGAACCTGACCGCGGTGAAGCGCGGATTTGAGGAGGTACAGGAAGGATGAAACAGAAGAATTGGAAAGAGCTGTCGCACGCGGGCACGATCCTCGAGGCCGGCAACGCGCATACCTATACCACCGGCTCGTGGCGTTCCCTCAAGCCGCGGTTCATCGAGGAGAACTGCATCCACTGCATGTTCTGCTGGATCTACTGCCCCGATTCATCGGTCCAGGTGAAGGACGAAAAGATGACCGGTTTCGACTACGACCACTGCAAGGGCTGCGGCGTCTGCGCCATGGAGTGCCCCGGCAAAAAAGGCAACAAGGCCATCGTCATGGAAGAGGAGGGCAAATAACATGGGCATAACAACGACCAAGACCGTGGCGGTCACCGGCAACCAGGCGGTCGCCGAAGCGCTCCGCCAGCTGAACCCCGATGTGATGCCGGCCTATCCCATCACCCCGTCGACGGGCATCATGGAATCATTCACGTCGTTCGTCTCGAACGGCAAGGTGGACACCGAGATGATCCTGGTCGAGAGCGAACACAGCGCCATGAGCGCCGGGATCGGCGCGGCAGCGGCCGGCGGCCGGGTGGCGACCGCCACCAGCGCCCAGGGCCTGGCCCTCATGTGGGAGATGCTGCACATCGCCTCCGGCTACCGGCTGCCGATCCTGATGGCCCTCGTGAACCGGGCCCTCTCGGCCCCGCTCAACATCCACGGCGACCACTCCGACGGCATGGGCATGCGCGACTGCGGCTGGATCCAGATCTTCTGCGAGAACGCCCAGGAGGCCTACGATAACACCATCATGGGCTACCGCATCGCCGAGCACAAGGACGTTCGGCTCCCGATCGCGGTCAACATGGACGGCTTCATCATCAGCCATTCCATCGAGAGCATGCAGTACATCACCGACGCCGACGTCAAGAAATTCGTCGGCGACTACATTGCCATCGACCCGCTCCTCGACATCGACAATCCCAAGAGCATCGGCGCCCTGGTGCTGCCGGACCATTACATGGAGCACAAGCGCGCCCAGCACGAGGCCATGATGAATGCAACGAAGGTCATCAAGGACGTGTCCGCGGAGTTCGGCAAGCTCTTCGGCCGGAAGTACGAGCTGTTCGAGTCCTACCGCCTTGAGGACGCCGAGGTCGTGCTGGTCGCCCTCAACTCCGCCGCCGGCACGATCAAGGACGAAGTGGACCGCTACCGCGAGAAGGGCGTCAAGGCCGGTTTACTCAAACCCCGGGTTTTCCGGCCCTTTCCCTACGAAGAAGTGGGCGCCGCCCTCAAGAACGCCAAGGCCGTTTGCGTCATGGACCGGGCCGATTCCTTCGGCGGCTACGGCCCGCTCTTCATGGAGATCGCCTCGGCCCTGCTCCCGCACAAAGGCCCCGTCCTCTTCAACAAGATCTACGGCCTGGGCGGCCGGGACCTGATGCCGCTCGACGTGGACCAGGTGATCGACGAGACCGCCGAGGCGGCCAAGACCGGCAAGGTCAAGATGGTGAAGGAATACATAACGGTCAGGAACTGACCGCATTGGAAATTGGAAATTGCAAATTTGAAATATACTATTTTCCAATCTTCAATTTACCATAAGGAGATTTCAATGAGCACACCAACCCAGGAAAAACCCATGACCCTGAAATCACTCACGCACAAGCCGGAGCTGCTCACCGGCGGCCACCGCATGTGCTCCGGCTGCGGCGCGCCGACCATCGTGCGCCAGGTGCTTTTGGCCATCGACGAGCCGGTGGTCATCGCGAACGCCACGGGCTGCCTCGAAGTGTCCACCTGCCTGTTCCCGTACACGGCCTGGAAGGTGCCGTGGATGCACAGCGCCTTCGAGAACGCCGCGGCCACGGCGTCCGGCATCGAGACCATGTACCGGTCGCTCCGGAAGCAGGGGAAGCTCAAGAAGAACATGAAGTTCATCGCCTTCGGCGGCGACGGCGGCACCTATGACATCGGGTTCCAGGCCCTGTCCGGCGCCATGGAGCGCGGCCACCAGCTGCTCTACATCTGCTACGACAACGGCGCCTACATGAACACCGGCATCCAGCGGTCCAGCGCCACGCCGTTCGGCGCGGACACGACCACCTGTCCCGTGGGCTCCGTGGTCCAGGGCAAACCCCAGCGCAGGAAGGACCTGACGCGCATCATGGCGGCGCACAACGTCGCCTACGCGGCCCAGGCCTCGCCCCACAACTGGAAGGACCTCATGACCAAGGTGAAGAAGGCGCTGGCCACGAACGGCCCCGCCTACATGGGCATCGTCGCGC
>CAZLDN010000289.1:0-2784 GCA_964558355.1 uncultured Candidatus Solibacter sp.
CCTGGACCACCTCTCCGAGACGCAGCGTCGTGCGCTGATCATCGCCGACAACAAGCTGGCGTTGAACGCGGGATGGGATGACGACATGCTGCGCGTCGAACTCGAGGCGCTGAAGGAAGATGCATTCGACCTCGATTTGGTTGGCTTCACGGACGAGGAACTCGAGGTGATCCTGGCCGGCGAGGAGCCGACCGTCGCCGGCCAGACAGATGAAGACGCCGTTCCGGAGACGCAGGTTGATGTGGTGTCGGCGCCCGGCGATGTGTGGGTGATGGGCGACCACCGGTTGCTGTGTGGTGACTCGACAAAGATCGAGGTTGTCGAGCAGATCATGGACGGCGGCCTGGCCGACATGGTTTTCACGGATCCTCCATATAACGTGAACTACGGTGCGACGATGAAGGATAAGATCCGCGGCAACAAGCGGACGATTGCCAACGACAACCTCGGTGACGGCTTCGAACAGTTTCTGCGGGACGCCTGTGTGAACATGCTCACCGTTACCAAGGGCGCCATCTACATTTGCATGTCTTCGTCAGAGATTCACACGCTGCAGCGGGTGTTCCGCGAGGCGGGCGGCCACTGGTCCACTTTCGTCATCTGGGCGAAGAACACGTTTACGATGGGGCGGTCCGACTACCAGCGCCAGTACGAGCCGATCCTGTACGGCTGGAAGGAAGGCACGGATCACTTCTGGTGCGGCGCCCGCGACCAGGGCGACGTGTGGTTCATCAAGAAGCAGCACGTCAACGACCTCCATCCGACGATGAAGCCTGTCGAGTTGGTCGAGCGCGCCATCAGGAACAGCAGCAAGAGCCGCGACACGGTGCTCGATCCGTTTGGTGGGTCTGGCACGACGCTGATCGCGTGCGAGAAGTCGGGCCGTCAGGCGCGCGTGGTGGAGTTGGAGCCGAAGTACTGTGATGTCATTTGCCGGCGGTTCATGGAGTTCAGCGGGAAGACGGCGACGCTCGCAAGTGACGGACGGAGTTTCGACTTGGTCGCCGCAGAGCGAGGACCAGTGGCAGCGTGAGGAGGACCGCTGCCGCGTGGAGGTCGCCGGCATCGAGGCTCTCCTGCGCGCGGGACATCCGGACGTGGAGGGGCTTGTTCTGGCACTGGCGGACTGGTCGCAGGAATTGAGGATGATCGAGCGGGAGAAGAAGAACGCCGCCAGCGGTTGAGGCTGGCGGCGCGGATCGGATCGGCTTCTAGTTGGTGCGGTAGGCCCGGACGCCGTCGGCGCGCTTGGCGCTCTCGACGGCGAGCCCCATCTTCTTGGAGATGGCCCCGGAGATGAAGCCGCGGACGCTGTGGGCTTGCCAGTCGGTGGCGGACATGATGTCGGCGAGCGTTGCGCCTTCGGGCCGCCGGAGAAGTCCGAGGACAATGGCCTTCTTGCTGCCCTCGCGGGCTGTGGGCGTCGCGTCCTTCGCGGCGGCCTCCTTGGTCGCCTTGGCCTTCTTCGGCGCAGCGGGGGCCGGATGTTGCGCGGGGGCGGGCATCAGTGCCTGGATGGCCTTCCAGATGCGGGTCACCGCCGTCTGGCGGGACTGGAAGCCTTTGACCGATTTCAAGTCGTCGAAGGGGACCACGCCGGCGAAGGCGTTCCATGTTTCGGTGAACCGCTTGGTGGGCCAGGCGGCGGAGAGCGTGGCGAACTCCTCCTCTGTGGCGAAGACCGCGTCGGTCGTGCTGGTGTTGAGGGCGTCTTCGTAGTTGGCAAACGCGGTGATGGCGTTGTCGTCGTTGTTGATGGTGAAAGTGGTCATGGTTGGTCTCCTGTTCAAAATTCGGTCTTGTTGACGATCTTGCGGGCCTCGTCCAAATATGGTGCGAGGTAGGCGTGATAGGCCGCCGGATCGCTCCCTGGGCCTGTTATCGGGCGTGTTCCCGGCGCCGGTCCCACCTCCCCGCGGAGGCGTGCGGCTGTCCGGATGCGGATCTCTCGGCCTGTGGCGAGGTTGGTTCCGTACCACCCGCCGTAGTTGCATTCGCGGGTGACGCGGACCTTAGCCAGCGTGCCGCTGATCCTAACGATGTAGGTCGTTCCGAGTCTGACGTCGTTCTTCTTCATGGTTGTGGTCCTTTCGCTTACTTGACGGGGTTGATCTCGGAGGCAACGCGGTATTCGCCGTCGATCCCGCGTGCCCAAATGAGGTAGAGGTAGGGGCAGAGGCCGGGGTCGTCGCCCCGCTCGAGGCGGCGCATCCTGCCGCGGAAGTCGCTTTCTGCGATCTCCTTCGCCTCGTTGATCGTGCTGACGACTGCGACCGGCCAGTGGTGGCCTTCCTCGTCCTCGGCGATCAGCATCGCGAGGCCCAGGTCGGTGTCGGGTTGGAGTTGGAAGGCGAACCCGCCGAAGCGGGCGGCCTGTGTTTTGTTCTGTTTGGTGGTTGTCATCTGCTTGGCTCCTTTTACCGAAATGCGTTCTTCCGAGAGAGCAGCATCCACCCTCGGCCTTTGACGTAGACCGGGATCACTTTTTCCCCTCTTGCGTTCGTCCGTGTGGTCGTCTGTGTTTTGGTCATCTGCTTGGCTCCTTGCACGACCATTCATCACTCGGAAGCCGAACACGATCAAGGGAATTCTGCTCATGTTTAGAACTCTTTTCGTGCCGATGCCAGAGTCGCGATGCGAGCCCTGCATGTTGCCGCGCTCCCAGTGGCAACCAGGCGCGTCCGAGGCAATGGATGGCACTCCGGCAACGACGCGCAGCGCGCGACGCCACACGGCGCGCCCTGGGCGCACTGAACGCCAACGTGGGCCGGCCTGCCGAGATTT
>CAZLDN010000290.1:0-2770 GCA_964558355.1 uncultured Candidatus Solibacter sp.
CAGAACCTGGAGGACGCCGGGGTGCGGGTGCTCGGAGATTTGCGATAGGCGCACTCCCAGGATCGCTCTCCCTTTCGATCACGGCGCGGATGATCGGCGAGGCGGCCAGGCCCTCGGGCACGCTCCTGCGGCTAAAGCCGCTTGAGCCGCCAATCCCGGTATTCGACCCGCATGGGCGGGCCCACGTGGACCTGTACGCCGATCTGCCCGTTGTGCGCGCGGTTCGGGTCGTCATCGATCACCATGCTCATCAGTTGCCTGTTGACGTTGTGCATCAGGACGATGCCGCGAACGATGATGTGCACCAAATTCCATCCATCCGTGATGACACGCGCGAGTTCCTTGTTCTCTCCAAGGCGCGATAGAACAACTGGCTTGCGCGTGCCGGTCACGTGCGTCACATCGCCACGCTGTGCGAGGAACAGGCGCCCCTTCTCCTCGTAGTTGTTCCCGGTGTATTGGTTCTTGCCATCGATGTCACACTGATAGCCGCGCATGGCAAACCGGTTCGCCGGCGTCACCTTGTCCGGAACCACCACGCTGCGATAGTTGATCCCGCTGTTGCCCGCCGCCGTGATGCGGCAGTCCACCTTGAGTTCGAAATCCTCCGGGACGCTCCCCTGCCAGATGATGAAAGTGTTGCTCTTGATGATCGTCTCGGGCGTGATCTCCCCTGTCATGATTCCATCGGAAACGCGCCAGTAGGTAGGATCTCCCTCCCACCCGTGAAGAGTCTTCCCGTCGAAAATGCTCTGGAAACCGGCCTCATCGCCTTCGATCGGCTCTGGCCGGTCGCTCTGTTTGGGGACATAGGGCTGGCTCACCGGCTGCTGCGCTACCATTGAACGCGCCGAGCAGGCAGCCAGGGAAGCGAGAAGAAGTCTGCGTCTCGAACTTTCTGTGGCCATGATGTTACCCATTCTAGCCAAGGCCTCAGCCTCCGCCACCATATATCTTGCCCCCTGAGCGCCGCGGCCGTCGGACAGCGTTCTCCCTAGGACTCCGCCTACAATCTCATTCAACCCCCATCCGCGTAGCTCGCCGCAGCGGGGCCCAAGGTGTCAGCCCGGATTCGGTCATCCGCGCCTGAGCGCGAGCCACTGTTTCGCCCTGTAGCCAAGCAGCACCGCGAGCACGGCGGCATAGACCCCCGGCGGCCGTATGTCCACTTTGACCAGCCAGAGGTAATGCACAACCGCCGCCAGCGCGCTGAAGTAGACCAGCCTGTGCAGCGCCTGCCACCGTTTGCCGCCAAGTCTCCGGATCCATCCAGCGGTTGAGGTAACCGCCAGCGGGACCATCAACAGAAATGCGGCCAACCCGGCCGTAATAAACCTTCGCTTCACGACGTCCTGCCACATCTCCCTCGTGTCGAAAAACTTGTCCAGCCAGAGGTACGTCGTCAGGTGGAGCAGGGCATGGAAGAAGGCGAACAACCCGGCCATGCGGCGGAACCGGATCAGGTCCGGCCAGCCAAGCAGCCGCCGCGCCGGCGAGATGGCGAGCGTCAGAAGTAGGATGCGAAGCGTCCAGACGCCCGTGCCCCGGGTGATGGCTTCGATGGGATTGGCGCCAAGTTGATCATGGAACCCTCGCCAGCCCAAATCCGCCAGCGGGGCCAACAGCAGCAGGAAGGCCACCGGCTTCGCCCAGGCCCCCTTGAGAATCCGGCCCATGGATCGCTTAGTAGTTCCGCCGCAGGTCCAGGCCCGAGTACATCGAAGCGACCTGATCCGCATACCCATTGAACTTCAGCGTGTCGCGCTTGAAGAACTCTCCCAACCGCCGCTCCTTCGCCTGTGACCACCGCGGGTGGTCCACCTCCGGGTTGACGTTGGCATGGAAGCCATATTCCCGCGAGTTCGCCACGGTCCAAGTCGTTTGCGGCTGCTTTTCTGTGAACCGGATCCGGGCGATCGACTTGATGCTCTTGAAGCCATACTTCCAAGGCACGACCAACCGCACCGGCGCGCCGTTCTGGTTCGGCAGCGCCTCGCCGTACAGCCCGACCGACAGGATCGCCAGCGGATGCATGGCCTCGTCCATCCGCAGGGCCTCGACATAAGGGAACGGCAGGCCGGAATAGCGGGCTTGGGGCATCTGTTTCGTATTGAAGTAGGTCTCGAAGGCGACGTATCTGGCCTTGGACGTGGGTTCGGCAAGTTTGACGAGTGCGTTCAAAGGGAACCCGATCCACGGCACCACCATCGACCAGCCCTCGACGCACCGCAGCCGGTAGATCCGTTCTTCGAGCGGGGCCAGTTTCATAATGCCGTCGAGGTCGATCGTGCGGGGTTTGGCGACCGCCCCCTCGATGACGACGCTCCAGGGCGAGGTCTTCAAACCGCGGGCATTGACGGCGGGTTCATCCTTGTTGGCGCCGAATTCGTAGTAATTGTTGTAGGTGGTGACGGCGTCATAAGGTGTGGTCTTCTCCGCCGTGCTGTACGAACTCTTGCTGTAGCCCGTGACCTTCTGTCCCGCGTGGGTGAGGGGAGCGAGCAATGCCGAGCCGGCAGCGGCAAGAAGGCCGCGGCGCGAGAGGTAAGTAGACTTCGGGGTGACCGCGGAGTAGGGAAGTCCAGGATGGGTACGGATGATCATGCCTGACAATAAGATGCAGTAGCCCCCCGATTCGGCTCAGCAAGCCTAACCCCAACCCCCCTGTGGGGCAGGCTTCAGCCTGCGAAGGGCTTCAGCCCGTCTCTGGTGGGGCAGATTGCTGGTATCCCGTCAGCACCCCATGTGGGACAGGCCTTCCGGCCTGTCG
>CAZLDN010000291.1:0-2746 GCA_964558355.1 uncultured Candidatus Solibacter sp.
GGAAATAACGAATGAAGCGCAAGCTCCATGTTCTCATTCAGTTCGAGGTTTGCGACAGGCACAATCGGCGTCGAACCCGGCTGGCCCTTCGGCGGGAGGCCGGATGAAACCGCTACCCGACTCGAAGATTAAGCGCCGCCTGCTCCGCACCGCGACGCGCCCCGGCTCGTTCCGGGACGAGATGATTCGCCGTGTGATCGCCTCCATCCCGCGCGGCAAGGTGTCGTCCTACTCGGAGGTCGCCGCCACGGCCGGCTACCCGCTGAATCGTCGCCTGGTGGTCAAGATTCTCCGCGAAGCCGGCGAACGCCTCCCCTGGCACCGGGTCCTTGGGGCGCAGGGCGACATCCGTCTCAAGGGCGAAGCCGCCCTGGAACAACGGCGCAGGCTTGAGATGGAGGGAGTACGGTTTAAGGGTAAGCGCGTAGACCTCGCCGAGCACAAGTACCTATTCGAGGGTTGGACGATCGATCCGCCCGAACCGTCCTAGGCCGGAAGCGCGCCGGGTCCAGGACGCCGGACCCTATCCGGGAGCGCAAAGAAAAGTCAAAATCGCCGGGAGCGTACCGATAAGAGAGTCGATCCCGTGCGATACATCCTGCTGCTCGTCCTTGCCGTATTTGCGGCGGCTGGTCAAACCGGCACGTCGTCGCTCGTCTTGGGCATCCGCCCACAGTGCGGCATTATCAGTTCAGCTTATAGACAGACGCCGGGGTCGTCAACCGGAGTTCTGCGCTTCACCTATGCCGCGCGGACTGGTGTCGAGGGCGGTAAGTTGTTGATCAACATGCCACTTGCCTCGGACGGAATTCACTACCAAACGAACCTCGGCGGTCCGGCCGTGGCCCGGCGGGCAGCGGTGATCGAGTCAACTACGACTACTGTAGTTGCAGACATACCCCCAAATGGGCGTACCACACGGACTGGTTCTGAGGGCGAGATTCAGTTCGTTTGGTCGGCCGCCGGCCCGGAGCCGGCCAGGCCTGTCCTCTCGATCACCTGTCAATGAATTAAATTACACCTTTACCCCTCCAGGGCCTAAAGTCCTTCCCCCACCCCGCCGATAGAACACCTGAGAGACCAAAGGTGTCAATCAGAGTCGGAATACTTGCCGTCATGGCGATTGCTCTATCCGTCACCCTCCGGGCGGGGGTGGCGGTGGTCAATCAGACGGTATCGGTGACGCTTCAGCCGCAAGGCAAGGTGTCGGTTCCTGGCGCGATCACGCTGTTGAAGGGTGCGCAGGCGTTTACCCCATTCACGGGGTTGATGACTGTCTCCTTCAGCACGCGCACCGCGCCGGCCACATCGGCCACCATCACTTTGCAGGCCAGCGGCGACTTCACGCCATCCGGCGGTCCAAGCCTCGCGGCGGGCGATCTTACGTTCACCTGCGGGGCGGCGGCCTACGGAACCGTGTGTTCGGGTGCGCAGACGGTCAGTTCGACGGCTCAAAGAACCGTCGTCACACAACCGGCGGCGGCCTGCACGGGGGGCGGCGGCAGTTGCAGCGCGGCGGACCCGGCCACTGTCCAAGTCACATTCCAGCTCTCGAACGATCCGGCGGTCTCAACAGGCACTTACAGTTTGCCAGTCGTTTTCACGGTGAGCAGCCTGTAGTGATCTGGAGTCAATACGTTGGGAGAGGAGTAGAAGTATGAAAAAGACAATGTCTTTGTTGTTTATCATGGCTGTTCTGCTGGTTGTGACCCCGGCCGCTTTTGGCCAGAGCTTCGCAGTCTCCGGGACGACCAATGTAAGCCGATAAGTCACTTGCGAGCCAATCTCGCATCTCACAATGAAACCCATACTCGCGATGCTGCTATTCGTGTGTCCACTCGCTGCCCAGCAGTGGTACCCAACCGGCGCCGGCGCTCAAAACTTTTCCGAAATCGACGTCGCCCGTCCCAGCGTCTCCCAACAATTCGAGCGGCCCTCTCACCACGGCCTCTACGCTTCATCGGTCGCCAGCCTCGTCGGCGCCAACGCCTTCGACCTGGCGTCGAGTTGGGGCCGCCCGGAACTCAATCCCTTCCTGACCCCTGGCAGCAACGGGAACCGTTTCGGCTGGCAGTCGGCAACCATCAAACTCGGCCTCACCGCCACCACCCTGCTCTTCCAGCGTTATGTCCTGCGCCACCGTCCCGAACTCCGCCGCCCCTTCGTTATCTCCAACTTCATCGCCGCCGGCGCTATGTCCGGAATCGGCGTCCGCAACTACAAGATCGGCGCGCCGAGAATTCCGTAGCGGCCGGCGGCCGGGCGCCGCTTCGGCTACATTGATAGTCGGCGATGCTATAGGGGACCCGGTTTTCTTGGACACGGATTAGGAATCTGACCGAGATCCAAGGAGACTGAAAGTAATGACTGAAGAGACAAGACACACTAACTGTGCCTGTCGCAAACCTCGAACTGAATGAGAACATGGAGCTTGCGCTTCATTCGTTACTTCCTCCATCTGGCTCTCAGCACGCTCCGTATGCTGGGAGTCACAGCGGCCACAGCATTCAAACCCCGAGCCGCCGTCCGTTTGGAAAACCTCGCGCTGCGACACCAACTCGGCGTTCTGCAGCGCTCAGTGAAGCGGCCGAAACTGACTCCAGCCGATCGACTCTTGTGGGCGTGGCTGTGCGAAGTTTGGGGTGATTGGCGATCTTCCTTGGTGATCGTCAAGCCGGAAACCGTCATCGCCTGGCACCGCAAGGGCTTCCGGCTGTTCTGGACATGGAAGATCCGGCGCGGGCAG
>CAZLDN010000292.1:0-2746 GCA_964558355.1 uncultured Candidatus Solibacter sp.
CTGTGGAAAACTCGCTTCACTCAAAACACGCCCATACCAGCTATAAGGCTGTCCCGGACGGCCGGACGGTGAATCCAGCCACCGGCCGCACCGCGGCGCCACCCTCACGGCCGGATTCCATTCCTGCTGGAACAGGTTAAGCCTGGCGTATAATATGCAACTATGAGGGCTGAGAAGACACTCCAGCGGCTTCTCAGCGGCACGGCGGATGCAGGCATCCGCTTCGACGACCTCTGCCACCTGCCGGATTGGTTGGGTTTTGAATGCCGTGTCAGCGGGAGCCATCACCTGTTCCGGAAGGCCGGTGTCGAAGACAGGATCAACCTGCAACGGGACACGGCGAACGCAAAGCCCTATCAGGTCAAGCAGGTTCGAGCGGCGATACTGAGAGCGAAGCTGGGGGGCAAGACATGATCAAATACGAGGTCATCATCTACTGGAGCGCCGAGGACGAGGCTTTTGTCGCCGAGGTCCCCGAGTTGCCCGGTTGCGCCGCCCATGGAGACTCCCAGGAAGCCGCCCTCTCGAACGCCCAGGATGCGATTCGCCTCTGGATCGACACCGCCAAGGAGTTCGGCGACCCCATCCCCGAGCCCCGCGGACGCCGCCTCCTCTTCGCCTGAGAGAACGCGCCTTCCGCTATGGACAGCTACCGCAAGTACATCTCCAAGAGGCAGTGTTTCGTAAATCGGGACAGGAACACAAGGCCCCTTTTCCCAGGCTATGAAAACCACAGGATGTAGTGGCTATCCGCTCTCGCCAATCGGTCTGACCCCTTCGCGACCCCTTCGCCCTTCGCGCCTTCGCCCGGCTCGCTGACCAGTCGCTTGGCTCTCATTGTGGCTGATGATGGGACTCAAGGCTACCTAACGTCGTCTTGGATCCGGCAGTGACCGGGGGCAGGAACACAATGCCCCTTTTCCGAGTCGTTGAATACCACAAGATGTAGTAGCTGTCGGCTCCATACACTCGACCAGACCCGCCCACGTCCCTTGGTCGTGGTCTGGCCGCAGCAACGAGAGGCACCTTGTGTTCCCGGTCCTGACGGGCGATTGCATGTCCCGGCCGATTTGTCAGGCCGCCTGAACCGCGACGGTGTCGGCGCTGGTGGTGGGTTCGGGGACCGGGAGCCCGTCCTCGCGCATGCCTTCCAGATGGAACTCGATGGCCTCCCGGATGTTCGCCAGAGCTTCCTCTCGCGTATCACCGACGGCAACGCAACCCGGGAGGTCGGGGACGTAAGCGGAAAGGTTCGCCTCTCCGTACTCGATGATCACGGTGTAGACCTTCATGGCCTTCTCCTGAGTCCGGCTTGCGCCAGGACACTTTTCAGTGTATCCGGGTGGAGGTCTTTCGCGGGGTGGCCCGGAATTGTCACACGGCCCGGCTTCTCCGGGTGCTTGTATTGCCGGTGACTGCCGCGGCTGGCCGCCAGCCGCCAACCATCCTCCTCGATCAGCCTGATCACGTCGCGGACCTTCATTGCTCATCTCTATCGTAACCCGCATGACCGGCTGAGGCCACCAGGCTGGCGCCGGCAACAAGTGGGGGGACTAAAACAGCACTAAAACGGTAAAACGGGACAGGAGCACAATGCACTGCACCCTGTCCCGTCCCAGCCGGAATTTCCAATAAATCCGAGCGGCGCTAGGCGGAGTTCAGCTCCCGGTAATCTCGCGCAAGTGATTGATGGACAACGAGCGGCGGCCAAGGAACAGTTCCATCTCGTCGATCACGCCGACAACCTCGCTAAGGCACGGGGACGCTCGACGGCGGGCACGCAGACCACCAAGTCTTGTGGTCGTGGTCCATCAAGCGGCAGTATGATGGGTGCGAGCAATCATAGCAGGCCGAGATCGTGCCGAAAAGCCCATTGGGACGGTCCCGGAATCCAACGAACTCCAAGACGGCCACCAGTCATTAGGCTCTTTATCCTAGCTGCCGCAGGCTCGCGCGCAGGCCGCATGGCCGAAGCGCGCGGCCTACCCCCTCTCCCTCCAAAGGAATATCTCCCCATGCACACGCCCGTAGGCCGAGCCGTCACGCGATTAGCAGAAACATTTTCGGCCTGGAATCAACGACTTCCGCCATATCCGCGCAAACCACCCAATCCGCCGCCCCATCCTACCCCATGCTGGCGGCGTCTCATCGCCGCTGAAGGGACCTCCAATGAGCATAGAATCGACCACCATTCCAACGGCCGCCACCGGCCCTCGCACCGATGCCGGCAAAGCCCGCTCCTCGGCCAACGCCGTCAAACACGGCCTCCGCGCCACCAAAATCGAGAACGCCGTCGCTGCCGAACTGCGCGCCGCCTACGAAGCGTTGCGCCAGCAGTACCTTGACGAGTACAAGCCCACCGGCGCCATCGAGTCCACTCTCCTCGACATGGTCATTTTCGCCGCCTGGCAACTCTACAAAATCCGTGAAATGGAGTTGTTCACCGACATCGACCTCGGCTCCCTTGGTTCGTTTGGTCGCAGCGAAAAACTCGCCCGATACCGCGGCTCCCACGAGCGGCTCCTTTTCCGTAGCCTCAATCAATTGAAGCAGATACAGCAGGAGCGCGCCCTCCTCGCCACCGACAAAACCGCCGCCCTCCCCGCTCACCTCGCCCCAGGCGTCAAGCTAAAACCCCTCTTCAACCACCTCAAGCTTCTCGCCCGCCACCCCAAAACCCTCGCCGCCCATTCCGCCGCCCCTGGACCCAGAGTCCGCAAACGCAGAGAGCGGGTTCCTGCCGCAA
>CAZLDN010000293.1:0-2728 GCA_964558355.1 uncultured Candidatus Solibacter sp.
GGCGGATGAAGGGGGCGAGGGGCCGGAATTGGGGTGAAATCAGTCAAAGTGGCAGAGCTGTCTGCCACTTTGGGCGGAATCGTCATGTGGTCGTATCAGGCTGCGCCGTTCGCCTGAAAAAATCGAGTTCCGCGGCCTGCCGGCCCGTGAGCCGCTCCAACTCCGCAACCCGCTGCTCGAGGGCGGTGATCTTTTGCTCGCGAGAGTCCACCTCGGCGATATCCTCGCCGCGCGCCACCCGATCCCGCCAGAGATAGAGGAACTTCCGCGCAATCCCCAACTCGCGCGACAACGCCGAGATGCTGGAGCAGTTCTTCATCCGCTCCAATGCGTCGAGCCGGACCTCCGGACTGTACTTGCGCCAATTGCCAAGTTTCTGAGACACGCACACCTCCATTCAATGAAATGTGTCCCCTTCGCCTGTGTCTCATTTTGCGTCACCATCCATCAGTCTGACCCCTTCGCGACCCCTTCGCCCATCGTGTGATCGAATTGCGGCTTGATGACCGTTTTTCCAGAGCGGTCCATGAAGCCGTATTTGCCGTTGACGTTGATTGGGTACAGACCGCTGTTGTCCGGCTTGTATCGTCCCGGAGGCCGATTCATCCACCAGTATCCGGCCGCTGCGACGACAACAACCGCAGCCACAATCGCCATCCGCGCGAGGGAAAGCGGGCGTGCACCCGATCTCGCACTTACAGCCGCAACGGGCGGCGGAGTTGAGAGCGCCGCCGCGCTCGGAACGGCACCGGGCCCGTCCCCAAGTGCCAGCCTACAATTGCCACAAAACTTGGCATCGGCCGCATTTTCAAATCCGCATTTACACCGCATTTGATCGTCACCTTCCGGACTCCCAAGCCGTTGCCCCATCAGAAACAACTTCAGGGACGACTTTTCGTCATTGCCACGGCCACTGTGTTTCCAGCAGCGTCGCGAATATCCCCATTCAAAGAGCCTCCATCTGCACTCAATTCCAGCCGGAGCTTAGCGCCAGAAGCGCCGAAGTCCTTGGCACCACTAAAATACAGTTTGCTCCCGTCGAGCCCCGGTCCTTCCCATTCGGTAACTCGTCCGCCGGTCAGAGGGAAATACACAGCACCGACGATACTTCCATCAATGGCAATCGTAAGTCGGCCCGTGGTGCCTACCCACTCTCCCTCCAGACGCGAGCGATTGGCCGCGTTGGCCTTTGCTGCTTCAAGAACGGCGACGCCGCACGCCTCACTCTCGCAATCTACGGAAGCGTTGACCTTTGCTGCAACCTGAGCCGCCATGCGCGCTCGCTCTGGGCCGGGGAACGGGTCCACCACGAACGCGCCGGTTGTGGTGATGTAGGCTACCTTACCTAGAACCGTCACCAGCGCCAAGCCGTTTTGAAAAGAGCTCGCCATATCGAACTGCGGGCTGACGACCATCTTGCCCGTTGGGTCGATGTATCCCCATCCATCATCGGTCTTCACTGGCGCGAGACCCTCGCTAAAGCCGCTGGCTGCTAGGAACTTCGCATCGACCACCACGCGACCCTTCGAATCGACAAATCCAAACTTGCCTCCGTTCTCGAACCACGCAAGTCCTTCAGAGAACTCAAAGCCCCGATCGTACTGTGGGTTGACGATGAATTTTCCTTTCTGATCGATGTAACCCCAGCGCCCTCCTACACGCACAGGAGCGAGCCCGTCCGCGAAGTACTTGACTTCCTCGAACTGGGGATCGATAACCCATTTACCGGTTGTGTCAATGAACCCCCATTTCCCGCCTGAAGCCGCAGGTATGATCCTGGCTGTGAGGCTGTAACCAAGCTGCTGAACCTTGTCCAACACCACCACCTTCCCGGATCGATCCACTAAGGCGAACGTGCCATCTGAAGTCTGGACCGGTGTCCAGTCTCCACTGAAGGGTACCGCCCAGCGAAAAGTCGGGCTGCTGATATACTTGCCGTCCCTATCAATGAAGCCGTATCGATCCCCTAGTATGACGATCGCTCGTCCGTAGCGGAAGCCACCGGCACCGTTAAACTGTGGCGTGATCGCCACCGCGCCTTTTGTGTTGATGTAGCCCCACTTGGTCCCGACCCGCACACCTGCCAGCCCCTCCTCGAACCCCCAAGCAAAGTCGAATTG
The DNA here is from genome assembly GCA_964558355.1 of uncultured Candidatus Solibacter sp. Lineage (GTDB taxonomy): Bacteria > Acidobacteriota > Terriglobia > Bryobacterales > Bryobacteraceae > PNKE01. The sequence continues at coordinate 2,121 of CAZLDN010000293.1, forward strand.
CGGCGTGATGACCGTTTTTCAAGAGCGGTCCATGAAGCCGTATTTGCCGTTGACAGTGATTGGGTACAGACCGCTGTTGTCCGGTTTGTATCGCCCCGGAGGCCGATTCATCCACCAGTATCCGGCCGCTGCGACGACAACAACCGCAGCCACAATCGCCATCCGCGCGAGGGAAAGCGGGCGCGCAGCCGCCCTCGCGCCGAAAGCGGGAACCGGAGTTGGTTGCACTGCCTCACTTGGCACAGCCCAATCGGGCCTGTCCCCAAGAGGTAACCTGCAACTGCCGCAAACCCTGGCATCCGCAGCGTTCTCGAATCCGCATTTGCATTTCATGGATTGTCGCCTTTCCGTGCCGGGTTACCAAACAGCCGTCACAATGATTTTTGTAATCCAGGCGCTCAACAGCAGAATGACCGGAACCGCCGGAGCCGCTCCGGCTTCGGAGATGTTCCCAATGCGCGAACACCCTGCATAGAGGATCAGGATCGAGTACGTCAGGGCGAATAGGAAGAGGATCGCGATGACTTCGAAGTTCGCCGCGCCGAGCAACGCAGCCATTACTAAGGATCCCGTAAGTAAGTGCTATTCCACCCCGACGAGGATGTAAT
>CAZLDN010000294.1:0-2717 GCA_964558355.1 uncultured Candidatus Solibacter sp.
CCCTTATGTTGCCCACAACATAATGGATCAAGTACCGTGTCGCGGCCCTTGCTGCGGTTCCTGATGGCGCGCTCGACCAACTCGACCGGCTTCATCGTCGGATGGAGGTCGTTGACGTGCGGCTTCTTGATGAACCACACGTCGCCCTGGTCGCGGGCGCCGCACCAAAAGTGCTGCGAGCCTTCCTTCCAGCCGTACAAGATCGGTTCGTACTGGCGCTGGTAGTCGGACCGCCCCATCGTGAAAGTGTTCTTCGCCCACACGACGAACGTGGACCAGTGCCCGCCCGCCTCGCGGAACACCCGCTGCAGCGTGTGGATCTCAGACGAGGACATGCAGACGTAGATCGCGCCCGTTGTGACCGCCAGCATGTTCACGCAGGCGTCGCGCAGAAACTGCTCGAAGTCGGATCCGAGATTGTCGTTGGCGATCTTCCGGTTGGTGCCGCGGAGCTTGTCCTTCATCGTCGCGCCGTAGTTCACGTTGTATGGTGGATCGCAAAAAACCATATCGGCCAACCCTCCATCGAGCACCTTCTCGATGTCGGTCATCACCGTTGCGTCGCCACACAGGAGCCTGTGCTCGCCAAGAATCCACACGTCGCCCGGCACCGTGACTACGTCGATTTCCGTCTCCGGAACCGCGTCGGGATCAGTCAGCCCGGCGTTCGCTCCATCTGGCTCTGCCAGGATCACTGCGAGTTCCTCGTCGGTGAAGCCGACCAGGTCGAGGTTGAACGCGTCCTCCTTCAGCGACTCGAGTTCGACGCGCAGCATGTCGTCATCCCAGCCCGCGTTCAATGCCAGCTTGTTGTCCGCGAGTACCAGCGCGCGCCTTTGTGTTTCCGAGAGGTGGTCCAGGACAATGACCGGCACCTCGCTCATCTTCAACTTGCGGGCGGCCAGCAGGCGCGCGTGGCCGGCGATGATCACGCCATCGGCGCCGACGAGGATCGGATTCGTCCAGCCAAATTCGACGATGCTGGCGGCGACCTGGGCGATCTGCTCGTCGCTGTGAGTCCGGCTGTTCCGGATGTATGGAATGAGCCGATCAACCGGCCACCGCTCAACTTGGAGATCGATTTTCAAGAAGCCATCCTTTGTTCCGGCTCAACTCCGCGCTGCGCGGCCACGTCCGCGAACGAATCGCCGTTGGATTCCAGCACCGCGTCGAGCCCCAGGACCACCATGCGCCGCACAATCACGTCGCAATACCCGGGCGAGATCTCGCAACCGTAGCCGGTTCGGTCAAGCACGTGCGCCGCAGCCATCGTCGTGCCACTGCCCATGAACGGATCGAACACCACGTCGCGGGCGTCTGAAAACGCCTTGACGAAGAACTCAACCAGCGCGCGCGGAAACGGAGCAGAGTGCGATCCCTGACTCGACTCGCTCTTGACCTCGATCACATTGCTGGGGCGCGCCAGTCCGGTGTGCCGGCCATCCGAATCTAGATTGTTCCTGCTGCTGCGCCGCGTACGATTGTTCCTCGCCCCGTCCGCGGCAGCACCCCGCGCGCCGGTCCCCAGGAGTCCGCTCCCGGAAGTCGACTTCGGGTTGTCCGGCGAGTAGTCGAAGCAATCATCCGAGGCATGACTCACCGCCGCTGCCCGGAACTTGATCGTGGGCTGCCTGCAGAAGTGGAACACCGGTTCCCAGGCATTCTTGAACCGGTTCTGCCAACCACCAGGCACGCCGTTATCGGTCTTGCGCCAGCAGAACTGATCCACAAACCGCCAACCCCACTTGCGCCGGTGGGCAATTACCAGATCCATCACGTACAGGTCCCGCTCCCCTTCGTCCGCGTGCTCCTTGATGTTCAGGAAGTAGGAACCGTCCGGCACCAGCACCGACTCGACGCCTGCGGCCACCGCCCGGAACCACTCCACATACTCGTTCGGGGGGATCGGCTTGAAGCCGCTGGTGGGGTCGTACTCGCGCTGGGTGGCGTACGGCGGCGACGTGATCGCCACATTCGCACTGGCGCCTGCCATCAACTTCTCGACGACGGCGGTGTCCCGGCAGTCGCCGCAGATCAAGCGATGCGGCCCTATCAACCACACGTCTCCTGGCTGGGTTACCGGCTGCGGGGGAGGTTCGGGAACCGCTTCTTCCTCGACGACGGCAGGATCCGGCTCGTCTGCTGCCAGCAGCGCCTCGAGTTCTTCGTCAGAGAACCCCACCACCCCCAGGTCGAACCCGTCCAACTCAAGCGACGCCATCTCCTCACGCAGCATCGCCTCGTCCCACCCGGCGTTGAGCGCCAACTTGTTGTCCGCAATGACGTAAGCCCGCCGTTGAGTCGCGCTGAGATGATCCAGCACGATCACCGGCACCTCGGCCAACCCGAGCTTCCGCGCCGCCAACAGCCGCCCATGACCCGCCACGATCCCATCCGCCGAATCGACCAGGACCGGATTGGTGAAGCCAAACTCGATGATGGACGCCGCGATCTGCGCTACCTGCTCTGCGGAGTGTGTCCTGGCGTTCCTCGAGTAAGGGACCAATCGCTCCAGCGGCCAGAGTTCAATGCGCCGCGCCATCGCCGGAATGGTTGTTCCCACGCCCATGCTATTGAAAGAGCTCAGCCACCAACGAAGTGACCACCGACCACTGACCACCAATTATTTCTTGTGTCGGTAGCGCATTTATGCAAATAATCTACCGGCAGTAGAAAGTCGCCAGGAAGGACCCGCGCTTTCTGGTACTGATTGAATC
>CAZLDN010000295.1:0-2716 GCA_964558355.1 uncultured Candidatus Solibacter sp.
GCGTTCGGGATCCTCGCCAATGCGGACCGTCGCATCTGCTCCCCAGAAAAGTATCTCTTCGCAAGTGTCGTGAGGCATCGGAATGACGTCAGCAAGTTCGCTCAAAGCGGCGGCGCGTTCGTAGGACTCTCGGGACTCGCGGCCTCGAGAGCCTGCACCTCGGTCGTATTCAGCGCGCACCAATTGCTGAAGCACGGCGGGCGATACAACGTCAATCAGCTCAGGTGGAAGTTCGCTTTTTCCTAGAACTCGTGCGAAGAGAACCTTGTCAATGGTTTGCTTCGAAATCTGATCAGTTTCAAATTCCTTCTGAAATCGCAGGGACGCCGCTGTCAATACCGCACTAGGAGTTTCACCAAAGCGTCGCCGAAACGTCGACCGTACAATTTCAGGCACTGAGTACCCTGAATCTGGTGTCTCAAGCACCAATCCGGAATCAGCCAACTCGCCTAGTGCCGAACCTATTTCGGTGGTGGGCGCGAAAGCGATATCTCCTAGTTCATCGAAAGAGAGACTTGGGAACACGGCTAGTGCATGAAGGATCCTGAGCGGAACCTCTCCATTCAGTCCGGCTAGCAATTCGCGCAGGAGTTGATCTTGGAATGCGATCACCTCTTTGCCATCATGGAGAAGCGCTTCCGGGCTGCGGTTGCGCTCATTGATTAGGTACGCCAAGAAGTGAATCGTCCCAGGATGCCCACCCGTACGCCTGCATAGATCTTCTACGATAAGCGGCGATAAAGTGCGTTCAGGGACAAGTTCCATCAATAGGCTTGCTGCTGCCGTCTGAGAGATGTCGGACAGTCCAATTTGCGCGACATTTGGGCACGCGTTGAGAGCTTCATCCGGTAGTAGGCGCTCGGACAGCCAGATAAGTCTTGTATTGGGGCGACTGCGCAAAAGCTCGAACAGCTCTTTTGTCCAGCCTTTGAGTTCGCGGGTCTTGTCGCGCAAGCCAAACGCGGAACGCACGACCACATGCTGATTAATTGATCCATAGTGGTCAAGTTCGCCCACGATTAGATCGGCTTGACCGGATGCAGATAAACTCTCAAATGACTTAAAGTCCCTTCTGAAATCTGCGAAATCGCCGGGCGGGAGTCTCGTTTCTTTCAACGCAAAATATAGATCGAGTGAATCCGCGAATGGCGGGAGCTCCAGAATCGGTCCAAAAGATCGACCACCTGGATAGAGCGCTTTCGCTAAATGCTGAGAAAAAAGACGCCGTCCAATTCGTTGGAAGCCCGAGACTACGACGGCATTTATTAGTGTCCCAGATCGCGCTTGATCCGATCGAAGGCGCAGAAGATGGTGTCCAAGAAATTCCTCTCTGCCTCTAAATATCTCAGAAGCGATCTTGCCTGCAGCGCGCAACGCACTTTCTTGTAAGCCGCGAATCGTTCGTGCAACGTCGAAGGGAGTAAATTCTGTGGGCACGGTGGCCTGAGCCCCAACTTTCATCCAAGCGTAAGTAGAATCCGTTCATCATTTGGGCCTGTCTGGCCCGGTGTTGCAACAGCCTGGGGCGCGAAGCCCGTGGTTGAGCGCAGCGCCCCAGGCTGTTGCGGGACGGAGGCGTTGCGAGCCGCGTAGGCGACCGGCGTCAGATTGCCGAGCGCGCTGTGCGGTCGTTCGGTGTTGTAGTCGCGACGCCATTCCTCGAGGGCGACGCGGGCGTGAGCAAGCGAGGTGAACAGCGTCTCGTTCAGCAGCTCGTCGCGCAGCCGACCGTTGAAGCTCTCGATGAAGGCGTTCTGCGTCGGCTTGCCGGGCGCGATGTAGTGCCAGGCCACGCCGCTGGTCTGCGACCAGCGCAGGATCGCCATGCTGGTAAGTTCGGTGCCGTTGTCGGAGACGCAGCTATGCGGTCGGTCTCGGCGTGCGATGAGAGCATCCAGCTCGCGCGCGACTCGGACGCCCGACAGCGACGTGTCGGCCACCAGGCACAGGCACTCCCGGGTGTAGTCGTCGACCATCGCCAGGATCCGGAACCGTCTTCCGTCGGTCAGCGTGTCGCTGACGAAGTCGAGCGACCAGCGTTGGTTCGGGCCCTGCGGCAGGACCATCGGTGCCCGCGTGCCCAAGGCCCGCTTGCGTCCGCCACGCCGGCGAACCTGCAACCGCTCCTCGATGTAGAGCCGGCGCAGCTTCTTGTGGTTGAGGTGCACGCCCTCGCGCGACAGCAGCACATGCAGGCGCCGCCAGCCGAAGCGACGGCGCACCGCCGCCAGTTCCCGCAGCCGCGCCCGCACTGCGCCATCATCCGAACGGCGGCCCCGATAACGGATCGACGTCCGCTCCACCCCGATCGCGCGACACGCCCGCCGCTGGCTCACCCCATGCACGCCGCACAGGTACACCGCAGCCTCCCGCTTCGCCGCGGGCGTCACCATTTTTTTGTCGCGATATCCTTCAGCATCGCGTTGTCCAGCATCGCCTCGGCCAGCAGCTTCTTCAGTCGACGGTTCTCGTCCTCCAGAGACCGCAGCCGCCTGGCGTCCGACACCTCCAGGCCGCCGTACTTGGCCTTCCACTTGTAGAACGTCGCGCTGCTGATCCCGTGCTTGCGGCACACATCCGCCGTCGCAGCGCCTGCCTCATGCTCCCGCAGAACACCGATGATCTGCTCTTCCGTGAACCTCGTCCGCTTCATCGTCCGTCTCCCCTAGAAGGCGGACTCTACCCATTTCTGGAGGAGTTTCAGGGGCTCAGGTCA
>CAZLDN010000296.1:0-2709 GCA_964558355.1 uncultured Candidatus Solibacter sp.
ATCACGCACCGCAAGGACTGGATTTCGGGCGAGGAAGTGGCGTACCTGTACGACACGCTTGGGCGGATGACGTCGGCGGCGACCACGGGGCCGGAGTGGGGCCAGTCGTTCGTCTTTGACGGATTCGGGAACCTGACGCAGCAGGTGGTGACGAAGGGATCGGCTCCGGCGATGTCGATGACGGTGAACGCGGCGAACAATCGTCTCACAGGGACGGGGATCTCGTATGACTCAGCCGGAAACCTGCTTTCGGACAGCCTGCGAAGCTATTCGTACGATGTTTTCGGAAGGCTAGGCGGGACCGCCGGCGAGACTTACGTCTATGGGCCTCGGAACGAACGCGTGCTCATCAACAAGGCCGACGGGACTCGGGAGTTGAACATCTACGGGGTGGATGGGCTGCTGTACGCGGTTTGGCGTTGGAACGGGACGACGTGGTCGCGCGTGACGTCGAAGGAGCGGATCTACTTCGCCGGACGACTCATCATGATCGGCGGCGAGAAAGTCGTGACCGATCGGCTTGGGTCTGTCGTTCGCAAGGGGACGCAGAACGTTGCGTACTATCCGTACGGCCAGGAGCGGACCTCGACCGCGAACGACACGGCGAAGTTTGGGACGTATACGCGCGACTCGGCGACAGGGCTGGATTACGCGATGAACCGGTACTACCAGTCGTCATGGGGGAGGTTTACGACGGCGGATCCGTACCGGGCGAGCGGAGGGCCGGAAAACCCTGCAAGCTGGAATCGGTACAGTTACGTACTTGGGGATCCGATAAATTCCAACGACCCGTCCGGCCTGCTTTACAGTTCTTGCAGTGCGGAGTTCAGCTACGAACAGTGTGGCGGCGATGCGCTTTTCTGGGGTGGCGGAGGAGGCGGAGCAGGAGGTTCCGGATTCGGAGGCGGGCATGCTGCGGCTGTGCAACAAGGGTACTCACCAGGCATGCCTAGCGCGATGTGGTCAGCTCTTCAGCAGTACAATCAAGCCGTCCAAAGCGCTTACGATGCCAGCCAGGCGAACGCAGCGATTGCGGCAGGAGACTATGCGGCAGCACTCTCAATTGTCGCCGGCAACTCGGCTCTGCAGTTTGTCTGGATTCCAAACATTGGGACCCTATCTGGGCAGACTTATCAACAGGTCGTGGACGCCTATCTGAAGGGACTTGGAATCTGGGACTTGATAAATCATACGACGCTGAGATGGCATGTCAAGGGAGATGGAGGGGGATACACGTTCCAATTCATGGTTCCAAAACAAGCAGCGGAAGCCCTGGCGAACAATCCCTTGTTTGCGAACGGCATCTTGGGTGCCTTCCACGTCGCTGACGCTGGATTTGGCGCTGGGGACTATCGCTCCTGGACTGGCTCAGGACTTCCATTTAGCCTGCAGATCACAGCGGGGGACGGAGGCGCTTGGGCCGATGTAGACCGGTATAATCCTTACACGGGCCTGGGGTTCATACAGCATACGATCTGGGAGGTTCTGCCTTGGTGGAAGGGGCAAATCCCTTGAGGCCCAGAGCGGTGAATATGTCCCTGGTGATTCGTTGCGTGTCGATCCTCGGGCTGTGGACAGCTTGTCCAGCGGCAGAAGACGGTTCGGCTGAAGCGCAGCAGGCTTGGGAACGCGCCGTTGAAGCAAAAGGCGGGCGTACCCAACTGCATAACATTCGGTCTGTCCTCCGGGTTTACGCGACAACTTGGGGTTTCCGAACGCTGCGCCCGGTGAAGTGCTTCCACACAGGACTATTGGTCCTGCCCTTCAGGATGTGGTCCTGGGACGACGAAAGGCCGACCAAGAAGTTCGTTCTGGCTTCAAGGACGGTGAACCTCGAGACCGGCTTCGCGCAGATGACTTACCACGACCCCAACGAGGTGGAAACTCCGAATCCTGTCGGCAAGCCATCAGTGGGGGATGAACAGCGGATCCGCCAACTGCAGTTGTTCACGTTTCTTGAGACGGCCTGGATCCGTCCGAAGGTCTTGCGAAGCTGGAAGGCGCATGACTGGTTCATTCCGATCATCGTTGTTGAGACCGAAGTGGAGGGGGAGATCTACGAATGGCATTTTGACAGCCGGAGCTTCTTGCCGCGACGAGTGATTGCGAAAGTGCCAACCACCTACGGAATTAACGAAGAGGAGTTCCGACTGGAGGACTACCGGCTCGTCGATGGACTTCAACTGCCTCACCGCATCACCCATGGCCCATTCCGGGAGCAGATTGAATACAAACTCAACGTGGACTACGACGAAGCGATCTTCCACCGGGCACCATCCCCAGCGGCAGGAAGCAATGCGTGGATGCGCAAAGATGCGCCTGCACTCAGAGAGCGTCCGTAGAGTTTGGACGCGAGCTAAGGACCTGTCTAGAAATAACAGTTCCATATCAAAATGTTTTGGCGTATACTTGAGTAGTGAACGCCGAACCGGGAATCAGGCTGCGCTTCGAGGCGCTGAGTCCTTTGCTGGATGAGCGGGCGCGGCGTTTGTTGGTGGCGGCGGAGAGCGAGGCGGTGGGTCCACGTGGTGTGTCGGCGGTTGCCAGGGCAACAGGAGTGTCGCGGCGGGTGATCCGGCGAACTGGACAGCCTGACGCGCCCGACTGGCGATTCCTGCGAAGGTGGCAGTCGGCTCTGCCACTTTGATTGATTTCGTCCCAAATCCGGTCACTTGACCGCCCCAAGCCCCGTCTCCCGCCGCTTTCCAC
>CAZLDN010000297.1:0-2638 GCA_964558355.1 uncultured Candidatus Solibacter sp.
GGTTGGGTTCGTCGGACATCAACAATCATTGGTTCAGGAACGATGAAGCCGTGGGCGGGTTGGCACGGGAGTTCTATCGGCGCGTTGGCCGGGAATATGGCGCGAATGGGCCGGTGTATAAGTTCGAATCAAAGGTCGCCGACCGGGTCTATGAGGCGATGCTTAGGGAGGCGGGAGTCGAAGTGAGGGCGGGCGAGAGGCTGAAGGGGGTCGAGAAGCGGGGTGCGCGGGTTGTCGCGGCGGTGATGGAAAGCGGTGCGCGGATCGAGGGGAAGGTGTTCATCGACGCGACGATAGAGGGAGATCTCATCGCAGCGGCCGGAGTTGCGACGACTACCGGGCGCGAGGCAAACGCGAAGTATGGCGAGACCAAGAACGGGATTCGCGGCGAGAACACATACAGGCAGTTCGCAGTCAGGGTGGACCCGTATCGCGTGCCAGGCGATCCTGCGAGCGGACTGATTCCAACCATTCAGGATGAACCACTCGGCACGCCCGGCGAGGGCGATAAGCGGATTCAGGCGTTCTGTTTCCGGCTTTGCCTTACGAAAGACAGGGCGAATATGTTGGTCATCACTAGGCCCGACGACTACGACGCCGGGCTGTATGAGATTTATCGGAGGTACGCGAAGGCAGGGGGGGAGTTATGGAAGCCGGGCGCGAACCTGCCGAACGGCAAGACGGATCTGGGTAGCTGGCACGACCTGTCAGGAAATCTCCCTGGAATGAACCATGGCTGGCCGGAGGCGGATGCGGCTGGGCGGGAGAAGATCTACCGCCAGCATCTGAGTTTCACGCATGGGTTGCTGTGGTTCCTTGCCAATGATCCGGGATTGCCTGAGAAGGTGCGCGCGGAGTGGCGGCAGTGGGGTCTGTGCAAGGACGAGTTCGCCGACAATGGCGGATGGCCGCGGCAGTTGTATGTGCGGGATGGGCGGCGGATGGTGAGCGATCTGGTATTGACGGAAGCACACACGCGGAAAGTGAATCCCATGATCGAGCCGGATCCGGTGGCGGTGGCGTTCTGGCCGCCAGACATGCATCACGTCAGACGGATTGTACGGGATGGGGCGGCGTATAACGAAGGGTTCGTGTTTGGGGGCGAGGATTGGGGGCCGTTCGGGGTGTCTTGGCGGGCGCTGTTGCCGCGGCGGAAGGAAGCGGAGAATGTGTTGACGCCGACGGCGGTGTCGTCGTCGCATGTGGCGTACGGGGCTGTGCGGATCGAGTTTGCATTCATGGCGTTGGGGGAGGCGGCGGGTGTGGGGGCGGCGCTGGCGGTGGAGGGAAGCGTGGCAGTGCAAGATGTCGCGTATTCGGAATTGAGGAGAAGACTGGAGAAGCGGGGCGCCGTGGTTTCACTGCAATTGGCGACGCGGAAGGACTGACTGTCTAAAAGGTGGTCCTGCGCCCGATCCTTCCAGAGAGCGTCTCGACACGAATGTCGAGATGGCAGGCATGGAGGCCCGCGCCACAAGGCTGGGATGACTGCGGATGCACTCCGTTGATAGTCGCGCCTGGAAGCCTACTCGGTTGAGAGGGCGGTTCCGAACCCGCTCTCTTCGTTCGCGGCCTCAGTTTCGGGCCATTTCCGCGGCTTTTTGCGGCTGGCAACGGCCATGTGGAACTCAGTCGAAAACGTGGTCAGGAACCCGCTCTCTTCGTTCGCGGTTCCCGTGAGGGGGCGTCGGCTGAATGCACGTTCATCAACTTGGGTTGACCCAACGGGGCGGTGTGGACTTGTTGGAGTCAGGGCGCGGTGATGCGGGGCAGGACCCCGACAGCTCAGATCCAGACGCGTTCTGGTTCGCCTTGGATGCGGTGGGACTCTTCGGCGGCGTCGGCGTCCGCGTAGTACATGGCGTCGAGCTCGACGAGATAGTAGAAGGGCAGGTCGCCGAAACTGGGCGTCTCGGGATTGGGCTGGTAGACGATGACGGCCAGCGCGACAACCGTGGCGCCATAGGATTCGATGAGAGACCTCAACTCGGTGAGTTTCTTGCCCGTGCGCAGGATGTCGTCCACCAGCAGGACCTTTTCGCCGGGTCGAGGGTGGAGATGCGGACGGAAGCCGAGCTTGCCGGTCACGTCGTTCGATTCGGCCCAATAGACCTGCTTGGCCTGAAGGGCTTCGCAGACGCCGAAAGCCACGGGCAGGCCGCCGGTGGCCGGGGTGACGATGGAGAGGTCGGCGATGATGGCGCGCAGATCGCTGTGTGCGCGGAGCTTGCGGCTGAGGGCGACGCTCAGCAGTTTTGCGTCCTGAAAGTGCCGCATGGCGATGGGCACTTGGAGGTACATGTCGGAATGCAGGCCGTTTGGATAAATGAAGTGGCCGGTGCGGAGTGCGCCCGTTTTGCGCAGCAGGTCGAGCACTTCGGATTCAGTAGGTATGAGTTGCATTGGTCAATGCGCTCCTTTGCCGGAGAGGACGTAGGGGACGGTGCGGAGCATGATGCTCCAATCGAGCCTGAGTGACCAGGTGTCGATGTAAGCCAAGTCCAATTTCATCCACTCCTCGAAATCGAGAGCGTCGCGGCCGGCCAGAGTCCACAGGCAGGTGAGCCCAGGCCTCATGCGCAACCGACGGCGCTGCCAACGCTCATATTTTGCCACTTCGGAGGGCACGGGCGGGCGG
>CAZLDN010000298.1:0-2614 GCA_964558355.1 uncultured Candidatus Solibacter sp.
AATCCTGATCGCCATCAGATTGGAATCAGTGATCGGCTTCGCTGGAATACGCACTGGGCCTTCGCGACTCTCATTTACGTCGGATTCTTCCTCGGGCTGAGTTCCAATTCTGGATCCTCCACGCATCGAACCGCCTTGTGGCCCGTATCCGCCCCTCCCGCCAGGAACGGCCAGCAGCTTCCTTAGGCCTATGCTCCCGCGCATCACCATCGTCACCCCGTCATTCAACCAGGCCGCCTTCCTCGAACGCACACTGCTCTCTGTGCTCTCTCAGGGCTATCCGGGACTCGAGTACGTCGTCGTCGACGGCGGAAGCACTGACGGCTCCGTGGAGATCATCCGCAAATATGAGCTGGCTCTCGCCTGGTGGGTCAGCGAAAAAGATCACGGTCAGGCTGACGCAATCGCCAAAGGCTTCCAGCGGGCCACAGGCGACATCCTCTGCTGGCTGAACTCGGATGATCTTCTGCTCCCAGGTGCTCTGGAAACGGTCGGCCGCTACTTTGCCTCGCACCCCGGCCACGATGTGGTCAATGGCGGCTCGTACATGATCGACGAGAATGACGAGCCCTGCTGGCGTTTTCGCTTCGCCATGGCTACCCTCGGCGTCGCTGCCAGCTATCGCCGCTTCGTCTGTTATGGACAGGACGGTGTCTTTCAGCAGTCCACATTCTGGCGCCGCCGCGCGTACGAGGCTGCCGGCCCTGTGGACCAATCGCTCCACTTCGCCATGGACCGGGACCTCTTCACCCGCCTCGCCCGCTGCCGCGCCTTTGGAGTAGTCCCGACTATGCTCTCCTGTTTCCGCCTCCACTCCGAGTGCAAGTCCGAGCGGCTTGATCATGTGCGTCTCCGCGAGGAGAAAATCCTCCTGCAGCGTTACGGGCCGTCTGTCGGCGCCCCCTTCCAACGGCGCCTATGGTGGAGTCTCTATCGCTGCCAGAGCGTCGCTCGCAAAGCGCTTCTCTATGGGGCTATTCGCACTGGACTGGTGCGCCTTCCACCTGCCGCGTGGTGGCCCGGAAACTCATGCGAGTCCTTCACGTCATCAACCACCTCGATCTAGCGGGCGCTGAGAAGCTCGTCGCCAACCTCGCGCTCCGGATGAAGGCTCTTGGCGTAAATGCGGGAGTGTGCGCCCTGCAGATTCGGGACGGCTGTCTCGCCTCACAACTGAGGGATGGAGGCGTCTTCCTCCACGCCGGCTCGTCTTCGCCGTATTCGCCGCGCCAGATTGCCGTCATCCGCGCTCTGCTCTCCCATCGGCGTTTCGATGTCGTCCATTCCCATCTCTTTCCTGCCCTCGCCTGGGTACCACCCGGAGTTGCCGGCCTCTCTTCCAAGCCCGTCATTCTCACCACCGAGCACAGCACGACGAACAGACGAAGACGGCCGTTTCTGCGCCCAATTGACGCCTTCCTCTATCGCCCTTACGCAGCCGTCGCTTGCGTCAGCGAACAGACTCGAGTTGCCCTGCTTGAATGGTTGCCTTCACTTGCTCCCAAGTCCCTTGTGGTCGAGAACGGCATCGCGCTGGCCGACTTCCGGCCGGACGCCCCGCCCTCGTTTTCCGGCCTTCAAGGGCGGCAACCTCTCCTGCTCTGCATCGGCAGACTCGTGGAACAGAAAGGACAGGACATCCTCATCCGAGCCCTGGCCCAGATCCCGGATGCGCGCCTCGTCCTGGTCGGCGAAGGTCCCCGCCGCTCGGATCTCGAGTCCCTCGCCGCACGGCTCGGCCTGTCGGGCCGGATCACTTTCACCGGGGTCAGCAATGATCTCAGACCCCTCCTCGCTTCGGCGGATGTTTATGTCCAACCCTCTCGACGGGAAGGCTTCGGCCTTGCCGCTGTCGAGGCCATGGCCGCAGGGCGTCCCGTCGTCGCCAGTGATGTTCCCGGCCTGCGTGAAGTAGTCGCCGACGCTGCCCTCAAGGTGCCCCCGTGCGAACCTACCACTCTCGCCTCCGCCATTCTCCGCGTCCTTGCGCAGCCGGCTCTGCAAGAGGAGCTTCACCTGAGATCAATCTCCAGGTCCGAACACTACTCTATTGACCGCGCTGTGCGCGAGTACCTTTCGCTCTACGAAGGCCTGCTCCATGGTTCACCCCCTGCCACATCCCATTGATTCCGGTTCTGAGGCTGCATTGCCCCAGGGGTTTCCGGCCCGGGTTTGCCTGTTTACAGAAGCGAGCAGCGCTGGAGTTGGGCGTCATGTTTTGGACCTCGCCGAGGGGTTGGCCGCCCGTTCCGCCGAAGTGCACCTCCTCTATTCGCCACTCCGGGCGAGCCAGCAGTTCCGCGATCGCCTGGCATCGGCCCTCCGGCGTGGCCTGTACCAGTCCGCGGAACTCCCGCTTGCCCATTGGCCCGCACCCTCTGACTTTCTTGCCGCCGCCTCTCTCCGTGCTTACCTGAAGCGGCAAGGTCCCTTCGATGTCCTCCATCTCCACAGCACCAAGGCGGGGTTCCTGGGCCGCATCGCTGCAACTTCTTCAACCCGGGCACTTGTGTATACCCCGCACGCTTCTCTCACGCTCGACCAGTCCCGGCCCGCCCCCGTCAGACATCTGAGGATGTTTGTCAAGAATAATCGGCTGTCAGTTTGAAGAATC
>CAZLDN010000299.1:0-2607 GCA_964558355.1 uncultured Candidatus Solibacter sp.
GCCCACCTCCCCCCGGCAGTCCGCCTAAAAACCCTCCAAGACCACCTCAAACGCCTCCACCGCCACCCCAAAGCCCGAACCGCCGGAGCAAACCGTCACCCTGAGGCCGCGAATGCAAAGGGCGGGTCTCCGCGCCCCGCGACTGTCCGCGCCCCGCGGAAACCCGGCGCCGCTGGCATCGCGTTGAAATCGAACTCCGCGGCGCGCGGCTTGCGCGGTAACACGGCGCTCCCGCACGATCGGCGTCCGGCATGAGCGATACACTGATCTCATGCGCGTGCATCCTCTGGCTGGGAAGCCTGCTCCTGAAGACATCCTGATCGACGTCGCCGCCCTCGAACGGGCTTACCTTTCCGAAAAGCCCAACCCGTTAGACCCGCTCGAACGGGTCAGTTTCGGCACCAGCGGCCACCGCGGCACCTCGCTGGAATGCACCTTCAACGAAGCCCATATCCTGGCCACAACGCAGGCGATCTGCGATTACCGCGAGTCGAAAGGCATCTCCGGCCCGCTCATGATGGGCAAGGATACGCACGCGCTGTCGGAACTCGCCCAGCGCACCGCGCTCGAAGTCCTCGCGGCGAACAAGGTGACCACCTTCATCCAGTCTGGCGGCCAACCCGCGCCCACGCCGGTCATCTCGCGCGCCATCCTCGTCCATAACGGCGGCGAACGCGACCAGGCCGACGGCATCATCATCACGCCATCGCATAACCCGCCCCAGGACGGCGGTTTCAAGTACAATCCGCCAAACGGCGGACCGGCCGACACCGGCATCACCAGGTGGGTCGAGGACCGCGCCAACTCGATCCTCGATGGCGGCAACAAGGTGGTCCGCCACATGCCCTACGAGCGGGCGATCGCGGCCCATTGCGTCCATCAGATCGACTTCACGATGGATTACATCCGCGACTTGGCGTCGGTCATCGGCATGGAGGCCATCGCCAAGTCCGGCGTGAAGATCGGAGTCGATCCGCTGGGAGGCGCGTCGGTGAACTACTGGGCGCCTATCGCCGAAATGTATGGGCTGAATCTCGAAGTGGTGAATCGCAAGGTCGATCCGCGATTCGCCTTCATGCGCGTGGACCGCGACGGTAAGATCCGTATGGACTGTTCCAGCCCCTACGCCATGGCCGGACTGGTCGATTTGAAGGACTCCTTCGACATCGCCTTCGGCGCCGATCCCGACGCCGACCGCCATGGCATCGTCACCCGGTCGTCGGGCTTATTGAATCCGAATGCCTATCTCACCGTCGCCATCCGCTATCTGTTGACGCACCGGCCCGGCTGGTCGAAATCGGCGAAGATCGGCAAGACGCTGGTTTCAAGCAGCCTGATCGACCGTGTCGTGGCCGGCCTTGGCCGCGAGTTGTATGAAGCGCCGGTCGGGTTCAAGTGGTTTGCGCCGGGACTGTTCGACGGCACGGTCTGTTTCGGCGGCGAAGAGAGCGCCGGCGCCAGTTTCCTACGCAAGGATTCGACGGTCTGGACGACGGACAAGGACGGGCTGATTCTGTGCCTGCTGGCGGCCGAGATCACGGCTGTCACGGGCCGCGATCCGGGCGAGCACTATAAGGAGATCACGGCGGAGTTCGGCGAGTCGCACTACACGCGGATCGACACTCCCGCCACGGCCGAACAGCGCCATGCGTTGAAGAAGATCACTCCGGCGGCCTTTAGCGCGACGACGCTGGCAGGCGAAGTGATCCGGGCCAAGATGACGAAAACGCCCGTGGGCGGGGAGCCGATCGGCGGATTGAAGGTGGCGACTGATAATGGCTGGTTCGCCGTGCGGCCGTCGGGCACCGAGAATATCTGCAAGATCTACGCCGAGAGCCTGAAGGGCGAGGACCACTTGCACGAAATCCTGGTCGAAGCCAAGCGACTGTTGGAGTAGTTGCCAGGTGCGCCGGCCCGTTCATGCCCGCACCTGAGTCGGCGCTCGGGTCGCATCCCTGCGTTGCCCTATCCTCCGCTCAGGCCCTCTCAGTGTAAAGACGAACCCCCGGAAAATCCAGTGAAACACGCGTAGCGCTCCGGCGGCACAGAACGCCACGCTGACAGCGACATCTACGGTTCGGTAACATTTCATCGTGAGGCAGCCCGTGGCCGAAAGTAATTGTCGCCGAACAGTCCGGAAAACGTCCGGTCCCACTTGTGTTGCAGTACCTGCATTACCGCCTGCGGGACAAATCGATCCAGCACCGCCGGGATGCCAAGCTTGCGCACCCCTCCGTCCGGCTTCGGGATCTCTACCCGCTTCACCGGTTGCGGCACATAGGCCCCGCTCAACAACTGTTCCCGGATTGCCGGCCAGCGCTGTTTCAGGTACTCCGGCAATTCGCGGACGGTCATCCCATCCACTCCCGGACTCCCTTTGTTGGCCTTGACTCGCGCCAATGCCTGCTTGCAGTTTTCCCGCTCGCGGACTTCCTCCATCAACTGTTCGCCAATGGCCGGGCTTTCCGTCCCGCGCTCCGCCGCGAGCGATTCGGTCCCTTCGACGAGGCCCTTCGGGGCTTCACCCCCATGCTCCTCGACCAAGGCCGACACTAGCTGGTTCTTCTGCCGCTTGCCGCTCATGAGTCGCGCCGCTTACTTGCCGCT
>CAZLDN010000300.1:0-2604 GCA_964558355.1 uncultured Candidatus Solibacter sp.
AGTGTCCTCGAGTGCGGAACCCTGACCGCCCCGACAAGAAGGGGATTGAGACTAGGGTGAGGTTCTGGTTGGCGGCGTTCTTGGATTAAGGAACCCTGACCGCCCCGACAAGAAGGGGATTGAGACCTTTCTATAGTCAGACCAAGCAGACTAACCAAAAAAATGGAACCCTGACCGCCCCGACAAGAAGGGGATTGAGACCTTTCTCGAAGAATCGCCTTCCATTGACGTCTTGTCAGGGAACCCTGACCGCCCCGACAAGAAGGGGATTGAGACTTGCGGGCACTTCGATTGGCAGTCCTTCGACTGCCGGGGGAAACCTGACCGCCCCGACAAGAAGGGGATTGAGACGGGGCCTCTATGGCCGACCGCCGGGGAGACCCGGCCAAGGAACCCTGACCGCCTCGACAAGAAGGGGATTGAGACGAGGCCATCGGGGAGAGACGTGAGGCCGGTACAGCCGCTGGAACCCTGACCGCCCCGACAAGAAGGGGATTGAGACTCAAGGATTTCACCTTCTGGTTTGCAGCAATCAACTGGAACCCCGACCTGTGCTCCGCAGGAGAAGCATCAGCCATGAGAATCAACCCGATACGCGGCAATGGGCGCGGAAGTCAAGGCATTGTTAGGAATTCTGTTTGCACCCCAACTATGTTGGCTTGGGTCAGAGCACAACCAGCAACCACGTTGCCGGCAAGCCAATGACTGCAGGTCCCAGGAGTCGTGGCAAAACGCATTTCAGCGAGTCCAGCCCCGTGACGGGGACGATTCCATCATCCTGATTCCCGTATCCGCTCGTGAGCCAGCACTGAGCGGATCTTCGCCTTCACCGCCATCAACGGCACGAACCTCGGCTTTGCGAGCACCTCCAGGAGGAGGACTCCGTCCGTGAGGGCGTAGCCGATCCGGTAGCCGTCCTTTTCAATGGCCCCTGAGTCGCCTGAGAGGGGGAATCCGGCTTCGGCCATTCTGGACCGGGCAGCCTCGGCCTGTGCTGGCGTCAGGGCAAACCGCATCCGATCAGGCATTCACCACGTCCAGGAACGGATCAGCGGTCGTCACCGGCATACCGTCGTGGTACACCCACAGGACGGGCATGGCGGACTCCCGGATGTCGACGTGGATGTAGCCTGCGGAGTGGTCCACGCCGACGCCGTTCACCCGTGGTTCCGCGCGAACGATTTCATATAGCGCTGGCAATGAGATCCCGAGCGGCGTCAAGTCCGCCGCGATACCGCGCGCATGGTGGCCGGGCTTCGGCTTGCGCGCTTCGACGGGATGCTGCGGGCAACGGTAAGCGGAATTGACGCGGATCGGTCCCGCTTTCGCGCGGAGCGATTCGAGCACGTCGAGCAATTCGCGACGGACGCCCTCGCGGCCGCAGTGGTGGCAGCTCAATTCCGCAGCCTTGAAATGCGTGGATTCCATGGCTGCCCTTATCCTTCCTTGGGTGCCACTTCGGAGAGCGGCGCCACAAACGCATCCCGCTTCATCTTCTCGATCTCGGTTTCGAGCGCCCGGATACGGACCGTCTTCTCGGCCACGCCGATCGGATCCGGATCAGGAAACTCAGCCAGCAGCGGCTGGATGATCTTGTCGGCAGTTTCTTTCATCCACCAGTCGACGGCTCCTGTGGTGGTTGTGCCGAGAACGGCGCTGGCGTTCGTGCGCTGGATCTTCTGGTAGATCTTGTCCATCATCTGGGCGCTCACCTCGAACGTGATCGGGTCCAGGCCCTCCTGCGCAAAGGTGATCCGTGTTTTGCCTGCCATGGGATTCTCCTCAAGTGGATTTCGGTGACCGTGAGATCACCGGGAAGTTGCGGGTTGCCGGCTTCGGCTCAGCAGTTCTACTGCTCTGCGACGACGATGATGCGCGCGCCGCCTGCCAGTGTGAGCGAAAGGTGCGGCTTGTTCGTCATCTGGTAGCTGTCGATCAGGATTCGGGAGTTACAGCCGCCACAGGCGGCTGGGATGTTGTGGCCGAGCAGGATATAGGTGGAGCTGGACTTGTTGATGTCGGCGTCAGGGTTCGACAGTGGGATCGTCCTTGAGCCTGTGCCGCTCCAACCAGACGTCATGGATGAGGTTCCCATCGTCACGCCGGACGAGAAGTCGATGTACGGGTAGATGTCGGCGAAGACCGGAGGGTAGGTGGTCTTCTGCTTCAGGTAGAAGGTCTTGCCGGAGGTCGATTGGTTGATCTCGTTGGCGCTGACATAGATGGTCAGCGACGCCGACAGGATCGTCCCCAGACCGTTGGTGTCAAACCGCAGCACGGGCTGCCGCGTTTCGAGGAAACACATCGATCCCCAGGTGTACTGGTTAGGTGTTCTGGCCGATTCCGATTGGCCCGGCATGCCCGAACCGCCCCGCGGCGGGGCTGCCGTCCTGAGCGGCACCACCTGCGGGCTGGCCACCCGGTGCAGCGTATGGCCCGCGAACGTGTTCCGTAACCACTCCTGGTTCGCCCGCTCCGGGTCGATAGTCCCATCCTCGTTCGGAGTGATCCGCTTCGTCTTGATGGCCTTCTGTACCGCGGACATCGCGACACCGCGCATCCGTGCGTATGCCCGTTGCGAGACGCCCTTCATGCGTAGTTCGT
>CAZLDN010000301.1:0-2561 GCA_964558355.1 uncultured Candidatus Solibacter sp.
GGCCCCCGTCAATTCCTTTGAGTTTCAGCCTTGCGACCGTACTCCCCAGGCGGCAGACTTAACACGTTAGCTCCGGCACGCACTCAATGAAGAGCGCACACCAAGTCTGCATCGTTTAGGGCGTGGACTACCAGGGTATCTAATCCTGTTTGCTCCCCACGCTTTCGTGCCTCAGCGTCAGTTACGGTCCAGATAGCCGTCTACACCTCAGGTGTTCCTCCTGATATCTACGCATTTCACCGCTACACCAGGAATTCCACTATCCTCTCCCGCACTCTAGCTGGCCAGTTTTCGACGCACCCTCCCAGTTAAGCCGGGAGATTTCACGCCAAACTTAGCCAACCGCCTACGCACTCTTTACGCCCAGTAATTCCGAACAACGCTTGCTGCCTACGTATTACCGCGGCTGCTGGCACGTAGTTAGCCGCAGCTGCTTCTGCAGGTACCGTCATTATCGTCCCTGCCGAAAGAACTTTACACCCCGAAGGGCTTCATCGTTCACGCGGCGTCGCTGCATCAGGGTTTCCCCCATTGTGCAAGATTCCCCACTGCTGCCTCCCGTAGGAGTCTGGCCCGTGTTTCAGTGCCAGTGTGGCCGTGTGCCCTCTCAGGCCGGCTACCGATCGTCGCCTTGGTGAGCTTTTACCTCACCAACTAGCTAATCGGGCGCGGGCTCCTCCTTCGGTGTCTTTCGACTTTCTCCTCTCGGACTTATGCGGTATTATCCCCAGTTTCCCAGGGTTATTCCCCGCCAAAGGGTGGATGACCCACGTGTTACTCACCAGTGCGCCACTTTACTCAGGGATTGCTCCCCTTTCTCGTTCGACTTGCATGTGTTAGGCGCGCCGCCAGCGTTGATTCTGAGCCGGGATCAAACTCTCGTTGGAAAACGTTAGAGTTGTCTTCGCCCGGATGAACTCAAAAAATCATCAGAATTGACTTCGCGTTCAACCAGTCTGTCAAAGAACTGGACAGCTACAACCGATCTTTCGAAAGTGTTGCTGACTGCCGGCCTCGAAAGGCGTTATGGCGCACACTTCATCGAGCCCGATTCCCCGGACCCGCACTGTGCTTGCCAAAAACTTGGAAAATCGTTTCCGCGTCGGCTTTGCACTTCAACCGCACCTAGTTCCTGCCTTCGCAGTCACTCAACTTGCCGGTTGCCGCGCTCCTCCCAGACTATCAGACCTCGCTTCGCTGTGCAAGCTTTTTTTCCGCTTGCCGCTCTCTCCGGTCCGTCTGGTCTCCGTCGCGAGTACCCTCACAGATTAGCACCGCTACTCACCTCTCCGCAACAATCTGTCACATGAAAAAGGCTTCATTGTCAGAAAATTTCTGCAAGCCGTTCCCTGTCAATCATTTCCCGTTCAATGGTATGCTGTCCAAAGCCGTGTTTAGCCGCCAGGACCGCAAATCAAGGCCCTTGTTCGCCCTCTCTGACCTCATCCTGATCTGGGCCGCCTTCGAATCGGCCTACCTCGTTCGGTCTTTTCTCCCCCTACCCCGACTCTTCTTCCTTCAACCCACCACTAAACTAACCCTACTCCTCATCTCCGCCCTCGCCTTCGTTGTCATTGCCCTCTGGATGCGTGCCTACGACGGCCTCTCGCGCCTATCCTCATTCCAAATCGTCGTTCGCACCACCGTGCAGTGCGTCTGGGCCGGCGTCGGTGTCGTCTTGTTTCAGTTTCTATTGCGCCTGGACCTCAGTCGCCCGTTTCTCGCCCTTTTTCTCTTCTTTTCATTCTCTGCTCTGTTGCTGTTCCGGCTCTCGTTTAGAGCCGCCGCTCCGGCCCTGGCAGCCAGCCTGGTCCAGCCCCGCTGTATCCTGATCGGCGGTGACGGCCCCCGCGCGCGCCAGGTCGCCACGATCATCGCCCAATCACGTACCCGCGGCCTCGAACTGCTCGGCTTCCTTGGCGATCATCCTGGCTCCGTCCACATCGGCCGCGATTACCCCGTCTACCCCTGGCCGGACCTCGCCTCTCTCCTCGAACGCCACACCATCGACGAGTTCATCGTCGCTGTCGACTCCGCCAAGCTCTCTGAAATCGAGGACCTCCTCCTCCTCTGCGACGACGAAGGCGTCCGCACCCGCCTCGATATCGCCTTCTTCCCACACGTCCACAACCGCGTCTCTCTTGAAACTCTCGGGCCTGCCCAACTGCTCACCTTCGCCGGCGCCCCTCATGACGACTTCAGCCTCACCGTCAAACGCGCCTCCGACTTTCTAATCGCCCTCATCGCCGCCATCCTCGCGAGCCCCTTGATGGCCGCCATCGCTCTCGCCATCCGCCTCGGTTCTCCCGGTCCGGTCCTCTTCAGCCAGCAGCGCTGCGGCTTGAACGGCCGCCGCTTCAAGCTCTATAAGTTCCGCACCATGGTCCATAACGCGGAGGCATTGAAAGGCTCTGTCGCCCACTTGAATGTCAAGAAGACTGCATTCAAGATCCCGAACGATCCCCGCGTCACTCCCATCGGCCGCTGGCTGCGTAAGTTCTCCCTCGACGAACTCCCCCAACTCTTCAATGTCCTCAGGGGCGAGATGGCTATCGTAGGAC
>CAZLDN010000302.1:0-2560 GCA_964558355.1 uncultured Candidatus Solibacter sp.
TTGCAGCGACAGGGCGCACTGGTCCTTGCACCCGGCCAACTGCCGGTTTTAGGATCATACGAGCCCTCCCCATCACGCTCGGCAAGCCGCGCTGGCCAAGCAAAGGAAACTGACACGCGGACCCACAGTTGGAGTCTTGCGGAGTCACAACGCGAGGGATGGCGGCAAGGATTGGCGCTAAGCCAAAGGCAGGGAAAGGGTTATGGAGCGGGAGACGGGACTCGAACCCGCGACGTCCAGCTTGGGAAGCTGGCATTCTACCACTGAATTACTCCCGCTCACGGAAGCGTCACCCCAAGTTTAGGGGAATTCGGCACTGCATGTCCAGAGGGCCATGCGGACTCTCTGCGGCGCTCGGCTCGTACGAAGAGCGGTTACCCGTCGTATTGCCCTAGGCGGCCCCAACGGGGCCGTTGGGGCCCACCGGGCCAACATCTGTTGTTCCAGACGAGGGTGGGACAGAGCGGAAGTAGGTAACGGGGAGGACCGTCGAACACCAACGCTGGGCCATGGCGAAGGTCTCGAAATCCCGGAAGCAGATCACGTTGCCCCATGTGTTGGGGATGGCTTGCCGGCGATTGCAGTAGAACGCCGTGTGATTCTCACCCCAAACCCGGTAGACAACCAAGTGCCACCAATAACCGAGTTTCCTGACTTCGTCCACCAGGGCCGGCAGGGTGTAGGTTGAATCATCCCCCTGGAAGGGGATCGCGGCATCCCAGAACTCGGCGCAAACCACCGCATATCTATGGCCACCCATTCCCCGAATCACTTCGAGATCAAATCCTTCCGTGTCGATCTTCAACAACGCGACATCGTCGGGGATCATTCCGGATTGATGGAGGTTCTCCAAGGACTTGACCGGGACCACAATGCTGCCGGTGAAGGGCAGATCCGCCGGCATCGGATGGCGCACAAGGCTGCTGAAGACTGTCGTATCCTCGTATGTCCCTGGCTCGGAAAGGTCTCGAGCCAGATGGAGAGGCATCTCGCTTTCGCGTTGCCCCAGGGCGAAGTTGTGGCCATGAAAGGCCTCGTTTGGCCCGATGTGGTTCATCAGGATTTCGAAAACCGAGGGGTTAGGCTCGAAAGCATAGACCTCATACCCGGCGTCGAGCAAGGCGCTGGAGACTTCGCCCACGTGAGCGCCCACATCAATTGCCTTCGCCGACGGCAAATACGATCGAAGGAATGTCAGGAGCCCTACCTCTGGATTCAGAAGCTCGTACTCAGCGGTCTGGACATAGACCTGCCGGAGTTGTTGCCCCGAGACGATACCCAGGTGCCGTGCCATCTCCGGAAGAGTTACAGCGCCCAGTTGAGATATCTGTTCGGTGATGTGAGCGGCGGCGCCCTGCAACGACTCATGCCCTGAAGCCAGTCTCCCGGCGATCCCCTCCAACTGCGTCAGGCGGTCAACGACGAAGATGGAGGACTGAATGAGCGCGGCCTGGGATTCTTCCAGCGCGGAGAGCTGAAGAGCTAGGGTGTTCTGAGCGCTGGATATGGAATTCAGGTGGACATTGACGAAGTCCAGCCTCTCCCGCGAGGAGGCCAGCATAGAATCGCCGACCATTCGCAGGTACAGCTTGATGCGCTCAATCACCTTCATCTTGAGTATTGTTGCAGAAACCAGTCAACCATGCGCAATGCGGCGGTTTTGCGGGAGGGGGTAGCAAACGGGGGTAGAACCGGCGGCGGGACAAACCTACATCAATTGAGAGAGGCGGCACGACAACTCGCGCCGCCTCCCTTCGGAAAGGCACTCTCGACTGCGCGAAAAAGGCCTAAGCCTTCTTGCGCCTGAGAGCCCAGAGACCAGCCAAGCCCGCGAAGGCCATCATGTATGACGCAGGTTCGGGAATCAGAGTATCCGGGGTACCCACGGTCACCGTGATGTTGGGCGTGGGATCAAAGTTGTCCCTAAAGTAGCTGTCCCACACGCCAATCGCAAGCCACGTAGCACCATCCGGGATGATCACCGTGATGGACTCCCCTGCTATCAGTTGGAAGTCGCCAGCGATGTCGGTGCTCAGGTTGTTGTAGAAGGTTGTTGGCGAAACAGCTCCTACTGCGCCGCTCGGCACATTGCCACCGTCGGCTACATCCAAGCGGTTGAGGTTGGTAAATCCAAGCACCGAGTTGCTAGTGGTGAACACAAGTCCCAGAACAGCCGGCATCTCAGCCTGACAGCCGCCGAAATAGCAGAGATCGCCCGCAGCGCTGATAGTAATCTGTTGCCCAGCCGACAAACCCAGACCGCCAAGGGTAATGAACCATGGCCAGTCTTCAGTGTCAGCCAGAGGGCCGGAAGTGGGGTCGCCCAGCAAGTAGCTGCTAGTCGCTGGCAGTGCAGGCGTCGTGTGCAACGGGCCGGCAAGTGCAATGCTGCCGAGCAGCGCAATCAAGAGTGTCAATCCAAGTAAACGCTTCACAATATTTCCTCCTCAAGAAGCCCTGTTACCCGTCCCGCTGGACCTTCCCGCGTCGCAATCGCCGGAGCCATGTGCGTATTCCGAGCGATGCCGATCAGCGTTCCGAACTGATGCCGATCGCGATT
>CAZLDN010000303.1:0-2537 GCA_964558355.1 uncultured Candidatus Solibacter sp.
GCCGATAGGGAGAAATAGTTGACGCTGACCGGTAAAAATAGTTGACGCCGAACATACGTCACACTACCTCATACTATCTATAATTAATTAGGAGTGCCCTCGGCGGTCGAAGTCAAGCGCCGAGTCGCCCGTTACCCCGTTTGGCTGTCCAAGTCAACAACTCTGTTAACCATGGATCAGCGCACCCGCGTGGCCAGCCGTCGCCAGGCTGAAGACATTTGCGTTGCGGCGCACACAGCCTCATAATAGGTCCAGAAAGTTGACCTTTTATGTCCGGCTCTCAATCGCCACACGAACGCCATAAGGAACTCTACCAGCTTGCGGAATCGCAAAATGGCTACTTCACAACCAAGCAGGCGGCCGCGCTCGGATACGCCAGCAACAAACGGATCTATCACGTCCGTGCGGGCAACTGGGTTCGCGAGCACCGCGGAATCTATAGGCTGGCCCTCTTCCCGGAACCCGAGCGCTCCGACCTGATCCTCTGGTGGCTTTGGTCGCGTGATAGGAGCGACCGGCCAACTGGGGTTTTCAGTCACCAGACGGCGCTGAGCCTGCACGATCTCACCGACGCGAATCCAGCCAAGCTGGACCTCACTGTCCCCGAGCACTTCCGCCGTGGAGTTCCCATTCCAAAGGTGCTGCGCCTGCACCACAGCGATGTGGCAGTCGAGGACTGGGAGATCCTACATGGTGTCCCTGTCACGAACGCAATTCGCGCGATTCTGGATGTCTGGAAGGAAGGATCACTCCCCAAGCCCGTTCTTCGCGAGGCATTCCGTGAGGCGATGAAGCGAGGCAAAATCACGAAGACGCAGGTCGCCATGACTCAACAGGATGCGGAACGCGCTCCGGCGCTCGCTGAGATTCGGGAAGGAACGAAGTGACCCCCGAAAGAAAATACGCTTCCGGCACAGCGCTCCGCACCGCACTTGAGGAACGCCTCAAGCGCGTGTCCCGCGAAGACGGGATTGACCTGCAGCGGCTTCGCCGGCAAGTAGCCTTCGACCGGTTCCTTGCCAGGCTTTTTCGAGAGCCGAACCCAAATTGGGTCCTGAAAGGCGGCTACGCAATGGAACTCCGGTTCCAAACCGCACGCACCACCAAGGATCTCGATTTTACGGTGCGAGTCGCGCCAGCCGGTCGCGACGACCTCCTACTCAAGCAGATCCAAGATGCTGGAGTCGCAGACCTCGGCGACTTCTTCTCTTTCCGCATCGGTGAGGCGATGATGGACCTGGACGGCGCTCCGTATGGTGGAGCGCGGTACCCCGTTGAGTCCATCATGGGCGGACGCATTTTCGTGAAGTTCCATTTGGACGTTGGAATCGGTGACGTGGTTCTTGATCCGCTGGAACAGGCTCGGATGCGTGACTGGCTCGGGTTCGCGGGTATTTTGCCGCCAGCCGTTCCCATGATTCAGCGGGAGCAGCAGTTCGCCGAGAAGCTTCACGCGTACACCCTGCCTCGAACGGCGCCCAACAGCCGAGTGCGCGATTTGGTCGATATGGCCCTCCTGATTCAATTCGGCACTCTTGAATCGAAGCGAGTCATGCAGGCTCTTCATGCGACCTTCGATCTTCGGGCGACGCACTCAGTTCCCAAAGCCCTCGATCCCCCTCCGGAGGAGTGGAACGCACCATTTGCTAGGATGGCTGCCGAGTGCCACCTCGAACTCTCCGCTAGCGAAGCCTTTCGAATCCTGGCGGAATTCTACTCCGCTCTCTGAGTCCAACCATGGTCACGAGAGCGTTCCGGCAAGCCCTGGTCTCTTGGTGTATTCTGAGGCCTGCTGCTTGATCATTGACAACTGAACCACTCACAACGAAAGTCCGTCTCCGAACTTTTCCCCTTGGTTAACGGTGCGGAGAATGTTGAGCATTCCCAGTTCTCCAAAACCGTGTTCGGATTTGTGTTCGTCTTGGGGAGCCAATTTTTTGCCCCGAAATATTTTCCCCGCTTCGGTCAGCGCCAAGGTCCAGGAGCTTTCCAGATGGCGCGGAACGGCTGCGCTCCGGCCAGCGCAAATGCAACGGGTCCAAGGAATCCCTTGACTGCCGCAGCGACATCCTCGAAGTCCTCCAGCGCACCCGGGAGCTGGGCTTTCCTGATGAATGCTTGCCACTGCAACTGTTTCACCTTCTCTTGCGCGAAGGAAGGCTCGAAAACCGTGGGCGTGGCGGGCAACGGCGTACTTCGATTCTCGAACGTCCGCCGAATCGCCTGAGTCAGCTGTTCGCCGTCGAAATCGAACGATTGTGATAGGACCCAGATGTCATAGAAGTCCTTCATCCGGCTGTTCAGAACGCCGAGTTTCACCATAGCCTGGAACTTCTCGGCGATGGCGCTCTGTGTCCTTTCGGCAAGCATGCGTGACGGCGGCCAACACCTCCCGTTAAGCTCAATCAGTCGTTGAGGAGCGGCTGAGGATGAAGGTCAGCAAGACATGCTTGATTGCGGAACCGATTGCGCGGTTGCAGCAACTGTGCCTGTCGCAAATCTCATCTGCGGCCGGATGCGGCCTACTCATGCGGATC
>CAZLDN010000304.1:0-2536 GCA_964558355.1 uncultured Candidatus Solibacter sp.
ATCGTCTTCGACGACATCCGGCAATTCGGCTCGCTCTGTTACCTGCCGCCCGCCAGCTTCCCGCCGAACCTCGGCCCCGACATCCTCGATCTCTCCGCCGATGAATTCGCCCGCCTTCTCGCCCGCCGCTCCGGCGCCATCAAGCCCGTTTTGCTCAACCAGGCCGTCATCGCCGGCCTCGGAAACATCTATGTGGATGAAGCCCTTTTCCGCGCCCGTATCCACCCTCAATCAAAGCTAACGCGCCTCTCCCGCCCACGCCTTCTCGCCCTCCATGCCGCGACGGTCGAACTCCTGCACGAGGCCATCGCCGCCGGCGGATCGTCCATATCCGACTACGTGGACGCCTCCGGCACACGCGGCTCATTCCAGGAAATGCACCGCGTCTACGGCCGCGACGGACTGCCCTGCCCCGCCTGCGCCACCCCCATCCGCCGCATCGCCGTCGCCCAGCGAGGCACGCATTTCTGCCCACGCTGCCAGCAGCCGTGACTCTGTGCGCAGTTTCTGAATTTCGGTCAGGTATTGCCAGACCGCTTGCTGACGCGCGCGGCTCCGTTGGGACCGCCTATCCAAATGAAAATGCACCCCTTACGCGCAGGCCGCGAACGAAGAGAGCGGGTTTCTAGGCGTGATTTTCGACAGAGCGGGTTCCCTGGCGCGACTTTGAACGGAGTGCTTGTATTGCGACACGCCACCATATTTGCGAATCGGAGTACTCAGTATTGCTGCATCAGCGACAACAGCTTCCGGTCCAGTTTCATCCCAAACCAGTCCTCCAGTTGGATATCCGTCCGTCCAGTATCAAGAATCCCGAACGACCCGTTGAGGTTCCACAGCGCGTACCCGATGTTGTGCGCCGACAGGATGTCCAGTACGTCGTTCATCCAGGCCAGCATGATCGCGTGCGGCGTCTTGTTGTAGCAGCCGCACTCGCCGCAGTGGACGCCGATCCCCTTCCTGGCCAGCTCCGCCCACGGCGCGTAACGGTCCTCCAGCGTCTTGCGCGAGATCTTCGGCGTTCCGTCCTCGTTCAGCACCGGCCACACCGGCTCCGGGAAGTCCATCTTCCGGTCCACCCACGCCGCCCGGTAGTGCGAGATCTGCCCTGGAAAGTAGGCGTGAACCGACTGCGCCACGCCCGTGTCGATCATCTCGTCCACCACCTGGTTGCCCACCGAAAGCCCGTCGATAACCACGGTTCGGGTGGGCGACACCGACCGGATTGCATTCAGCGCCCGCGTCATCACCCGCCGGTAGTCCTCCCGCGACATGTAGCCTTCCTTCGGCGCCGGCGCTTCGTTCAGCAGGTTCAGTGACAGGTCGAAATTCGACACCGGCCGGTAGCGCTTCGCCATCGTATACCAGTGCAACGAAAACGCCTCCTCCGCCCGGTTGTCCGACCACAGGACAAACGGCTCCCGCTCCGGGTTGTTGATGCAGTAGCCCGGAGCGCGGTGCAGATTCAGCGAGATGTGGAGCGTGTACTTGCGCGCCAACTCCACCAGGCGGTCGATCTGGTCGAACGCCGAATCCTTGATCTTGAACGGGTCCTCCGGGGCGAGCTTCCGGCTGGTCTGCCAGTCAGTGTCGATAAACAACCAGTAGTCCATAGGGATTCGGACGAAGTTGAATCCCCAGTCACGGACCCACTTGAAATACTCCTCCGGAGTCGGTCTCGGTCGCCCCCCTTCGCGCGGCAGCGCCTGAAAGTAGTCCAGTAGATTGAACCCGCGCCAGCGGGGAATGGCCGTCTGCGGCGGAGGGGTAAATCCAAAGGCCGCCGGAGCGGCCGCGGCGGAGGCGAGCAACGAGCGGCGAAGCATGAGAGAATCATACCCGCTTTGTCCGTTCCTCGCAGCCGTCAATAGTTCGACGTTAAACGAGTATCCTCATCACGTATATTGAAGAGTGACGTTTTTCAATCTCCACAACATGTTGACTCAAAACAACTTGATCTGATCGTGAGTTCGTTTGGTCAAAACCGCCGTCAGGACCTCGGCGACTGGATCATGTCCAAAATGCCCCTCATGTACCCAAAGGCAAAGACATTGCCCTGGACCATATACCCCGGCCTGTCGTTCGACTCCCCAGCCAGAACCGGCGCGTGATCGGGCCGCACCGGACCGCTGAAGCCCGACTCGTGATAGACCTTCATCAACCTCGCCATGTCGGTCGGGCCGTTGTCGTGGAACGTCTCGCGCAGGCTTTTCGCGTTGCCCTGGATATCCCGGTAGTGCACGAAAAAGACCTTCTTCTGCTTGCACCACTTCTCGGCCAGCGTATAGACGTTCTCGCCCATGGCGATGAAGTTGGCCTGGCAGAACGTCACCCCGTTGATCGGACTCGGCACGATTTGCATGGCTTTGTCAAAGTTCTTCGCCGACGTCAGGATCCGCCCGATCCCGCGCAGCGGCGACAGCGGCGGGTCGTCCGGATGCAGGGCCATCTTGATACCAACCTTCTCGGCCACCGGGATCACGGCCTTTTGGAAGTAGACCAGATTGTCCCACACCTTTTCTTCGCTGATCGTGCC
>CAZLDN010000305.1:0-2508 GCA_964558355.1 uncultured Candidatus Solibacter sp.
GCCTCCGTTTGCCGTCCTGTCCCGGATTGTGCTGGTGGTCATTGTGTCTCTCTGTCTCTCTACAACCTAAGCATACCACACTGCGTACCGCTACGCAAGAGAATAATGAGGCCAGCCTAAGCTAAATCCTAAAGAAATCTTAACCCGTGCGCTTGCCGCCCGGTGTATCATGGAGCTGGCGATCAGGCCCGCCGCCGGATATCCTAACGGATCGATCGGGATGCGGGTGCCTAGGGCCTGGACGGATCAGCCCGTCGCCATGCCAGGCGGGGGGCGCAATAGCAGCGATTGGACGGCCGGCAAAGCGGCCCGAAACGATCCAGGCGGCAAGCCGGTGACACCATGCGCCGGCAAGCTCGCATAAATCCTCAGCCCCACCCGGGGAGGGGGTAGGGGGCGGGGTCCGCTTGACATCGCCGCGAATTTGGTTTACTGTTTTTAATAGTTGCTTGCTCTCGCGTCGGGGCGCGACACTCCCCGCCCTAGGTGATCACCCCTACGCATATATGCACCCAACCAGAACAGCCACCCATGAAATATCGATCCAGTCCGAGGCAGGCGACCTCTACGGCTGGCTCACGGATGATGAGGCGCGGCAAATGATCCGACGCGGGAAGGCGACCGTGCTCAACCGCTGTCGCGGCATCCGCCGTATCCAGGCTGTCGCCGATGTCAACGAGCCGCTCCGGGGAAGCGCACGGGTCGCAGCAGTGGCCGGATACGTGGGTGCGGCGCTCCTGTCTACGTACGTGCACGCACTGCCCGACGTAGGCGCGGAAGTCCGCACGATGAAGCGTTTCCGCCATGATACGGGCGAGCTTGTTGTCTGGCGCAACAATGCAACAGGGACCACAGCAGCGCAGCGGGCGCGAGAGGCAATCTGATATGTCAGCCAAGTCGGTCGCAATTAAAGGAATAACGAAATTTTACGGCGTCGATGGCAGCAGGTACCTGCCAGGATCGATGGAGCGCCACGAAGCCCAGCCCGACCTCGAGCCGGTGGTAGTCTGGCGGCCTGATCCGGCGCCCACGCTCTGCCGCTATCCGCTTGTGGACAGGCTATCGATGAAGAGCCTACTGGCCCTGGCAGTTGGGTGGCGGATTGTGTGCGGTTCCACGTAAAGTGTTGATTCCAAAAGGCTTACGCAATTCTTGGGTCCTTCCGGGCGACTTTCGCGGGTGGGTGGATTATTTGCATAAATGCGCTACCGACATGAGAAATAATTGGTGGCCGGTGGCCGGTGGCCACCCTCTCGGTGGGGTGGCTGAGGGTTTTCAATAGCATGGGCGTGGGAACAACCATTCCGGCGATGGCGCGGCGCATTGAACTCTGGCCGCTGGACCGCCTGGTCCCTTACGCGAGGAACGCCAGGACACACTCCGCAGAGCAGGTAGCGCAGATCGCGGCGTCCATCGTCGAGTTCGGTTTCACCAACCCGATCCTGGTGGACTCTGCGGACGGAATCATCGCCGGCCACGGCAGACTACTGGCCGCGCGGCAGCTCGAGATGCCGGAGGTGCCCGTCGTCGTCCTGGACCACCTCAGCGAAGTACAGCGGCGCGCGTACATCGTCGCTGACAACAAACTGGCACTGAACGCCGGGTGGGACGACGCACTACTGCGTGAGGCGCTCGAGGAGTTGAAGGACGAGGACTTCGATCTGGGCCTGGTCGGCTTTGATGACGCTGAACTCGAAGCGTTGTTCGCCGGCGAGGAGCAGCCAGGCAAGACAGACGAAGACGCTGCACCTGAAGTCCAGGTCGAAGTGGTGTCGGTGCCCGGCGACGTGTGGATCATGGGCGACCACCGGCTGCTGTGCGGCGACGCGACGAAGCTCGAGGCTGTCGAGCAGGTCCTGGCCGGCGGCCTGGCTGACATGGTTTTCACGGATCCTCCCTACGGCGTCGCGTATGTGGGTAAGACGGCGAAGAAGCTCACCATCGCCAACGATGCTCTCGGCGGCAAGTTCTATGAGTTCCTGCGGGACGCCTCGGCCAACATGCTCGCGGTGACGAAGGGCGCCATCTACATTTGCATGTCCTCGTCGGAACTGCACACGCTCTTCCGGGCGTTCACCGACGCCGGAGGGCACTGGTCCACGTTCGTGATATGGGCCAAGCACCACTTCACACTGGGCCGGTCGGACTACCAGCGGATGTACGAACCGATCCTGTACGGCTGGAAGGAGGGTACGGATCACTTCTGGTGCGGCGCCCGCGACCAGGGCGACGTGTGGTTCATCAAGCGGCCCATGGCGAATCTGGAGCATCCGACAATGAAGCCGGTGGAGTTGGTTGAGCGGGCCATCAGGAACAGCAGCAAGGGCCGCGACACGGTGCTGGACCCGTTCGGCGGCAGCGGCACGACGTTGATCGCCTGCGAGAAGTCCAGCCGCCAGGCGAGGTTGATCGAACTCGATCCGAAGTACTGCGATGTCATCATCCGGCGGTTCCAGGAGTTCACTGGCAAGGTGGCGACGCTCGAGGCGACTGGCGCGGCGTTTGGTT
>CAZLDN010000306.1:0-2508 GCA_964558355.1 uncultured Candidatus Solibacter sp.
CGTATGCGAACCCGCCTTCTGGACAGTCCATGTTGTAGATCGCCTTGATCTGGCCACGCGTGAACGTCGCTGTGTTGTCGAGCAGCACGCCTGGTTCACAGAGTAGCCATCCGGTCTGGTCCGCGAAGGTGCTTTCGCACTTCACGAACTTCCGGTTGTCACGGAAGGCATCCGTCTTGAAGGACGGTGCGTTTCCGTTGGGAAGCGAATCGCCGGACGCGGCCTGGGTGGCCGTGGGCGTTGCGCTCGCGGTTGCCGTCGTCGTCGGCGTGCTGGAAGGCTTGTCGTTCCCCCAACAGCCGGTAACCAGCATCAGAGTCCCCGCTGCAAGCAGCAGAGACATGGACCGAATGGTCCTACGCATGATTCTAACCCTTCTCTCATCCGCTTGTGGCGGAGGTTATCGAACTCGATGTTGTGCGTCACACTGCGGCACGCCGTAGTTTGACGATGGGTTCAGGGCGTATCCTCCAACCTGGGTTCCTGGTAGGTGATAGTTACTCACGTAACAGTCACGGAACACGGATCCATCGTTGAGGTAGATCACTCCGCCGACGACCATGTCGTTCCACCAGAACGTCTTGCATCCCCATTGGGTGCAAACGTCTGCAGTCATTCCGCCAGTTGGCGAAACTACTGGGTAAGGCCACGGAAATGGCCATGGGAACGGCGGGTTGACGAAGGTCGGCACTGGGTTCGGAACGGTTGAACCGCCGGAACACAGAGTCACCGAGGCGCCTTGAGCGAACTGCGGGTTGGTTTGTCCACCATCCGCGTAGCCGGATCCCCATGCAGACGGAACGTAGCAGGAGTACCCCACGTACGAGCCGTTGATGTATATCCATCCACCGATCACGGGCGTGCCAGCGTTGAAGTACATTCGTGTGTACGTCACTGCTGGCGGAGCCACCGGCGAGAGCGTTGTGCTTGTGTAGTACGGCCAGGAGAGTTGCGGGAAATACCGCGTCACCCCACAGCCTACAGGGAAGCACTTCGCGTCCATGTAGCGGAGGTTGGGCACGTATTTGAACGTGTCAACCACCATCGTGACGGTGTCTCTGGCAGAGACGTACGCGCCCCCGTAAGGGTTTGTACGGGCACTGCAGCCATATTGGTCTGTACAACGTACGAGCAAGGCTGTCGCCGAGTCGTCATCGTCGTAAAGACGTTGGTAGCTGCCTCCAGGGATCTGCATTTCAACGTCACCGCTGACTTCGCACTGGTAACCCAGATTGAAGATAGTGTTGGCGAAGATCGCGCGATCCTGGTCTAGACATCCGCTCTCTGCGTGAGCAGACGTTGGTGCGAGCGCAGCCAGTCCGATGAGGACCGAGAACAGCGCAATCGCTACCAATTCAAACCTGAAGCGTTTCACCGCTTCCTCCTCAGGAGAACTTAAAGCTGGATTGATGTGTCGCGAACTCCGGCGTCTACCGATAGGCAAACGTCCTCAGGACTTCCGCAACCGGCCGGTTGCGTGCATCCAAGAGTTCTTGGCGTCGGATTTCATCACGGGGTCGGGGCTTGGGGCCTCCTTCTCGTAGATCCGGCGATTTGCGACGAACTTGTTTCGAAACCAACCTGAGATACTCCTTGAGCACCCGCCGAATGTGGTCAGAACCCGCGTGTTATATGGGTCCGGCCCTCTCGACAGATGTGCCTTCAGGCGCAAATGCGCTTGAGGAGCTCCCACCAACACCAAATTCAGATTAGCCATAGCGGCCTTTCTACTTCTCACTGGGTTGTTAGATCGGCAGTGGGTGTGATGCCACTAGCACGAAAAAGATGGTTACGAGAACGGTTAGTACCGCCCAGGTCCACCTGTCTGCTGGTCGCCTTGCTCTTTGAGAAGCGTATGCACAAATGAATGCTACAACCCCCATGAAGAGAAGGACTAAGACTCTCAGATCAAGAATATCCACCGTTCCTCACTCAGTTTCTCCCCGCCAAGGTCGAAACTCGTTTTTTCTCTCTCCAGCTTGCGCCGAAGGCTAGCTGCAGGGCTTTCGGCCGAGCAGTGGGGGCGGACAGACACAGCTCACGCTTATGAAGGCGTAAATCATGCCGATGTAAGTGATGGCGAGCGCGGCCCAGCAGAGAAGTTCCTTCTCAGGATCTCCCGCTGGTGTGCTGGCTTCTCCGAACAGGAGGAATCCTCCTAGTCCGATGAATGCCAATCCTACAAAGAAATGCCAAACCCAATTGTTCACTTTCGTGAACTCCTTTCCTCTCCAGCTTTCGCCGAAGGCTAGTCAATTTGCTTTCTTCGCTTGTGCGAAGTTTTTTGAACTAAATTTTTCCAGATGCACCTAAGTGCCGGAAGCCACGTATCGTGTGCTGTTTCAAACAACGATACGTAGAGCCCGACACATAAGAGTCTGGTCATAAAAATTACCCCGATTGAATCGGGGTTACCTAATTAGAATAATAATTCTTCGATTTCTCGAAGAATCCTGTATACCTTTTGTCAATGTGCTAAGAGTGTTTTTGACTTGGAGACAAAGCTAT
>CAZLDN010000307.1:0-2472 GCA_964558355.1 uncultured Candidatus Solibacter sp.
CCTCATTTTCTAACCAGTTGAATCTGTGGGACTTATAGCCGGACGCTAGTGATCTCACATTTCGAAAACTGACCCTCATTTTTGGCGAGAACGGGCGCGGCAAGACCACTCTCACGGACATTCTTCGCTCTCTGACCACGGGCCGGGGCGATCTCATCCTCGGACGCCAGACGCTGGGCAGCGTCTTCCCTCCTTCCGTATTCATCTTGGTCGGCGACGATAAGGTGGTTACCTTCAAGGACGGGGAATGGGATGCAGTGGGCCCTCGCCTTGCCATCTATGACTCCACCTTCGTTCATGAGAACGTCTATTCGGGCGATCAAATCGATCATGCCCAGAAGAAGAACCTCTACCGCGTCATTGTTGGCGAAGCTGGCGTCACACTCGCTCGCCAAGTTGACGAGTACGACATCAAGATTCGTGAAGCCAACAAGGACGTGAATGCAAAGGCCGCTGTCGTAAAGGCCAGTCTGCCCTCCGGGATGAAACTGGAAGTTTTCCTGGCCCTAAAAGTCGATCCCGAAGTCCCGGCCAGGATTGCATCAAAGCAGGCGCATATTGCGGCACTCGGAAAGGCCAAGGAGATCAAGGACAAGGCCAGCCTTGCCAGCATTTCTGTTGCTCAATTGCCAACGGACTTCGAAGCTCAATTGGCTAAGGAACTGGAGGGCGTTTCCAAGGATGCGGAGACGGCAGTTAAGACACACCTAGCGACCCATTCGACGCCGGGCGGTGAGGAGTGGCTGAACCAGGGACTTCTGTATACCAACAAGACGGTCTGCCCGTTCTGTGGACAGCCCACGGATGGTGTTGATCTGATCGCCAACTATCAGGATTACTTCAGCGCGAGCTACTCAGCCTTCAAGAAAGAACTCAGAACGTTACAGCAGTCTATCGAGGAAGTTTTCGGAGACACCGCACTTCTTACTCTGCAAAGAGTACTTTCGGAGAATGCAGCGCTCGTTACCTTCTGGAGCCGGTTCGCCGACATCACCATGCCCGAACTGTCGTTCGCCGAAATTCAAACGGCTGTAAGCAATCTCCGAACGGCCGCTCTTGCGCGACTAAGAGTTAAACTGTCTTCTCCATTGGAGCCCTCCCCCGCGGACGAGGTGTTCACGGCGGCTGTCTCCGAGTTACAGAGTGTCTCGATCAAAGTGAAGAACTACGGCGAGGCCGCTCTCGCTGCCAATGTTCCCATTGTCGCCAAGAAAAAGGAGACGGAAGGCGGGGATTTGGCGCAAGCCAATGCCGACCTAGCTGCGCTCCAGGCGGTACAGACGCGTCACGAGTTCGCGGTACACGCTGCTTGCGCCGCCTACACAAGTGCGCTTGAAGCCAAAAGGTTGCTGGAGTCCCAGAAGACTGACGCCAAGTTGAAACTGGACACCCACAGCGAGTATGTGGTTGCAAAACACGAAAAGCGGATCAATGCACTCCTTCAGGTGTTTGGCGCCGGTTTTCGTATCGGTGAAACCAAGACCAGCTATGTCGGAGGCTCAGTCAGTTCTAACTTTCACATCGTGATTAACAAGGTACCGGTCGCGCTGGGGGACTCGGCGACACCCGCTGCACAGGCCTGCTTCAAGAACACCCTGAGCGCAGGAGATCGCAGCACCTTGGCGTTGGCATTCTTTATTGCGCAACTGGAATCCGATCCCAAACTGTCGGGCACCGTTGTGGTCTTTGATGACCCGTTTACCAGCCAGGATAGGTCTCGCCGACGGCAGACCAAGCGTGAAATCTGCCGACTCGCTGAGTCCGCCCGTCAGGTCATTGTCATGTCTCACGAGCCGGGGTTCTTGAAGTCGATCAAAGAATCGGTTTCTCCAGGAATAGTTCGAACCTTGCAGTTCGTTCGCCTAGGTGAAAAACATTCAACCATCGGCGAGTGCGACATCGACGATATCGTCCGAGGTGACTACTTCGACAATCACCACATTCTGCACAATTACGTCTACTCCAACGAGGGGAACCCCAGACTCGTCGTTCGGTCCATACGCCCATTGCTCGAGGCGTATTTGCGAGTCAAACTTCCACGTGAGTTTAAACCGAACGAATGGCTCGGCGACATGATCGGAAAGATCCGCGATTCAGTGAAAGGATCGCCGTTGGATGACGCCAAGGAGATCCTCGAGGAATTGGAGTCCATCAACGAATACTCGAAACGCTATCACCACGACGAAGGCGCTGAAGTCGACGGTGACCCAATTGACGACGGTGAATTGCAGTCCCACATCCAGCGGACACTTGCTCTGGTTGGAGGCTTTTGACCCTGATCTCGGGCTTATCGTCCGGCGGTTCAGTGGCGCGCCCAACGTCGCTCCCGGGTCACGAATCTGAAACATTGAACCTGGGACACTCTTGATAGTCATCCCGTAACTCATTGGTTTCGGAACCTGGAACAGCCCGTGTTCCGTGTTCTCACGCGGTTTCCGTCTTCGTCCAAGGTTTCAACGTCCCCCCTACCCC
>CAZLDN010000308.1:0-2428 GCA_964558355.1 uncultured Candidatus Solibacter sp.
AATCCTGATCGCCATCAGATTGGAATCAGTGATCGGCTTCGCTGGAATACGCACGACACGCTCGGGCGCCTGACGTCGGCCGTGACCACGGGGCCGGAGTGGGGGCAGTCGTTCGTTTTCGACGGGTTCGGGAATCTGACGCAACAGGTGGTGACGAAGGGGTCGGCTCCGGCGATGTCGATGACCGTGAACGCGGCGAACAACCGTCTCACAGGGACGGGGATCTCGTATGACTCAGCCGGAAACCTGCTTTCGGACAGCCTGCGAAGCTATTCGTACGATGTTTTCGGAAGGCTAGGCGGGACCGCCGGCGAGACTTACGTCTATGGGCCTCGGAACGAACGCGTGCTCATCAACAAGGCCGACGGGACTCGGGAGTTGAACATCTACGGGGTGGATGGGCTGCTGTACGCGGTTTGGCGTTGGAACGGGACGACGTGGTCGCGCGTGACGTCGAAGGAGCGGATCTACTTCGCCGGACGACTCATCATGATCGGCGGCGAGAAAGTCGTGACCGATCGGCTTGGGTCTGTCGTTCGCAAGGGGACGCAGAACGTTGCGTACTATCCGTACGGCCAGGAGCGGACCTCGACCGCGAACGACACGGCGAAGTTTGGGACGTATACGCGCGACTCGGCGACAGGGCTGGATTACGCGATGAACCGGTACTACCAGTCGTCGTGGGGGCGGTTCACGACGGCGGACCCGTATGTGATGAGCGGCGGGCAGCAGAATCCGCAGGGCTGGAACAGGTACAGTTACGTACAGGGAGATCCGGTGAACATCATCGACCCAAGAGGGCTCTTTGGATATTGCCCTGGGGGTGTCATTGAGGGTGTCTGCAAGAGTGTCGATGAAATCCCCGTTGAATGGGAGCCAACCAGAAGAGCAGAGGTGTTCGAACCCCCGCTCCGGGGAGGAGGGAGCGCGGTCAAGCCTGACCCGGTGGAGATTGCCAAGGCGCAATTGGGCACCGCCGTCGATCTTTTGAGAAAGGCGCTTTCTAATTCAGAATGTGCTGGCTTGTTTAACACTTCTGAGATCGGGCCAATTGGTTTGCTCGATGGGCTTTTGGAAGGTCGCTATGGAGAGGTTGTTTTCAGAGACCTAAGAACTGAGGGTGAGTCGGCAAGAGATCAGGCAACTATAGAGCCGATTTGGAATGATGCGAAGGGCGGATATACAAAAGTAAACATCCTTATCAACGCCCGTGACGATTATTCTTCCGGCGTGTATTGGAATGGGAATACCGCGGGCGATGTAGGACGAGCGAGGATGCTGTTACATGAGTTGGGACATGTTGCCAACTGGCTTTACAACTTTGGAGGATCCCAGTTCAGAGAGAATGATGCGCCGCCGGCGGAGGGCTGGAAGACAAATCAGGATTTCAACCAGGCTCTCGAGAGGAAGTGCTTTCCATGAGAAGTCACTACTGCTTTCTGCTTTCATGCACCATGTTTGGATTGGGGACCGCCTCAGCTCAGGTAAACACAGCCCCTCAATCGCTGACTCTCTGCGACTTCGCGCGTCTGCCTGAAAGTTACAATGGAAAATCTATTCGGGTACAGGCTGAATTTGCCTCCGGTGAGCATGGATCAGTTATTTATGACCGTCGATGTCCGGAGGCCATGCTGGGAGGGTACAAATGGTTGAACTATGCTTGCCCTCAGGGTCCAAGAGAACCTGGCGCAAGTTCTAACGTTGGCCTCCTGTGGGAAGCCGCTGAGTTGTTGGCGAGGAGAAGAAGCGCGACTGGCAATGATACGCGCCTTAATGTCATCCTTGTCGGAAAGCTGGAAGTTGCGAAAGTCCTGAAGCCTCGATTAGTGATCGAGGGGTACGCACGTGGAACTGGTTTCTGCTCACGATTGGATGCGCCATTCCGGCTGCATATTGAGCGCGTCGAGTCGGTCACTCTGACCGAAGCAGTGCCGGCAGCACCCAAAGAAGGACGGCCCTAGACGCGGATCTGGAGACGGAGACAAGGGGTCGAGCCTCAAAAGACTGACGCCCGTAACCAGACTGTGGGCTGGGGATTTGACTCCTACGGCAGGTTGGCGAGCGTGGGGTGGGGCGCGACAACTTTCGTGTCGTTTAATTACGACACGCCCGTGGACCCGAGCCAGACCAACGTCTGGGGCCGCTTGTCGACGATCAGCTATGGAGACCTTCGGGAGTACTACAGCTACGACATCCGCGGCAGGGTCACCAAGAAGGCCTTGTTTACAGGGCAGGGCAGCTCTATTCCTGCGTTCTACCTCGAGCTGGAACACCAATATAACAGCATTGGCGACATGACCGGCGTGAAGTATCCGGGTTGGAGCGGATGGGCGACAGTCGTATACGGAGACGGACGACGCCCCGACGGGATGAGCTGCGTATTCCGAGCGATGCCGATCAGCGTTCCGAACTGATGCCGATCGCGATT
>CAZLDN010000309.1:0-2394 GCA_964558355.1 uncultured Candidatus Solibacter sp.
GTTTCAGTCCCCTTCTTATCGGGGCAGCCGGCTGCTTCCGCAGTCTATCTCATTCACTATGCGTTACTTATCCCACCGAATCAAGCGAAGAAGTTCGCAGATCGCCAAACGGGGATCAAAGCGGCTCAATCTGCGAAGAGGGTGCCTACCAGCAGTCCCCGCAGAAGTTCAGGTATGGGCAATCCGAACACCGACTACCGTCCTCTGCTGGTCCGGGATCCAGTTGCCCAGCAACGCAGCGCCGCACCTTCTCGAGTACTCCCGAGATCCGCACGCGCCACGCCTCCGTGTACTCCTCCCTGAACACCCGGTCGTCCGGAATGCGGTACCCGAACATCCAATCGGCTTGCAGCCCAAGACTGTCCTCAACCAAAGCCGAGTAACAGGCCATCTGCATCCACTCCGCCTGACCCGGGACCCCGCCGCTCAGTTTGAACTCCACTACGGCCGCCTTGCCCTCACCCACGAGCACCAGGTCCGGATTGCCCACAATCCCCAACCGCTCGCTCGAAAGCCGCAAGTTCACCACTCTCTCCCGGCCCCAAAGCCCGTATCGCTCCAGCGTCCGCCGCAACTCCACCCTCTCCACCTCGGCCTGCGCCGCCAACCCCTCATGCATCTTGGACGTCTGGGGCGGATCCAGCCCCAAGCCCTCCACGAAGTAGACCTGCCGGGGGCAATACAGCCAGCTCTTCAGTGCGGTCACCGTCACCAGTTCCATCTCAATCCTCGATCAGTTTCACAATTCTCAACTTCGGAATTGGACCTTCTCGTGCCTGTTCACACGCGTCGGCCTCCTCCTTCAACTTGTCCGCGTCGAGCCTCCAGTAGTCGTATTCCCACATGTCCGCCAGGCTGTCCTCCGTCAAGGGCATCACCCTCACCCGGGCGTTGTCCTCGTGTACCTCATTGAGGACCCTCATGGTCAATTCCTGCCGCAGATTGGGCGTCAGCCGCCCAAAGAACGCCGAGAACTGAATCCGCTGCAGACCATAGTCGAGGCACACTTGCGAGACCCGGTTCCTAACGCGGTCGCTCTCAATGTCGTACAGCAGCAAAACAGGCGTCTCTCCTTTCGGCGCACCCACCTGCCGCGGCTGCAGTATTCCTTTGTAGCGGCTCTCCCGCTTCATACCCGTTCCTCCATCATGGGTCACCACTTGAATGCGAACGGCCGGTAGTCCCTCAACCCGCGAACCGCGGACGCGGCAAGGCGTGCCTGCATCTGGATGATTGATCGAACCTGGTGATTCTTTCCGCGGTGCGGTTCGCCAGAGTTCAGTCTGGTCAACACCCGTGTGGCGACGGCTTCCCTCGACTCCTCATCCAAGAGGCCCTTCACGAGCCTTGGCGTGCCGCCTTTGAACAACCACGCAAACAGCGGCCTATCGACCACCGGCTGCCTAAACTCCTCGACGAGGTCCAACACCATCGATGGCTTGCCCGGCCGGTCGCCATGCAGGAATCCCGCGAACGGTTCCAGGCCAGCATTCATCACCGCACCCCAGACGTGCGCGTAGAGGATCCCGTAGCCGTAGTTGAGTGAGGCGTTCACTGCGTCCTCGGGCTGCGCATGGACCCGCCCCTGGAATCCCAATTCCGGCCGCAGCAAGCCTGCCAGCGCTCTCCAGTATTCCCGTCCTCCGGCCCCTTCAAGACCCATCGCCCTGCTCCGGACGTCCCCTGCCGTGCCAGCCTCCACCTCGAGTGCTTGCTTCCGCAGGGCCCGCAAGCGGGTGGCCCGACTCACCAACCTCTCTTTCTCCACGCCGGTTCTCGACTTGCCGAAGTAACGCAGGAGTTTCTCCTGGTTGTGCAGTTTCCCGGCAACGATCCAGCGCATCAGGTCCATGCCGATCCCCGTCTCTGCCGCCTCCAGTTGCGCGCGCCTCGTGGCGACGGTGGCGGTGAGGAATGGCGATGTCAGAAGGGCCACAGGCTTCCAGGAGGGCGAGAGGAACGCCAAGCGGATGCCCCGCCTGCACGCTTCTTCGATGAGATCGGTGCTCACTGAAATTCCCCTGCCCATCACCACAATCTCCTGGACGCGGAACAGGGGAAGTTCGCCGCAAACCTTGCCTTTCAGCTTGATCGTGATCCGCTCGCTTTTTTTCCCAAGGGACAGCCCGAAACCGCTGACAAGCAATTGCGCGCCTGTGTCGGTCGCCAGGAGTTGGACGGCCTGCTCGGCTTCGGCACTGACCCACACCGGGTCCGGCGGGATCAGCTCAAACGGCAACTCCTGCTGCTCGGGAGCGCTCTCATATGTCCCCTTCAGCCAGTTGTATTGTTCGATCGCGGCGGCTTTCCGCGGCGCACAGGGAAGCGTCAATGGACAGTGTTCCGCCCGCGATTGCTTGGACAGTATAGACATCATACTCATGCAGCCTGCTG
>CAZLDN010000310.1:0-2375 GCA_964558355.1 uncultured Candidatus Solibacter sp.
ATGACAGCAGAGAGGTTATCAACGGGCCGCGAAGCGATAGCCGGACGCTACTGACGTTCTTCATCGATTCGCTTATCGGCACAAACACAGTAGTTCTTGAAAGGAATATCACATTGAAGAAGATTTTAGCTTTACTGGCCATCCTCACGTTCGCTCTGAGCACCGCCGCTTTCGGGCAGTTGACCAAGGCGGGCGTCATGACGAC
Organism: uncultured Candidatus Solibacter sp.; assembly: GCA_964558355.1. Taxonomy (GTDB): domain Bacteria; phylum Acidobacteriota; class Terriglobia; order Bryobacterales; family Bryobacteraceae; genus PNKE01. Next base: position 206 of record CAZLDN010000310.1, read on the forward strand.
GGATCACAATGTTGGCAACAACGGTTGTAAGTCATGCCATGCGCCCCACAACGGCGCCGCGGCGCTCGGAACCGGGACGGATCAGTCGACCGGCAAGCTGCTGTTGTGGGATCGCGCAATCAGCACTGTCATTTTTGGGACGTACACATCGCCGACCATGAACAACGCGGCGGTGGAGATCGGCGGAGCTACTCCGGCGGTTACCGATCCGAGACTGTACTCGCTGCTCTGCATGAGCTGCCATGACGGCGTCACCAGCGGTACGAACATGGTGTCGGCCAACTTAGCCGTCGGTTCGGGATCGGCAACTACGTCGTCCTTTGGGCTGCGGAACGACCACCCCGTGAACATGTCGCACAATGAGACCAACGATACCGGTCTTGTTGCGGCGGCGACAGTGGCGACCACGCTCAAGCTCTATAGCGGCGGCGGTACCACCAACACGGTGCAATGCGGCAGTTGCCACGAGCCGCACAACAACACCAATAGCCCGTTCCTTCGCGTTTCCAACGCGGCTTCGGGCCTTTGCCTGGCCTGCCACAAGTAGGGCTTTGCGGGAGGAGGGGCGCAAGTTCCCCCTCCCTCTTTTCAAATTCCAGACGGACGATTTCTACCCGGTGACCTGGCGAACAATACTAACGGTGGTGGTCTCATTGGTGGCTCCACTGATATGTCACGCGCAGTTGCGCCTGACCGACTTGACCGGCAAAGTCATCACCGGCGCCTACCGGACGCGGGCCGCGGATCTGGGTGGACGGACCATCTCCATTGTGCCGTTGACGCTGGACTTGCGGACGGCGGGCTACTTCAGCCATCCCGACTTTCTCAGCTTCGACATCAAGCCGGTGCTGACCAGCGGGCCACAGGCCACGGAGGCGGGATTCATCGGCGGCAACGGCATCTCGCTGACGACGGATTTTCTCCGGCGGCGCGCCTTCCCGCTGCGGGTTTTCTACAACAACATACGGCGCGAGGACGTATACTACGGCGGCATGGCACAAGTGTCCGGCTACAGCTCCATGAACCACGACTTGAACTACGGGCTCAACTGGGACCTACACCGCGTCCGCTGGCCGCGGATATCGCTGGACTGGCGCCGCGCCAAACTGACTTCGCGGCCCGACGTTCCCACCCTGCCCGAACACAAGACGGAGTCGTCACAAGCCGGCATGACGGTCACTGACAAGCGATTCGGATGGGATCTGCTCGGTAGCGTGAGGCAAGACGGAATCACAACCGACTACTCCTATCCCTCGAACGGGGCGTTCAGCCAGGCACAGATGGTGCAGAGCAACACGCAGATGGAGGTGAGCGGGCAGCGGCCGGCTTGGAGCGGTGGTTCCCTGACTCTTTCTGGCGGAGAATACAGGATCCGCAGCGCCAGTCAGGGGATTCAGTTCAACCAGGATCTTCGGATAGCCAGCGCCGGCCTGTACACGGGCGGACAGAAGCGCCTGAAGACCGGGCTCCGGGCCAACTACATGTCGGGCGTGCTGGGCCGCTCGATACGCGATTCCATGTCTGGCTTTTCGTCGGGCAGCGCCGGTCTGCTGCCTCCAGGCGCCGTGCTCGAGCCGCTGGTTTCGCAGAACTACTCCAACCTGTCGATCTCCGGCGACGTTCGTTACACGCTCTGGAAAGGCCTGGAAGCCTACGTGACGGCCAACGAAGGCAAGGTGTGGTCCCCTTCGACGAATATTTCCCTACAACAGTACGATTACCTGGCAGGCACGGCGGGCGTGCGGTTCGAACACAGAGTCGCGCCGTGGGCGCAGGTGACGGGCGACGTTCACGCGACGAAAGGACGGACCATTTACCAGAACGCCGAACCGGGGCGCATTCAGGGTACGGGCTACTCGGTGCGGCTCCAGAGCGGAACCCCCGACCGTCTGGAGGCCACGGTTTCATACAACGAGGAGAAGCAGAGCCTGGAACAAACGGTGCTCGCCTCCAGCCAGTGGAACAACCGCTGGGCCGATGTGGCCCTGACGAGGAAGGTGCCGCGCTGGGGTCTCTCCTTCACGGCGGGGGGAGGCTTGAACGACTCCGCCTACCGGGCATTCAACTCGGAGTTCCGCGGCAAGGGGTACTCGGTGCAAGGGAGCGTCCAGCACCGCCAGCATATTCTCATCGAAGGATGAGCCTGAAGGGGAGTGATGGTGGGCGGGGC
>CAZLDN010000311.1:0-2360 GCA_964558355.1 uncultured Candidatus Solibacter sp.
GGCACTGCGCGCCCGCGCGGGCCCGCCTTCACGCTGAACGTGGCGGTGGATGCGGCGTGGCGGCGGCGGGGTGTGGCGAGGGAGATGATTGAAAAGGGCCTCGAGGGGCGGTTCGAGGAAGTGTACCTGGAGGTACGGGAATCGAATCAGGGGGCGCGGGGATTGTATAGATCGATGGGCTTCGGCGAGGTTGGGGTACGGCCAAACTACTACGAATGGCCCAGGGAAACGGGTATTGTCATGAAACGGCAAAAGTGATAGGGTTTGGGTGACGAGGGGCCAACGAGCCCTCCGAGTGTAGACCGATGCGAACGAAAACCCCCACCGGGCCGGTGACCCACATAGAACGGTTCGGCGTGGCCGTCCATCAAAAGGAGATTCACTGAATATGGAAAAAGTGAGACAGGAAGAACTCAAAGCGCATCTGATTGCGACAAACGAGGAGTTCCGGGTCCTGGCTGAGCAGCACGCCGGCTATGAGCGGCTGATCAATGAGATCGAGGCCAGGGTGCATGTGACTCCGGAAGACGAGTTTGAAGAGCACCGGTTGAAGAAGTTGAAGCTCCGATTGAAAGACCAGATGCTTGAGATGATGACCAGGGCAAGCGCGTCGGAGGTGGCTTAGCGCGATCCCTGTTCGCGGCGTGAGAAGCGCTGCTTCCTGAGACCCCGGGCGCCGAGGCGTTCCGGGGTCTTTGCTTTTTTCATGCCCTTTCAGGAGGCGGATTGTTGCCGCGTGGCCGTTCCGCGGCGTGCAGCGACGATGCTGAACAAGGCGAGGGTGGCGACGATGAGGTTGGAGGCGATGATGGGCATCGAATGAATGGCGAAGCCGTAGCCGATCCAGAGCAGAGCGGCCAGGGCCTGAACCTTTCGCAGCGACGCGGGGTCGCGGAAGGCATAGGAGACGGCGAAGACGGCGGTGGCGACCCAGCCGAGGGTTTCGAGGGGTGAAATGGTCATGTTGATTTTCGCCTCATTGCCGCGGCTCAGTTGGCCGAGGACGGGTTGGCGCCGGCCTGGGTGAAGGTGAGCGAGTCGGTGCGGACCTTGTGCCAGTCCTGGAGGTCGAGGCCGTGGCCCTCGAAATAGGCGCGGATGCGGGTGGCATCCCAGCCGTGGAGTTCTTCGAGGATCGGGATGAGGACGCTGAGGGCGTTGTCGCTCAGGACCGTGCGGCGGGCGATCTGGGTGATGAACGAGTTTTCGGAGACGGCGATGGTGAGGCCGTCGCGGCGATTGACGTGGAGCATGACGTGGATGTCGGAGGAGCCGTCGCCGACATAGACGATGCGGTCGTGGCGGACCTGGAACCGATCCCGGATCTCTTCGAGCACGGCGACCTTGCCGTAGCCGGCCGAGACGCGGGCGATGGACTGGATCTCGCCGGTTTCGGCGTGGTAATGGAAGCGGGTTCCGAAGATGTGGTCGGGCGGGACGATGCCTTCAAGGGCGGACTGGATGACCTCCTCAGGGGCGGCGGAGATGACATAGAAGTCGAAGCGGTGGCCGTCGAGGTCTTCGAGCAGGCGCATGAGGAGCGGGATGTTGCGTTTCAGGCGGATGCGCTTGCCGACTTCGTGGAGGTGGGCGCGGCGGACCTGGCGGTATTCGGGGTCGTGGAGCAGGAGATAGGCGAGTTCGCCGCCCTGCTGGACGAGGTGGATGCGAGAGAGTCCTTCGATCTTTTCGACGAAGCCGGTGGTGCCGAGCAGTTCGCTCAGGACGATGCCGGAGTCGTTGAAGCTGAGGGTCTGGTCGAAGTCGCTGGCCAGGATGAAGGGTTTAGAGAGATTTGTTTTGTTGTGGGTCATTTGGATTGTGCCTCCTTTGGGCAGCCCATTGGTCAATTGTCGGTGTGCGGAGTTTCGCTGGAATGTCAGACGGGTGACGGTTCCCTTGAGACGGTGAAGGGGGTCAAAGCGAAGCCCGGGAATCGAATGATCGAGACGGGGAAAGGCGGCGGGGCCTGAAACTCAGGGTTCACCTGTATGATAGCAGAGGCCAATTGGGCGGAGATTTTCATCGCTTTAAGTGGCCGGGACGGGGCGTTGGGGGGCCGTTGGGGGACCCGCTCTTTGCATTCGCGGCGCCGGGGATTCGGTTGGCTCCAGCGGTTTGGGTTTTGGGTCGGCGGTGGAGGGACTTGAGGTGGTTGAAGAGGGGTTTCAGGCGGACTCCGGGGGGGAGATGGGCGGGTAGTGCTGCTTTTTGGTCGGTCTCGCGGAGGAGGCGCTCTTGCTGTATCTGCTTCAATTGATTGAGGCTTCGGAAGAGGAGGCGTTCGTGGGAGCCGCGGTAACGAGCTAGTTTCTCGCTGCGACCAAACGAACCCATTAGGCCCAGGTCGAGTTCGGAGA
>CAZLDN010000312.1:0-2350 GCA_964558355.1 uncultured Candidatus Solibacter sp.
TTGGGGCCGAGGTGCACAGCGTAGACCTACCGCGAGGAGCAAGCCATTTCGAACACCCAGGTTGGAAGCGGGGACTTCTCGTGCGGGGCACTGAGGTTAGGCTACATGAAGGCGATGGGCTTCAGACAGCATTGAAACTACTCGAAGCGAACGCCGGGAAGAGGGCCCTTGTGTTCGTGGATGGGGATCACGCAAAGGAGGTAGTCAAACAGGAGGCAGAGACTCTGTGGGAAAATCATCCAACGCTGCCCATTTTGTTCCACGACACTTATGTAGATCCGATTGCCCCATCGGCCGTGAACGGACCAGGTTTAGCGATTCGGGGAATAGTGAGCCAGCGGCCTCACGATTATGTCGTCGTGGAGACCTCGCTAGGCCGGCCGGGGATGACGCTGGTGATCCCGAAGGGATCGAGTGAGTGAAATGCCGGTATCGGAGTCGAGAGCAGGGTGACCAATTGGCTTGTGGCACAACTGGGCGCCCGGATGCACTACGCCGTGCCACGGATCTTGCACTCTGCAGGACGGCTGGAGTGCTTGTTTACCGACATCTGCGCCGCAAAGAGTTGGCCCAGGTTGCTCGGAGCGGTTCCCAGGAGATGGTTGCCTGCGGGGCTCAGGCGATTGAGCGGCAGAATCCCAGAGGGCGTTCCCACTGAGAGGATTACGGCGTTCACTGAATTCGGCTGGGAGTATGCGAGGCGGAGGCGCTCGGCCCGGAGTGGGGAGGAGATGACTTCGGCTTGCCTGTGGGCTGGTAAGCGCTTCAGCGAACTCGTTCTGGATCGAGGATTCGGAGCCGCGAATGGCGTATACACTTTCAACACCGAGGGGCTAGGGATTCTGCGGGACGCGCGAGCCAAGGGACTGGCTGCAGTGATGGAGCAAACGATTGCGCCGGTGGAAGTTGAGGACAGGCTTCTCCTGGAGGAAGCGGACTGTTTCCGCGGATGGACAGATCGGCCACGGAGAGACGGATTTCGTTCAGATTTGGCCGCACTAGAGCGGGCGGAATGGAACGAGGCCGACACTATCGTCTGCGGCTCGGAGTTTGTCGCCGCGGGAATCCGAAAGGTTGGGGGTCCCTGGGAGAAATGCGCCGTGGTCCCTTATGGGGTAGATTGCCACAGGGGCAGACAACGCGCGCGGGGCGAGGGCCCGCTAAGAGTGCTGTTCGTCGGCGGGATCAGGCTGCGAAAGGGCGTACAGTATTTGGCCGAAGCGGGGGGCATGCTGCCGTCCCATCGTTTTGAGTTCCGTTTGGTCGGGCCGATTGGCTTGATGAATGAAGGGCTCAGGAGACTCCGCGAACACGTTCAGGTGATGGGACCAACCCCGAGGAGCGAAATGGCGGAGCACTGGGAATGGGCGGACGTGTTCGTCTTGCCGAGCCTGTGCGAGGGATCGGCGACGGTGTGCTACGAGGCGATGGGAGCGGGGTTGCCGGTAGTGACGACACCGAATGCGGGGAGCGTGGTGCGGGATGGGGTGGAAGGATTCATCGTGCCGATCCGGGACGCCGAAGCGATCGCGGATCGGCTGGATAGGCTAGCGACTGAGGCGGGATTGCTGGAGGCGATGTCGGAAGCGGCGCTGAAGCGAGCGGAGGAATTCACGGTGGCAGAGTACGGGAAGCGGTTGCTGGCAGAGGTGTGCAGATGATCGTTGCAGTACTGTCAGCATCGATCTCGCGGAATGCCGGAGGGTTGTTTTACTCGGTGCGGCGGTTGACACAGGGGGTGGAGTGGGAGGAGGCGGGGTGGAAGACGTGGGTACTGAGCGTGCAGGACAAGAACTCGACGGAAGACGTAGGGGAGTGGGGCGCGCTGCAGATGGACCTGCGGCCGGTGGTAGGGCCGAGAGAGTTCGGGTACAGCCGGGGGTGGGTGGAGGCACTGGAGGGGTGGAGGCCGGACCTGGTCCATGTTCACGGGATCTGGATGTACCCGTCGGTGGCGAACTTGAGGTACCACAGGAAGTCGGGATGCCCGTACATGATCTCGGCGCACGGGATGCTGGACAAGTGGGCGGTGAAGAACTCGGCATGGAAGAAGAGAATCGCGCACGCGGCGTATGAGGGGCGGCATTTGCATGGGGCGGCGTGTTTGCGGGCGTTGAATCACGAAGAGGCGGAGGCGATGCGGGCGTACGGGTTGAAGAACCCGATTTGCGTGATCCCGAACGGGGTGGATCTGCCGCCTTCGCATGGCTTGGGCCTTCGCCAAGGCTCCGGCCCACGAGACGGCCCACGAGACGGCCCACAAGTCGGCGGCCAAGGCCGAGAGGAAGAGGGACGAGAACGCGGGGAGAAGCGGCTGGTGTTTTTGGGGCGGCTGCATCCGAAGAAGGGG
>CAZLDN010000313.1:0-2343 GCA_964558355.1 uncultured Candidatus Solibacter sp.
CGAGCGGTGCCGCCTGTCGGGTGATCGCCATCTCGTTATCGAGGTCACGGTTGCCTGCTGCGAACAGCGACTTCAGCAACTCGAAACTGCCGGGGGAGTTCTGCTTCACGTTGTTGAGCATCTGGTAGTTCAACTTGCCAGGTGCGGGCAGGGTGATCCCCAGTTGCGGGACAACCGTGTCCTGCGTGGTGACTGAGTTGTAATCACCCTCGCTGAGTTGCCCCATGATGTACTGGAGCGCAGGGAGCGACTGGTAGACATCGCCACCGTAGGACAGGACGGCGAGCAACTGGTCGAGTGCTGCATTGCCGGTTGGTGCGGGCGGTGGCGTGGTTGTCCCGGCCCCCGTTGCGGGCGGCGGTGTACCAGTGCCACCTGCGGGTGGCGGGGGCAGTTGCGAGTTGTATTCGCTGAGATACGCTGCGTAAGATCCATCGGGCACTGGCTGCCCAGTGCCACTCTCCCAACGGGCATTGGGGGCCATCGGCTGTGGCGTCTGGTTGAAGAACTCGGGGTACAGGCGCTGGTAGTCGGCGTCCGACTTCATGTAATCCCGGTAGTTGAACGACCGGCTCGTCGGTTCACCCTGCGGCAGCGTGAACAATCCGGTCGGCATCCCACCCATCGGGCCAGTGCTGGCGGAAACGTTCTGGCTTCCGGGGTTGTAGACACCCACGCTCGCCCGGTACTTCGCCAGCGGGTCGGTGGGCAGCACTTCGCCGCGTACACCACTCGGCTGCGGCGGGCCGTCAACCAACGACCGCTGCTGGTCAATCGGCAGGGCAAGGAACTCCACCTCGGTCAACATGCGGGGCTGTTCGCCGTAGGAGGGGGCCATCATCGACGACACCCAGCCACCAGGGTAAACGCGCCCCGGCTCCAGTCCCGAGAAGAACTGGTTGGCGAACATCTCAAGAAGTTGCGCGGGAACCGCTGCTGGGCTAATTCCCCGCTCCTTCGCAATCCGTGCGCGTTCTTGCTCGATCATCTGGCTCGCGATGTGCGTATCGATGCCACGGTCGTTCAGCATGTAGCCGGTTGGTTGCCCGGTCAGGATTTTCTGCTGCACGTCCTGCGGAAGTTTGTAGAACTGCGCCATCGACGAGATGATCGTCGGGGATGCAGTGACTGGCATGTAACTCTTGGTCACGGGGTTGTAGTAGATATACGACCCATCAGGGCGCTTCACCTCAGAACCGTCGCCCATCAGGTAGTAGTACCCGCCGCCATCCGGCGTGGTCACGTATCCCGGCTTGGTCACACGCGCGTTCCCGTAAGAGTCCGGCGTGTCGAACGAGGGGGCTGGGAGCGAGATCCCCTTGAACACCGTTGTGCTCCCTGTTGCGCCAACCGTGCCCTGAGGCGCAGGAGGTGCTGTCGCAGCGCCCGGAGCCCCTGTTGCGCCGGAAACTGGTGGAGTAGTCCCTGTAGTCCCAACGGGGTTCAGGACGCCAACAGTCGCACCGGCAGGAATGTCCTCACCGGGGCGCAGTGCGCGGTACTGGCCGGTCGCGGTGTCCATGATCTGGACGTTGGCGGGGTTCCCAATGCTGGCGTAAGGCACGAACGGCGAGTTCGTGATCGTCTGGAGTCCGGGGTTCAGCGCCTGGCTACCCCAGTACGCCGGTTGCGCTGGTTGCTGTGGCGCAGACGTGGCGGTGGGGGCTGCCGGAGGAGTTGTTGCAGTGGTTCCGGGTGGCGGCGGTGCCGAGGGTGGCGCGGGCATATCAGCCGGTGGCTTGTAGTTCGCCATCGATGGGTAAAGGCTCTGGGTGGTTGCGCCCTTAACCGTGACCCCACCGGCAATCCGGTCTGGCGTCAGTTGTCCGATGTTGTAGGCGTCCTGCTCCGCCTGCGTCATCGTCGTCGTGTCGTAGACGGGGTGGGGATTACCCGCCTTGTCGTAACTCACCGCGTTGTTGTTCAGCGGGGCGGCATCCATCGCCTTCGCGGCATCGACCGTCATCCCATACTGATAACTGTTCGGATTGTCGATGATGTCGGTTGGGGCCATCCCCGCGAACTGCGTGTAGTCGTACGCACCGGGGCTGTAGTCAATCTGCCCGTAGTCCGTCATCCCCATTGGGGTTGTGGCTGCCTGGCTGGCGTAGTAATCCTGTACCGCCTTCTGGGTCGCCGCCCACTCCTCATCCGTGCCGTAGGCAAACTTCGGCGGTGGCGGGCGCATTCCTCGCGGAGGGGGACTCATGAACCGCGCGTTGCTGTTCGCGTGGGCGAATGCCTGCGCGTTAGGGCGAGGCGGTGGCGGACTGGAGAGCGGTGTCACCTTCGCCTGCGGTTCCCCGTTCACCACACGAAGTTGAACGCGCTCAGGATTCGGGC
>CAZLDN010000314.1:0-2340 GCA_964558355.1 uncultured Candidatus Solibacter sp.
AGGGACTTGTGTACCACGGCATCTGCTGTTCGCCCTGCGGCTGGAAGTATTCAGGGAAGATCCTGCGCGCGTCATCTTCATTCTGGACATACTGTCCGTAATCGAACGCGCGCCCATCCGGTTCACCCTGCGGCAAAGTGAACAATCCAGTTGGCATGTACCCCATCGGCCCAGTGGTTGCGGCGTTAGCCCGCTCGCTGCCGAAACCCCGCACCCCCTGCGAGGCGAGGTTGTTCGAGAACTGCGGCCCTGCCTTACCGTCGATGAGTGCGCGTTGATCTGAGACTGGTAACGCGCGGAACTCTTCTGGCGACAGCATCCGATTCGTTGGGAACTGCGGAGCCATCATCGATGACACCCAGCCCCCCGGATAATTGCGGCCCGGCTCCAGCCCACCAAAGTATTGCTGCTCGAATTGGAGTGTGGCATCAGGCGGGAGTGACTGGACGCTTACACCGCGCTCGGTTGCGATGCGCTGCCGCTCGTCCTGGATCATCTTGGACATGACCGCCGTATTCATGCCCTTGTCATTCAGCATGTAGCCGGTCGGCTTGCCCTGGAGGATGTCTTGCTGGACATTTGGTGGCAACTGGTAAAACTGGGCCATCGACGAGATCCACGTCACGCTCGCCTGCACCGGGATGTACTCTTTGTACACCGGGTTGTAGCGGATATACGTCCCGTCCGGCTGGCGGTAGTCGCCCTTCTGGAGTCGATACCAGCCCCCGCCGTCCGGGGTTTTTACAAACCCGTCACCGACGACCACGGCATTCCCATGAGCATCCGAAGCGCCCATCACCGCCGCCCGCATTGGCACTCCACCAATAACCACCTCATTGGTCGCGGAAAGTGGCGGGGACTGCGGCGAAGATGACGCTGTCGCAGCACCCGGAGCCCCTGTTGCCCCGGAAGGTGTCCCACCTGTCCCAGTAGTCCCTACGGGGTTCAGGACACCCACAGTCGCCCCCGCAGGAATATCCTCACCGGGGCGCAGTGCGCGGTATTGCCCGGTCGCGGCGTCCATAATCTGGACGTTGGCGGGATTGCCGATGCTGGCGTATGGCACGAATGGTGAGTTCGCGATTGTCTGAAGTCCGGGGTTCAGTGCCTGACTCCCCCAGTACGCCTGTTGTGCTGGTTGCTGGGGCGCAGCAGTGGCGGTTGGGGCTGTCGTGGCGGTGCCTGCCTGGTTGCCCGCTGTCGGGAGTGCGGGCAGGGTCGAAGGGCGCACGTAGTTCCGCATCGATGGGTACAGGCTCTGTGTTCGTCCGCTTGCGTTCCGGTCAGGCGTGAGCGAGCCGATGTTGTAGGCATCCTGCTCCGCCTGCGTCATCATCGTCGTGTCGTAAACCGGGTGGGCTACGCCGGATCTGTCGTAGTCAACCGCGTTGTTGTTCAGCGGTGCCATGTTCTGTGCCTTTGCGGCCTCAACCGTCATCCCATACTGGTAACTGTTCGGGTTGGTAATGGTTTCAGTCGGGGCCATCCCGGCGAACTGCGTGTAGTCGTAGGCTCCGGGGCGGTAGTCGATCTGCGCCTGCCCAGCCTGCCCCATCGGGGTGGTCGCTGCCTGGTTAGCGTAGTAGTCCTGCACCGCCTTCTGGGTCGCCGCCCATTCCTCGTCCGTGCCGTAGGCGAACCGTGGCGGAGGCGGGCGCATGAATCGCGCGTTGCTGTTCGCGTGGGCAAACGCCTGTGTACTGGCGCGGGGCGCGGGTGGCGTGGAAAGCGGCGTGACCTTCGCCTGCGGCTCCCCGTTCACCACACGAAGTTGGACGCGCTCAGGATTCGGGCGCATTGGCACCTGCGGGTCGCCACTGATGAACTCCTGTGCGCGCGTCCAGCCATCCGGGGTAATCTCGGAACGGGGGCGCTGTGTCCCAAAAGCGAACGCAGGCGGCGGGGGTTCTACTGGCGTAGTCGGGGATGGAGGCTGGTTCATCGGGTCGGTGCTGTACGGCACCGTCGTCGGCGTCCCTGCTGGGAGTGCAGGGGGCTGCCCGAACACGCCCTGCCCGGTCAACTGGGTCATCAACTGCGAAAGCGTGGTTGGCGCGCCGCCTGTTGGCTGCCCCGTCCAAACGGACTGCGGGGTACCAACTGGCTCCTTGCCAGTGCGAAGGAAAATCTCCCGCTGCACGGCGTCGCCGGGGTTCGCACCAAGTTTCGCGGTCGTCTCCGCACGAGCAAGTTGCTCCTGGCGCTGGTCGCGCTCTCGCTGGTAGTTCCTGTCCTCGTTCGCAATCCGTTCCCGCTGCGCCATCTCCTCGCGCTTAATGGCGTAGTCCGGGTTGTTCGGATCGTTCGCCATCGCGTACTTCTGCTTCAGGTACTCCAGTT
>CAZLDN010000315.1:0-2274 GCA_964558355.1 uncultured Candidatus Solibacter sp.
ATCCGCATGAGTAGGCCGCATCCGGCCGCAGATGAGATTTGCGACAGGCACAGCCGCAAAGCGAGGTGGATGCTTTACTGAGGCGGTTCTGGATGTTCCAAAAAGATCTAACCTAGCCGCGGAAGGCGCGGCACCGTGCCAGTCTCTTCGCTCCGCCTCGGCTCTAAACTGCTCCGCTTCCTCGGGGCGCACTTAGAACCAGCCCGGTAGTCAAGCCTACTTGGATGCGCCGGACGAGCAGAGATGTCTCCAAGTGGCACTAATGGGCATCGTGGCGATGTCCTCTCTTGAGTCCCGATCCTGATAGAAACTCTCAGCCACAACAACATCCCCATTCTTGTCAGTGATGGACAGCGAAGCGTCTCCGAACGTTGCGCCTCCGATGTTGCGCGTGACTGAAATACTCACCAGGTAGTCAGCCCTTGCTCGATTGCGCGTAAGCACGATGCAGCCCTTGTTTTCCGAGATGAGCCACTGCAACCGCTGTTCGGCCAACAGGGGGTCGTCGGCTGGCTTCTCGTAGTCATCCTGCTTGTACTTCTCGGAGTATTCAACCCAAACGCGCTTTGGCCGCATCTCTCGCGTCTGCTTTTCGGGGGCTTCAAACACGCGATAGACGTAAACCGCCGTAACGGCAATCGCCAGAGAGACCGCAAGCCCGCCGAGAACAAGTGCCTTGTTCATGGTTCAGGAGTACATCCTATCAACTCTGTTCCTTCAACGCACCACTAGGACACTACCCCTTGACGATGTAGTTCGATCCGACCTTGACATTGTGCTTCTGCATGTTCAGTACTCCAGTCCTTTCTGGTCGACCGCGCTGCGGTCGCCAAGGCTGGCGAGCACGTAGGCAAGTTGTTCCGCGACGCGCCCGAGGTCGCCCGCGTATCCCCAGTCGGCTGGTTTCTGCGTTTGGTCTCTCTGGTGCTTCTCCAGTCGGCTGGCGATGCGCTTGAGCAAGTCCTTGCACTCGGTGTGGCGCTCCGCGTAGCAGGCGGCGGCGGTCTGTTTGGTCTTGGTGGTTGTCATCTGCTGATCTCCTTGCACGACCATTCATCACTCTGGTCCGCCACACGATCAAGGGAATTCTGCTGATGTTCTGAGACAGAAAAAGCCCGGCGCGTGGCCGGGCTCGGGCGGTGTGGATCTGCTTACTTGGCTGCTTTGCCGGCGTTGTAGGCGGCTTCGAACGCGCTCTTGATCGTCCACACTGCCTGGTCGCTGAAGTCCAGCCCGTCGCTGTTCCGAGTGTCGAGGGTTTCCAGGCCTAGGATCTGGCTGGCGATGCGCGCGATCTCTGCGTCCATCGCGTTTGCCTTGGCGGCCGGCTTGGTTGATTGCTTCTTGCTGTTCTTCATCTCGGTGGCTCCGTGCATGACCATTCATCACTCTGAACCCGAACACGATCAAGGGAATTCTGATCATGTTCTGAACTCTTTTCGTGCCGATGCCACAGTCGCAATGCGAGCCCTCATGTTGCCGCGCTCCCAGTGGCCACCAGACGCGTCCGCGGTGATGGGTGGTGCGCGCGCAACGACCCGCGCCACGCGACGCAACACGGCGCAACACGGCGCCACTGGCGGCCAAACGTAGCGTCAGAAAGGAGGCGAATGCTATGGACTCGATGCCCATTATCATCATCTTCCCGCCCCTCTGCGACTAGGGTGCGGCGATTCATGGAGGGGCCCGATTCGGCGGGTCTCTCCATGGATATCGTGCGTCGCGGGAGCGAATTCTGGGACCTGGGAATCGATCGAGAGCGGCGGGTGGAATCATTGCACAAAGTCTCTAGTTAGTTGCACTTATCCAGGTGGTCGGTGCAGGTGGTCACCCCAGGTGATGAACTGATGGCATTCAAATTGGCATACCTCAACCTGAAGGACTGGCGTCGGCCATACCGGGGGGCGAAGGCTGTCGATGGGTCATGCCGCAATCACGGCTCGTGCCCGTACTGCCGGGGCAACCGGGAGCATGCCACTCGCCAGCGTGAGGACGAAGCATCGGATGGTTTGGCGGCCTGGGCGACGGACGACCAGACCGTACAGGAGGGTGCGTCGGCATGACGGGCGTCTCGCAGCGGACTTACGCACGGATGCGGGGCGTGGCCAGGAGCGCGGTTCAGAAGGCCATCCAGACGAAGCGGATCACGCCGAACGAGGACGGGACCATCGATCCGGAGCGGGCCAACCAGGAGTGGGCGAGGAACACGTTCGCGGGCAAGACTCTGCACCAGGCCACCAGATCGCAGGCGGCGCCGCCCAGTGTGCGCACCCC
>CAZLDN010000316.1:0-2252 GCA_964558355.1 uncultured Candidatus Solibacter sp.
AAACATGAAACCACTGTTTTGTTCTATGCGCAAATATTTATGACGCTGTGTTTAGCGATGCGAGCCGGCATGCCCGATCACAAGCCCCTCTGCTCTAGAGACCGGCACTGAGCCTGTGTCTCGGCTGGAACAGACGGTTGAACTCGCGACATCAGCGCACGAAACGACTCGTCCGTGATGTTTACGGCCCTTCTCAGCCCGTCCCTGGCGTCCTGGCTGCCTCGTCCACAAGAGAGCGTATGTTCTGATTGGGAGGATCTGGAAACGGCCTGGGCATTCATGCGCCGCGCCATTCCCTTACCCGACAACTGTTCTTCCAACAAAGTGCTGAACCTCGGGGGACTCCCAAAACCGGCCAACGAAACTGGCGCAGGACTTCGACTGCGGCGGGAGGGTGACCCTTCGTCGATGTGAACAATGTGTTGAGCGGAGAGAAGAAACAACAAGTCCATCACGCTGGGGCGGCTGGGCTGGCACCTGTGGCGTATCCAAGAGGAAAACGGGGGGCGCGGAGACGGCACGGAGCGTTGGCGAAGCATTGGCAAGGCACTGGGGGGATTCTGGGGGTACTCCGGAGGAGAAGGATGGGGAAATCCGGGTAAGGACGGGTAATACAAAATTTCAGCCCTGGCTTGGGCGCGGCGCGGCAACTGGCGTGTTTTGTAGGGGGTACGTTGAAACGGAAGGAGTTAAATTGGCTCCCCGAGCGCGACATCGGCAAGAAATGAAAACTGGTCGGTGGTGCAGAGAAGCCGCAAGCTGTTGATTGGAAACCACCTCGGTAAAATTGTGAACGGAGGATTGAGATTCCTCAGTTTGGACGACTTCTCTGGTTTCGATGCACTGCTCGGCTGACAAGTGATCTCGCCGACTTCCCGAGACGCTCTTGCCGCCAATCGCCCTCCGAAAAAGGAACGACCCTACCTCCCGGGTCGAAGTAGTCTGAGCGCGTTGAAAATCACAAGTAGAGAAACGCCCATATCCGCAGCGATAGCTGTCCACAGCGAAGCATGCCCCAGGAACGTCAGGACGACGAATACGGCTTTCACTGCCAGCGACGCAACGATGTTCTGACGGATGATCGTCAAGGTTCTCCGCGAGTGGCGAATGAGCCAGGGGAGCTTCAACAGGTCGTCCGACATGAGTGCTATGTCGGCCGCCTCGATCGCCGTGTCACTTCCGATTGCTCCCATCGCGATCCCGATGGAAGCGCGTCCCATAGCTGGGGCGTCGTTAATTCCATCACCAACCATACCGACGGTTTCGTACCGCTCAACAAGCTCCTCGACTGCTACGACCTTGTCGGCGGGAAGCAACTCAGCCCGAACCTCGGAGATGCCGGCCACCCGCGCGATCGCTTCGGCAGTAGGACGATTGTCGCCGGTCAGCATGACAATGTGCTCCACGCCGCAGGCTCGAAGTTCGAGGACCGCTATGGGAGTTTGGGAGCGAACCTGATCCGCGAGCGCCAGGAGTCCCATTACCTGGTGATCGTTGCCCACCAGCACGACTGTCTTCCCTTGTTCGGCTATTCGGGTCAGGCGCTCGTGAAGATCGTTGGTTTCCTGGGCGCGCTCCTCCAGGTATCGATGAGACCCGACCCAGTACGACATCCCGTCTATCCGCGCGGTCACTCCTTGCCCCGTCAGGTTCTGGAGGTCGCGCACTTCGAGCGGCTTAACGTTCCGCTGCCGAGCGTATTCGAGAACCGCTTGGGCCAAAGGGTGGTCGCTCTGGGACTCCAGGGCCGAGGCTACTTCGATCACCTGATTTTCGGAATAGCCGTTGAGGGGGAGAATCTCAGCGACCTTGAGCCGCCCCTCCGTCAGCGTGCCGGTCTTGTCGAATGCCAGCACCTTTAGACGCGCGGGGGCTTCCACGAATTGCCCGCCCTTGATCAGGACCCCTTGTCGCGCAGCCGCAGTCAAAGCCGCTACGATGCTGACTGGTGTTGAGATCACAAGCGCGCATGGGCAGGCGATGACCAGCAGCACGAGCGACCGATAGATCCAGTCGTTGAAGGGTTGATCCCAAAGCAGCGGAGGACCGAGAAAAACACAGATGGCGAGAGCCATCACCGCCGGGGTGTAGATTCTGGCGAAGCCGTCCACACATCGTTCGGAAGGGGCGCGCCGGTGTTGGGCCTCGCCAACCATGCGGATGATGTGGGCCAAGGCGGTTTCCCCGGCCGGCCGAGTGGAGCGGACCTCCAGAGCGCCTTGACCGTTCACCGTTCCCGCGTAAACGGCAGC
>CAZLDN010000317.1:0-2239 GCA_964558355.1 uncultured Candidatus Solibacter sp.
AGACGCTTCCTGCGGTCACGGACGTGGACACCCCGGCGACGGGTAACGGCGCGACTGACGTTGCGGTCGTTCACCTCGACACCGACCAAACCCTGACGACCGCTGCGTTCGTGGCGGAATCAACCGGCACCGCCTACGCCGCGCAAAAGGTCAACCTTGGGACGTGGACGCCCACCGCTGCGAAGTGGTACACGACCATCGTTCAGCTTTCCGGCGACAACGCCTTCACGGCGACCTACAACACGGATGTTGCTGGCAGCCCAGTGCTTCAGGCTGGCACGAACAAGGGACTGAGCCTCGCGCTTGAAGGCGGGACGCTCGTTCGCCCGCACTTCCTGGTTGGCACTCGCAGCACCGCCGACAAGGCGACCCTCATCGATTTCATCCGAGTTTGGCAGGACAGATGACAGCTTGTCATGCTGTTTATCGTTAACGCAACTGGGATCTGTTTAATACAGATCCCACCAGTTCACCCCGCGCACGGTCATGGCGCGGAGGGAGGAAAGAATGGCTGAGTTCTACATCTTTGGAAAGACTGCCCCTGACGTTGGCACTGGCTGGCGCGGAGCGAAGGGATTGGTAGACGGCACGCTCGTCGATGTGCCGTGGCAACAGGCGTACATCAACGCCGGGTACGGCTTCCGTGCCACTATCGGCGCGTTTAGCACTCCGATTACGGGCGGCGGCGCGGGCACAATCATCGACCAGGATCAGCCGGAAGGCATTATCTCGGTTCCTGACGGCTCCGCGATTATCCCGGTTCGGTTCGCCGTCCAGTGCCACACCCCGCTGCTCGCGACTGACGCTGACGAAGCGGAAGTCTTAATTGCGGTTGATCGTCTCGCTGCCTACGCGGGAGATGGCACGGTAACCACAGAGACCGCCTTCAACATGAGGACGGACAACCCGCGCTCAAGTGTTTGCACGGTGGCATCTGCTGCTACGGCGAACATTACCAACCCGACCCTTGGCATCGAACTGGCGCGCAAGGTGATCATTGGTGACATGAACGGCGTTCCGGCGAACGCGTTGTGGGGTTCGCTGGACTTTACCTATGAGCCCAGGTTCGCCGATGTCATCGTTGGCCCAGCGGCGGTTTACGTCTACTGGGGCGGCACCGTCGCAGTGCCTGGTTTCGCTCAACTCGCGTGGATCGAACTGCCCTCCAGCGTTGACGGACTCTGGAAGAACTAACTAGCGGGCCGGGGGTAACCACTCCCCCGGCTTTTCCGTGAGGGAAAGCATGGCACTGCTCGACAGCCTCGGGCTGATGGAAAAATTGGCGCTGGACGGTCGGCCGGCGTTCTCGGTGACTCCGGTGAAGGAACACAAGCTGGGCAGCGTGCCGTGTTGGTTCAACCCGGCGAGCGACCGATATGAATGGATCTCGTCCATCCCTGGGCTGGAGACGTTCTCGTGTCCGGCGGCGCACCTGGCCAGTGAGTTCGATGCTGAGCTGCACGCACGGCATCGACATGACCGGCGCTATCTGAGGGTGAAGGACTACGAAGAGCGCAGGGAGAAGCAAGAGGCGAAGGCCGCACAGGAGCGGCAGATCGCCGCGATGCTGGCGATGGCCGGGGCGGGCAGGGTGGCTGCCGGGCAATCGTTCACAGAGGCCGCGTTGGATATGGGGATGCCTACGATCACAGAGGCCAACTTCCCGGCAGGCGATCCAAATGAGAATTGGTCGTCTCGTGAAGTCAAGAACTGGCTGGCGTTCCACGGCAAACTCGTCCCGGTTTCGGATGACCTTGGCACCGCACTGGACGCCGTTCACGTCCAAACGCAAACCATCTACTACTGCAAGGCGGCGGGCTGCTCGCGGTTCTTCGATAACGACAACGCGCGGAGCACGCACCAGAGCCGCGATCACAAGGAGTAACGACATGGGCCAGTCCGGGAACATGACGGCATCGCCAACAACCTTCGTCATCACGAACGCGTAGGGGGATAGATGCCACTCGTCAAGGGGGCTATCGCTATGCGGAGCAACGCATGACCCTTTCGTTTATCGATACTGACGTATCGTTCTCAGGATCTCTTTCGTCCTACAATTTCACGGGGGCTCGCGCCGTCGAGTCGGGGGCCAATCGGTACCTGTTCTTCATCGACGGTAATGATGATATCGTCTATCGCAAATCGACGAACAGAGGCAAAACATGGGGCGCGGCGGTAGTTATCCATGCGTCTACGTACGAATGGATCTCTGTCTGGTTTGACCAGTGGACGCCTGGTG
>CAZLDN010000318.1:0-2223 GCA_964558355.1 uncultured Candidatus Solibacter sp.
GCGGAGGAGCTCGCGCCCGGAGTTACGACAGCGGGCTCAAACGTGCGCTTTCGCTCCGGGTACGCCGAGCGCTTCAAGGGCATGGAGACGGTCTACACAACCCCGCTTGTTACTCCGTATCACATCGCCCATTTCCAGGTCGGGAACACGCGCAACGTGGTCTATGCCGGCCTGCAAAAGACCTACGCCGACGACGGCACGACGCAGACCGACATCACCAACGCGAACAACACCGGGGCGACCGACGACCGCTGGTGCGGCTTCGTCTTCAATGGCGTGTACATCCAGAACAACGGAGTGGATGTTCCGCAATACTGGGGCGGCAACGTCGCCAGCAATCTTGCTAATTTGACGGCATGGCCCGCAGGCCACACGGCCGGTTTCATGCGCCCGTTCAAGAATTATCTTGTCGCTGGCGACATCACCCGGGCAGGCGTGCGCGAGCGCGGGACCGTGCTGTGGTCGCACGTGGCAGACCCCGGCGCCATCCCGACCAGCTGGGACATTGCCGACGCCACCAAGGACGCTGGGGACGTGAGCCTGTCTGAAACAAACGGCTCGCTGATTGACGCGCTGCCGTTGGGGGACATGCTCGTCATCTACAAGGATGACGCGATCCATTACGCCCAAACTGTCCAATCCAACCAGATATTCCGCTTCGGCAGGCTTCCCGGCGACACTGGTTTGCTGGCGCGCGGATGCGTGGCCAACACCCCAGCCGGTCATGTGCTGCTGACCCCGGCACTGGATGTCGTTATCCACTCCGGGCAGGGCCTGCGCTCCCTTATTGATGGCAGGATGCTCCGGTGGCTGCAAAGCAACATCAACGAGGCGCAGGCCGTCCGCTCTTTCGTTGTGGCGAACGCGCCGACCAAGGAAGTTTTGATCTGCTTTCCGGCTGACGCATCCACCGTCTGCACCAAGGCGCTGGTTTGGAACTGGAAGGACGACACGCTGGCCGTTCGCGATCTGTCCAACGTCACGTACGGATCCAGCGGCGCGGTAGTGATCGCCAGCACGGCGACATGGTCCGGGGCTACCGCGACATGGGCCACGGCTACGGACGCTTGGGGCGACCTGGGTGACATCGACGGCACGTCCCGACTGATTTTCACGCGGTCCACCCCGGCGTTGTCAATGTACGACTCCACCGAACAGGACCACGGATCGAGCTTCACCGCCACCATAGAGCGCAGCGGCATGCACTTCGATTCGCCGGAGACGGTCAAGCTGTGCCGGGGCGTGCGGCCAAAGATCGACGCACCGGCAGGCACCGTTGTGAAGATCCAGATTGGCGCGGCGATGGTGCCCGACGCGTCTCCGACCTGGCAGACCGCCGTGGACTTCACGGTCGGAACCGACATTGAGGCTCACCCGGTCTTTGCGTCCGGCCGATTCCTGGCGCTTCGCATGTACACGACCGGGGACGCGCCGTGGCGGGTGCGCTCGGTGCAGATGGACGTGATCGGGCAAGGGGCCTACTGATGTACGAACCCAAACCGTTACCGCCTGTTCACGCGAACGCCCAGGCGCTTGCAGACCACGTTGCCGAAGAGTGCCGCTCGATTGCCCAGGCGCAAAACGACAAGCTGGACTTCATCTCGCTGAACGTGTTGCACGCAGCGCCGAGCAAGCCGAGGGCCGGGCTCGTCGCCTGCGCCGACGGAACGAACTGGAATCCGACCGGAACCGGGTTCGGCTTCTACGGCTACACCGGCAGCGCGTGGGTGAAGCTGGGATAGATCAACAACACCGAACCCGAGCCAGCCACCGCGCGGGCTTGTTCATTTAGGAGCCACGCATGGCAGTCTCAAGATCGACCACACTGAACCCGAACCTTGACGTTGCGCGGCTGCGCTCGCTGCTCGAGCAGGACGCGGCAGCGGGGTATCTGAACCCATCGACGGGCGAGTGGATCAGCCAGTCATCCGGCAGCGTCATCGACCCGAACAATCCCGGAATGGAGTTCGACAGCTTTGGGCTTTCTGGCATGACTCCCAACGAACTGTCTGCGTATGGCGTTGGCTCGGTTGAAGAGTTCGCCCAGAAGTACGGCCTCAACCCGGATAGCCAGTACATGTATGGCACGGGTGGGGAAGGTGGACACGGCAAGCTGGGTGACCAGTATTCGATTTACGACGGCCAGGGCACTGACACCGGATCTCGTGGAACCTACCTGGCCGACTGGAGCCCGGAAGCGCTGGCGGCCAAATACACGCTTGC
>CAZLDN010000319.1:0-2188 GCA_964558355.1 uncultured Candidatus Solibacter sp.
GTCCCACCCGGAATTTCCAATGAATCCGAGCGGCGCTATGCGGAGTTCAGCTCCTGGTAACCTCACGCAAGTAATTGATGGACAACGAGCGCCGGCCAAGGAGCAGTTTCATCTCATTGATCACGCCGGCATCCTCGCCAAGCCTCGGCAGGAGGACGCTCGACGGCTGACACGCAGACCACCAAATCTTGCGGTCACGGTCCATCAAGCGGCAGTATGATGGGTGCGAGAAATGATTGCAGGCCGAGATCGTGCAGAAAACCGCGTTGGGACGGCTGACCCCTTGGCACCTTGGCAGTCTGACCCCTTGGCGTTATACGCAAGCCCCTAACGTTCAATCGCGTCAAAACTGGTAGCGAAATCCCATCTGTAGCCGGCGTGGCGGCTGTGTCCCGACGGCTTGGCCGAAGAACGGAGAGGTCAGTGCCCCCACGAAGTTTTGGAAGTTCACGCGGTTCAGCACATTGAATGCATCGACTGAAATCGTGAAGCTCGGGCTCTTGTCGTTCCTCGCTGGGTAAAGTCGGAAATTGCGATACCAGCGAAGATCGATCACAGCCGCGCCGGGGCCGAGTCCCGTGTTCCGCGTTATACCTGCCGGCCGGTCCAGGGCCATGCCATCGCGGTTGTCGTCACGGCCCGTCGTGATGTTGAACGGGATTCCGGCGAGCAACGAGACCGACAAACCGAAATTGGCCCACCGGTGAAGGGACGCTGTTCCGAGTAGGTTGAACTGGCGCCGGCGGTCTGTGTTTGCCCGTCCCCACTCGCCTGCCGGGGAAAAGCTATTCGCCGGGAACCAATTCACACCGCCCGTATCCGCACTGGTCCGGCCAAACACATACTGGGCCATCCCTGTGACGCGCGGAGCGATGTCACCACGCAACGTCACCTCCAGCGCATTGGCCTCGACACGTCCCGCCGACTCAATTTCGCGAAGGACGTTCACCGCCAGATCGGGCCGGGCCGCGAAGTTGGGGGGCAGCGGCGCGTTGGCATCGCGCGAGCGAAGTTGCTGAACGCCACGCGTGCCGGCGTAGTTCACGGCGAGGGTTGTCTTCTTGGCCAACTGCCGCTCCAGGCCGAAGCTGAATTGCATGGTCTTGGGCAGTTGGACGCCACGATCCAATCGATGGATGCTGGTTGGAAATGACAGCGGGGATCCAGCGCTCAGGTCTGACGGGATTTGCACTCCGCTCAGGACATACCGGCGCAGTTGCGTTCCATTGAACCGGAGGATGTCAAAGACCGGACCGGGTCCGGACCGGTCGAAAAAGAAGCCGGCGCCGGTCCGGATCACCGTCTTCCGCGACTTCCCGGGAGCATAGGCGATCGCAACCCGGGGAGCGATGTTGTTTCCGTCGCCGAAGTTGTTCTGCCAGTCGTAGCGCAGTCCCGTCGCCAGCGAGAGATTGGGGCGCAGTTGCCATTCGTCCTGCAAGAACCCGCCGACGTTCTTCTCGATAAACACAACCCGCGGGTCGCCTCGCTGCAAAGTGGCCGCGAATGGCCGGTTCGCCGCGAGATCGGTGAGCGAAGCAAAAGAGAGCGTTCCGATTTGATTCGTCCTGTCGGAGAGTCCACGCCGGCTCCAATCGGGGACGTTAATGCCGTACTTGAGTGTGTGCTTGCTAATTGTCTGCGTCAGCAGCCAGGTGATCGATGTGTGTAACTCCGTGGATAAGCGGTCTGCTTGCGCACCGCCGCCGGTGAACGCATCCGTCACCATCACCTTCGCCGCACCGAGATTGCTGGTTGTCGGCGCCCAATACCGGCCTACGAGTATGCGGAACTGCGAAAGAAGCTTCGTCGTGACCACGGCGCGGTGGTTGAAAATGAACTCATCCTCGCGAAAGCGGGACTGTGCGCCCGCTTCGGCAAGCGTCGTTCCGCCCACTCCGATGTTGTCCTGCCAGCGATCCTGAAAGTTGTACTGCGCAAACAGCGCTTGCTGATCGTTGAGTTGATGGCTAATGCGCAAGGATGCTACCGAGTTCAACTGAGGCGTAGGCACGTTCTCATTGATTGGGCCGTGAAGTCCCTGCGCGAAGACCACGGCAACGAGGTCCTCCTCCTCGCGAGCCGCGGAAAGCAGAAACGATGTCTTCTTGCTCCTGCCCACGGGACCAAACAGACTCCCTTCGAAAATCCTGCGCTGTTCCTGGGGCCGCTCCCTCGCAAAGGCGTC
>CAZLDN010000320.1:0-2138 GCA_964558355.1 uncultured Candidatus Solibacter sp.
TTCGTGGCGTCGGCGCGTCCCTCGATATGTCATACACCGCGATTCAAGGTCTCGTGGGCGCAACTAAAGACCCAGCCGCCTACATGAAGGCATGGACGACCGCGCTCGGGGCGTGGAAGAACGAGGCTGCATTTGGCAGGTATCTGGAGGGCATCGATACTCGCAAGCCCGCTGGCTTGACTTCGCAGGACGTTGCTCGCTACGTGACAACCTCTGGTGGTGCGACTGAGTACACATCTGCTGGGCTTGGGCGACTCCCGTTCTTCCATCAGTCGAATCGCTCCTTCGGAACCTTCGGGGACGTTGTTCGCTATGAATTATTCATCAACTCCGTCGAAGCGGCGCAGAAATCCGGCAAGGTGATTGACGAGAACTTCCTGACGGGGCTTGGCAAGGCGGTTGACCGCGCTTCAGGAACCACGGAGAAGCGATTTGGTGGCGACCTCGGCTCACTCGCGATGTTCGCACCCCGCTTCTTCCAGTCGCAACTGGAGATGGTTGGCAAGGCGCTGACTGACGGGACGATTGAGGGCGACTTCGCCAGGGAGTCGCTGCTGAAACTCACCGGCACCGGAGTCTTGATGACCGTTGGAATCAACGAAGCCCTCGGGAATGAAACAGACTTCCGCCTGACCGTTGGCGGTAAGATGAATCCGAACTTCATGCGAATCCGGGTGGCTGGGCAGGACGTGAGCCTGTTCGGGCCGTGGGATTCATTGCTTCGCATCGCGGTGAATGCCTCACCCGTGGCCATTACAGAGTCAGGGGTGGGCCTGCAAAAGCCCGACCTGACATACGGACTTCGCTCCAAGGCTTCGCCTATCGTGAGTCACGGCTGGGATCTCAGCACTGGCAAGAACTTCCGGGGTGAAGATGTCGGCTTCACAAGCAGTGAGGGGTTGCAGAACCTTGGCCGCAGTTTTGCCCCGTTCGGATTGAGCAACGTTGGCAAGGGCGAAGGTGGCGGGATTGCCCAAACCATCGTCGGCTTGTCCGGTCTGAAGACAACCCCCATGAGTGAGCGCGAACAGCGCGATGCTAACGTGAAGGATTCTGGGATTGTCAGCGCCGTCACCGGCAAGCCCGCCACGCGCTACGACGAACTCTCAGGAATCCAGCAGCAGGAATGGGACAAGTCGAACGGGAAGATTGAATCCAAGTCAGACCTCGCTAAAGAGAGCCGCAAGATCGATGCGGAGAGAATGGCAGCTGAGGGCGAGATAGCGAAACTCCACCCCGTGAACGAGCACGGAGTCATGAAAGACCCGCGCGGGTTCCGCGAAGAAATCGGCAATCTCCAGATGACCAAGGCAATCGAAAAGAAGAAGGCGATTGAACTTCTCGGGAACTTCGACAACGGCAAGCCGAAAGACCCGATTGACCGTGCGCTCTGGGAATACTACGACACCTTCACGCGTGCCTCTGGCCCAAGTTCCCTGCTCGATTTCGACGCACAGGCGAAGTACCTGGCGGACGCTGAGGCTACGTGGACGCCTGAGCAGAAGACAGCGGTCGAGCAGCGCCGCAGGGCGGAGCACACCCAGGAAGTGCAGCAACTCTACGACGAGAAGAAGCAGATCGGGGACTCCGGGTATTGGGACATCTGGGACAAGGCGTGGGCCAACTACCAGAAGGCGTACCCAGAAACCAAGGCGGCAGCCAGCGGCTCATTCAACGACTGGTACGAATCAATGGTCGAGTCAGTGGCGGGCCAGTTGGTCGCATCTGGGACGAACCCGAAGTCAGCCAAGGATGAGGCTATCGGGCTAGTGGAGAAGACTGAAACCTATAAGGCGTTCGACGCAAACAAGACGAAGTTGCGCGACTCGTGGGTTATCGACCACAAGGACGACGGCATTGCGGAGTTGGCGTGGAAGTGGGAGTACATCACCGCCAACAAGTACCGCAAGTTCCTCTTTGGGAACTAGAGAAAGTGCGCCCAGAACCAGCCCGCGATAAAGCATCCCGCCGCCGCAACCAAGATCGCGCCACCAAGGACTGCCACTAGATCGGCGTCTCTGTTCTCGTGGTCGTAACCGTTGTCACGGTATCCATTGCTGTTCATGCGACCACCTTACACCATCTGTCAAGAGGTAGGTGCTATCTGATATGGTAAGATGTTACTTGTCAGAGGTTGA
>CAZLDN010000321.1:0-2127 GCA_964558355.1 uncultured Candidatus Solibacter sp.
CCTCCATTCCGCCGGCGCCCGCCGCATCCGCTTCGTCGAATCCTGCTGGGCCACCGCCGGCCCCCTAAGCGAATTCCTCCTCGAATCCGGCTGGAACCTCCGCCTCCTCCGCGCCGCCGCCCCCAACATCGAACTCATCAACACCAACTCGCTCGCCGGCGCCCGCGACTATGCCCGTTTCCGCGTACCCAACTCCGCCTCCATCTTCCCTGCCTACGACCTCCACCCCGTCTACCGCGACACCGATGTCTTCGTCTCCATGGCCAAGCTCAAAAACCATGAAACCTGCGGCGTCACCCTCGCCATGAAGAACATCTTCGGCATCACCCCGGCCTCCATCTATGGCGACGACGCCGGCCTCGACGCCCCCAACGAATCCCCCGAAAAGGGCCGCGTCAACGTCTGCCACCTCGGCAAGCGCGCCCCGTCAACGAACGCCCCTCAGGAATTGGACCCCCTCTCGTCCCGCGACCCCGGCCACCGCATGCCCCACATCGTCGCCGAACTCTGCGCCGCCCGTCCCATCGACATTGCGTTCATCGACGGCATCGAGTCCATCGCCGGCGGCGAAGGCCCCTGGAATCCCGGCATCCGCCTCGTCCAGCCCGGCCTGCTCATCCTCGGGACCAACCCAGTGTCCACCGACGCCGCCGCCACCGCCCTGATGGGCTACGACCCGCGCGCCCCGCGCGGCCAAGGCCCCTTCAAAACCTGTGACAACATGCTGCTCGAAGCCGAACGCCTCGGCGCAGGATCAGCCGACCTGTCGAACATCGACATCCGCGGCCTCAAACTCGGCGAAGCCCTCTACCGCTTCGGCTAATCCGCCTGCGGGGAGTTGAGCGAATAACATACTTGCGAGGCAAGTGATCACGGACGCCTGGAGGTGCGCGCGATCAGGAGGGCGGACGCCCTCGTCCGCGCCGGACCCCTGGTCCGGCTCCGCGGGAGTGGCCGATCCTGCTCAACTGTCGAGCTGTGACCCTTCGCGCGGAGTGCCCATGGGCCGTTGGCCCACGAAAGGCGCGCCGCACCAAGGAACCGCGAACGAATAGAGCGGGTTGCCCGGCGTGATTTTCGAGAGAGCGGACCCAGCGCCTCGACCGGCATCCAGAGACAAGAAATCTTGGCACGGGCCACTACTGAGGAATCCGGGCCAGCACCACAATCGCCACGTCCTCCACCCGCTCGATGTCAAACGCCATCCCCTCTTCACCTTCGTAAAGTTCCAGCGCCTTCTCCCCCTTCGGAGTCAACAGCCGCGCCGAGACCCACTTCTCCGTCGTCTGCACCGTAATCGTCTGCACCGGATAGTCGGTGTAGTTCACCAGGTGCACCGCCGCCTGCCGCCCATCCGGCGACCGCTTCAAGTTCGACAACATCCCCGGCGCGCCAAACACCCTCACCCCGAAATTCCGCCGCCCAATCAGTCCATTCACTTCCCGCCAGATCCCATCCAACTGCTTCAACTGTTCTTCGCCGAACACAATCGCCCCGCCCTCCGGCAGCGTCATCTTCCACCCCGGAGGCCCGTTCACCAAGGTCGCCCCGCCGCGCGCCACGGCCCGCACCTGCCCTGTCTCTTCTTCGCTCAACATCGAAGGATCGACATTCAGAATCATCCGCAACCCCATCCCCGCGGCCGCACCCAACTGATCCGGCCGAACCGCCCTCACCGGGATATGCTTGGCCACGATCATGTCCATGATCCCGCCCGAAAGCAAAGCCCCCATCCGCTCATCTTCAACCAGTCCCAGCCCCCCGCCATCCGCCCATTCGCAATACCGCCGGTTCGCCTCATGGAAACGAGCCGCCGCCACAATCCGCCCCCAATCGGCCAGCGCCTTCTCGTCTCCTTTCCGTATCCCCTCGGCCAGCCCCATTTCCAAATCGAGGACCCACCGCGCCCCATTCGAAGCCGCATCGGCCAACGCATGGACATGCTTCTTCCCATCCAGAACCATCCCCTTCGGAGCCCGGTTCGCAATCCACAGAGCCTTCTCCGGAGCGACACTTCTGACATACCGGAGAAACCCGGTATTGGTCTCCACCCATGGCCCGCCCGTGGGCCGAGCCTCGGTCTTCCCCCCATGCTCCACCCGAACCCCAGGCCAAAGCCCCTGATCG
>CAZLDN010000322.1:0-2119 GCA_964558355.1 uncultured Candidatus Solibacter sp.
GTGCGGCGGGAGGCGGGGCTGCGGCGACGGGCGCGGCGGGTTGAGCCGGGCTGGGCGAAGGCGGCGGCGCTGAGGCTATCGCGGGTGTGCGGGGCGCCGCTCCCGCATTCACGGAGGCGGCCCTGAGTCTGGCCTCGTCCAGCCGGACGTCGCTATGGACGTAGCTGGTGATCTCCGTGCCTTTGGGAATCGTCACTTCCTTGCCCTTCATGAACAGGAAGAACGGAGCGGCGGGAAAGAAGACGAGCGAGGTGACGACGATGCCGGCCGTCATGCCGGCTGTGCTCGAGCTGCCCTGGCCCTCGCGAACCGCCCGCAGAGGGACCTTCTCGCCTGTGACCAGGCGCACAAAGTCGATATTGACGTCGAGTTTGCCCCCTTTGCCCATCCGCCGCTTGGCCTTGGCCTCGGTGACGGTGGCTATGGCATCGCTGCCCTGCTTGATGACGATTAATCCGTTGACTTGAATGTCTTCCAGCACCTCGAATGACACGGTGTCGCCGACACGGGCGGTTTCGGAAGACAAGGTCTGGCTCAGCCTCATCCTGACCGGCGTGGCGTCCTGTAGAATCAACGGATCCTGAGCCGTCAAGACGTGGCCCAGGAAAAACCCCGTAAGAATGATCGCCGTAGCGGACCGCATGGACAAGATTGTGCCGGCCGTCCGCCAACGCCGGGAAAGGCCCGGCAGCCTCCTTCGCAGTCGATTCTCCATATCGTCCCTCCTCAGCTACGGCGTAACCGCGCTGTTCAGGCTCTCTGGCCTTCACAGGAAACCCGGTTCGCCATCCACTTCCGACGGTGATCGCGCTCTGCATGACAACTGCTTCGCCGCAAGCTCAGGATGGCTTGAAGGCGGGACAGCCACATCTCTGACAGCGATTCTTGACCATGAATCCCCTCAAGTCAAGCTCACGATTCCACGAAGATTGCGGGAGGCGGGGCTGAATCCGTCCCGTCAGATGGCAGTTGGCCGTTTCGTTGGAGTCACGGCTCGCAGGCCGACCCCTTGGCTTCCTGCGCAACGGCGACATGCGCAATATCAACTGGGACGAGTGGCGCTAAACCGCAAGTTCGAGTTCACCCTCATCCCAAACAAAACGGGCGGCCCGCCAGGGCCGCCCATTTGCCTGATGTCATCCTTCGCGCAAAGGCCTGCCGCTTACTTCCGGGCCCTCCGCCAGGCCGCCAACCCCAGTCCGAGACCCAGCAAACCCATCGTTCCCGGTTCGGGGATCACAGTCCCGGTTTCGAAGCCGGTGACGAGTCCATATCCCGCGTAGCCCGTTCCAAAGTCATGCATCCGGCTGAACACCCCCCCTGCATCACCGTTTCGCGCGTCGAAACCCGAACCAGGCGTCCCACTACCAGTTACGAAAATATCCATCAGCAAATTGCCCGCACTCGGATTGTAGTAGAACGGAGCGCCAAGGATTGTGAACGAACCGTTCACCACTTCCCCGCCGACATAGATTGCGAACAGCGCATCATCCAAGCCCACGTTGTCATTCATCGTCCCACTGAGGGCATCAACCGCAGCCGGCGTCGTTGAAAGGTGAATGGTATAGGTCCTTGCCGCCGTGGTCGTACCTGGGTTAAGGCTGTTGTAGAACGTCAGGCCGGTGATCGTCAGCGGATCCGGGAAGCCGGTGGCATCGTACACCTGCTGGTATCGTGTTCCTGAACTACTGCCAAACGGGAAGCTGTTCCCGCCAGTCGCCGGCGTGCCGATGATCGTTGCGGCCTGCAGGCCAACGCCGGCAATTAAACACATCAACAGAACTTTCGTCGGTCTCATCTTTGTCCGTCTCCTCCGTGGTTTGAACCAACAAGCCAGAAATCGATCTTGTTAGCTGATACTTGCACAAAGATGGTACGCTTCCAGCCGCATCCTGTCAATACCTCTTGTTGCGGAGAAGTTTGGTTTGAATTCGGAAGCGGAGCGCCGTCTGAGGAATACCTTCAGATCGGAGGGTCTGAACGCAGGGGCAGGGCGCTCGCCATTCGATTTGAACTGGGCGGGTGGGGGCATTCGGGGCATTCGCCGCCTTGAGGATGGAACCGTTCATTTCATCCCGGGAATTCCAGATGGGCGAACCGGGCCGCCCCGGTCCTGGCG
>CAZLDN010000323.1:0-2087 GCA_964558355.1 uncultured Candidatus Solibacter sp.
TCCCCTCACTTCGCCGGCGCCGCTTGCAGCCACTCGATTTGCGCCTTCACTGTCGCCGCATTCGGGCTTTCTCAAGGTAGAAGCCGGATCTCCTGGATCGCGCCGCGCGCAGGCCCTTGTCCCGGCCCCCACCACCCCTGATACCATGTGGCCTATGCACCCCCAGCACCCGCAGCCTTCCGTCGACCTGCAAACCGCCCCGGATTTCCGTGACGCCTACGCCAACTCAGTCCAACTCCGCGTCTCGCTCTGGGACTTCTACCTGATGTTCGGCAACATCCAACAGCAATCCCGTCCCGACCACGTCACCATCCGCAACTTCCAGGGCATCTACCTCAGCCCTCAACAGGCCAAGGCGCTGCTGAACGTCCTTCAGCAGAACGTCCAGCAATACGAAACCGCATTCGGCGAAATCCGCCTGGAACCTAAAGGCGAAACCAGCATCGTTCAGTAGCTTCTCCGTACCCTGCTCATGACGGACGCGACGCCAGAGAAAGTCCGCAGGCGCCCTCGCCGCAATATTCGCCTGTCCACTTACCTCAAGTTCTTCGCGTTCTTCGTCATATCGGTCTACGTCCTCCACTTCGGGCTCCTGCGCATGCCCTACTACTGGGACGAGGTGGGCCAGTTCGTTCCAGCCGCCTGGGACATTCTCTCCGCGGGCCAGTTCATCCCAACCTCGGCCACCCCCAACATCCACCCGCCCGCCGTCATGGCCTGGGTCGCGCTGGCCTGGAAGATATTCACCCCCTCATTGCTCGTCGCGCGTTGCGCCATGCTGCTCATCGGCGCACTGCTTCTGATGGCCGCCTTCCTGCTCTCCATCGAACTCTGCGGTTCGGTGCCGGGATTGCCCGCCTTCTTCGCCACCCTCGCCTTGGCGCTTTCGCCTTTGGTCTTTACCCAGTCACTCCTCGTCCAACTCGACCTCCCCGCCGCCGCCCTGACCTGTCTGGCCCTCTACCTCTTCCTTGCGGAACGCCATTGGCCCGCGGTGATCGTCGCTTCCCTACTCGTCCTGACCAAGGAAACCGGCGTCCTTCTCCCCCTCGTCCTCTGCGGTTGGCTCTGTTT
This sequence comes from uncultured Candidatus Solibacter sp., assembly GCA_964558355.1. Lineage (GTDB taxonomy): Bacteria > Acidobacteriota > Terriglobia > Bryobacterales > Bryobacteraceae > PNKE01. Next base: position 1,075 of record CAZLDN010000323.1, read on the forward strand.
CGAGAATCGCTTCCGCCGCGCCGCGTCCTACCTGATCCCCGTCGCCGTACTCGGTGTCTGGCTCTTCTACCTCCACCACCGCACCGGCTCCTGGTTTGGCAACTCCGAATTCGGCCGCTACAACCTCCTCTGGACCCTCCGCCTCTCCCACATCGGCTTCTCTCTCCTGCGCCGCTTCTACTTCCTCTTCATCGGCAACTTCCATTGGATCGCCTCGCTCGGCATCCTGGCTGGCATCTCCGCCGGACTCTTCCGCCGCCGCCGCTGGGCCATTGCCGCTACATTCGCGCTCCTGCACATCCTGATGGTCTCGGTCCTGGGCGGCGCAGTCCTTGAACGCTACATGCTGCCCGTCCTGCCCATCTTCTACGCCGCCGCCCTGGTCGGGTTCTCGGCTTATGGGGTGAATCGCCGTTGGCTCTCGTATGCGGCCATGGTCGCCGGACTGGTCGCCGGACTCTTCATCAACCCGCTGTTCTGGCCCTTCCCCTACGAGAACAACCTGGCCATCGAGACGTTCACGCGCCTCCAGTCCCGCGCCGCCCAAACGCTCGAAACCCGCTATCCCGGCGCCCGCGTGGCCACCATCTGGCCCCTCAGCGCTCAACTCTCCAACCCCCGTCTGGGCTACGTCGGAACACCCTTCCAGGTCACCGAACTGCCTTCCTTCACTGCCGCCTCCATCACCGGCGTGGATCCGAAGTCTTACGATATCCTCGTCCGTTTCTCCCGCGACTGGGATCCCGACTACAATCTCCTCCGCAACCGCGCCTTCCGTTGGGCCGCCCGCCAGACCTTAGGCTTCGAGGACCCGGTTTCAGGTGACGAACTCGAGACGCGCTACAAATTCCGCCTCGCGCACCTCTACCAGGAGCAAGGCCAATGGGTCGAAATCTACACCCGGCCGCCAGCGCCGAGTAACTGAGTCCGCGCGTTCCAGAAGACCCAAACGCCGCAAAGTGGGGCAGGCTTCACAGGTTGCTGAAAAACTCGCAGATGATCAGGCCTGAAAC
>CAZLDN010000324.1:0-2079 GCA_964558355.1 uncultured Candidatus Solibacter sp.
GTATTTCTCGCCGCCCCGGGACATTTCGAAGTAGCCCACTCCGCTGGTGACGACATCCGCTTTGCGGGCCTTAAGGTCGAAGCGATGGACGGTGGCTCCGGGTTCGCCGCCTCCGCCGAACAGGAACGACTGCGATTCCATGGCGAGGAGCGTGCCGGCCTTGCCGGCTTGCAGTTCGACATAGCGGCGGGCGGGCATGGGGAGGGTCAGGACGCGCTGGAGGATGTTGTCGAAATCGATTCTGACTTCGACGGGTTTCGCCGGCTCGGGCTTGGGAGGAGCGGCGGGCTTGGCGTCATCGGCGGGCATGGCGGCATCAGCTGGTTTGGCGGCATCGGCTGGTTTGGCGGCATCGGCTGGTTTGGCGGCATCGGCGGGTTTCGCTTCGCCGGGCTTGGCGGGAGGTTTTTCTTCGTCGCTCTCGGGAGCAAGGGGCGAGGGTTCGTCCTTGGTGAGGACGGCGAGGTAGATGCTGCGGGTTGTCGGGCGGGAGAAGGAGTGGATGTCGGGCTGGAGGGAAGCGCCGGAGTCGGTCGAGGCGGTGAAGTAGAGGAACTTGCCGCCGGCGTCGAAGACGGGGTGGGCGGCGTCGCTCATGCCGTCGGTGAACTGGGTGGATTTGGCGGATTCGAGGGAGTAGAGATGGATGGCTCCGAGGAAGTTGGGCAGGGCCTTGGCGTAGGCGATCCATTTGGAGTCGGGCGACCAGGAGGCGGCGAGCTGGGAGTTGCGGCCGTAAAAGCGGTTCTTGTCGACCTTGACGGGCGGGGCTGATGTGGTGATGTCTACATACCAGAGGGTCATGTGGGCGTCGATGAAGGCGATCTTCTTTGAATCGGGCGACCAGCGGGGGATGGAGTAGAAGGTGGGCTTGCCGTCGAGCTTGATCTTCTTGAGGTCGCCAGCGCCGCTTTGCGGGGCGATGTGGAGTTCATATTCACCGGAGGCGTCGGAGAAGTAGGCGATGGACGCGCCGTCGGGGGACCAGGCGGGGTCGCGCTCCATGACGGCGGTGGTGTTGGTCAGATTGCGGGGATCTCCTTTTTCGGCGGGGACGGTGAGGATTTCGCCGCGGGCTTCGAAGACTGCGCGGGCGCCGGAAGGAGAGATGCCGGCGGAGCGGAGGCGGGAAGAGACGTTGACGAGGCGTTCGCGGACTTCGGGCATGTCGCCGGAGACGGTGATGGAGACGGGGGTGAGTTTGGCGGATTTCAGGTCGTAGAGATGAATGGCGCCGAATTGTTCGACGGCAATCGCATCGGACGAGGCGGAGGCGGATTTGAAGTCGAAGCTCTTGTTTTCGAGGGCGCGGGCGATCTTCCTGGTTTTGGGGTCGTAGGAGAAGAGAGTGACGGGGCCATCACGGTCGGAGAGGAACCAGACGCGGCCGCCGGTCCACATGGGGTTGAAGTCGTTGGAGTTGGGGCGAGGGAGTTTTTCGACCTTCGACGTTGAGAGGTCCGCGATCCAGACTGGGGTGGTGGCGCCGCCGCGGTAGCGTTTCCAGGCGTTGAAAGGGCGGCGCATGGGGACGTAGGCAATTTGAGCACCGTCGGGGGAGTAGGCGGCTTCGTAGCCGATGGGCAGGGGGAGCTTGGTTTCGGGGCCGCCCTCTGGGGAGATGGTGAAGAGCTGGGTGGCGCCGTTGGGGGAGGAGCGGCCGGAGGCGAAGAGGATGAGTTTGCCGTCAGGGGTCCAGGCGAGGGCTGCGTCGGTGGACGGATGGTAGGTGACGCGCTTGGGGACGCCGCCGGCGGCGGGGATGGTGTAGACATCGACGTTGCCGTCGTATTCGCCGGTGAAGGCGAGTTGCGCGCCGTCGGGCGAGAAGATGGGCTTGGCCTCAATACCTGTACCGGAGGTCAGTCGCGTGGCCGTGCCACCGGCGCGGGGGACTGACCAAAGATCGCCGGCGTGCTCGAAGACGATGGTGGTCTTCGACAGGGCGGGGTCACGGAAAATGGACGGGCCGTCAGCGGCTGAGGCGGAGACGGCAAGAAGGGAGAGGGCCAAGGCTAGGCGGGTAGTCACGATTGGAGGTCCTTAGTAGGCGAGTATAGCGGGGCGGCGGGATGGTGG
>CAZLDN010000325.1:0-2078 GCA_964558355.1 uncultured Candidatus Solibacter sp.
AATCCTGATCGCCATCAGATTGGAATCAGTGATCGGCTTCGCTGGAATACGCAGCGGAACAAGCTGACAAGCTATACGAAATTCTGACTGTGGTACAGCGGTCGATTGGAGCCTAGATTCTATGACGATCGAGCAGAAGCTCTGGCAACTCGTGAAACGCTTACTGGAGAAGACGATCGAGGGCTCGATCTCCTGGGAGGCAACGCCTCGCGGGAATAACTACCAAACAGCCTTCCCGAAGTTCTCTGTGCGAATAGGTGAGATCAGGCCTTCAGGGCAGGAGGCACCGGACTACGTGATAACTGTCTATGACGAGGACGGGCTTGAGATAGAGAGAGCCAGTGACGTCGAACTGAGAAACTCCGTTGAAGAGCTCAAGATCTCGGGAGATGCCTTCAGAACCATGAGCGATCTCTATAGCAGAGCCCGTCGGGCGGCTCTAGGAGTTGACGAAGCTCTTGATCACCTGCTGTCATCTCTCGACGAGAGCTGAACCACCTGATGCAGGGCATCGGTGCGGTCGGGTCCTGGACCACGACAGTGGAGAATGCGGAGGAGCCATGTGCGAGTTTGCCGCGTTGGGCTACCCCGAGGAGTGGCTCACTGTAACCACCGCTTCTCATGAGCGACTGACTACGCGGAGGCCCCCCTAACCACGAGCACAACCCAGTTCTCCCAATCGAGAGCCTCACGCCAAACACGCGCGCCCCCGGATGAGCTGCCGGAGGCAGGGGGGTGCACCTTTGAAACCTCCTATCTCCTATCCCCTCGAAGCTAGCGGCCATTATTTCGGCCGCACCGCGCTAGGATCGCTCAGTCCGGCAAGCGGGAGGAGCCCATGAGGTATTGGTCCACTCCCCGGGCGGCTCTGCGGCCTTCGGCGATGGCCCAGACCACCAGGGACTGGCCACGGCGGATATCTCCAGCGGCGAAGACCCCTTCAACTGACGACATGTAATCTTCGGTGGTTTTGATGTTGCCGCTGTTGTCGAGCTCGACGCCGAGTTGGTCGAGCATTCCCTGGCGGACCGGGCCCAGGAAGCCCATGGCCAGAAGGACCAGGCCGGCTGGATGCTGCTGTTCTGTTCCCTTGATGGGCTCGAATTTCGGGGCTGGGCCGACTTCCACGGTTTCGAGGGCCTTCACGTTGCCGCTCGCGTCTCCTATGAAACGGGTGGCGGTGGTCGACCAGATGCGTTCGCCGCCTTCTTCATGCGAGGACTCGGTGCGGAGCATCAGGGGCCAGAGGGGCCAGGGGGTCGATTCGGCTCGATCGGCCGGGGGCAGGGGCATGATTTCGATCTGGCGGACCGAGGCGGCTTTGTGGCGGTGAGTCGTACCGAGACAGTCAGCGCCGGTGTCGCCGCCGCCGATGATGACGACGTTCTTGCCCTGGGCGGAGATCCATTGATCGGCGGGGATTTTGTCGCCGGCGCGGCGCTTGTTGTTCATGGGCAGAAAGTCCATCGCGAAGTGGATGCCCTTGAGTTCGCGGCCGGGGATCTTCAAGTCGCGGGGATGTTCGGCGCCGCCGGCAAGCAGGACGGCGTCGAAGGTGGAGCGGAGTTCGCCGATGGAGACGGTGACGCCGACATGGGCATTTGTTTGGAAGGTGACGCCTTCGGCTTCCATCTGCTTCATGCGGCGGTCGATGTGGTGCTTCTCCATCTTGAAGTCGGGGATTCCGTAGCGGAGGAGTCCGCCGATGCGGTCAGACTTCTCAAAGACGGTGACAAGGTGGCCGGTGCGGGCGAGTTGTTGAGCGGCGGCCAGACCGGCGGGTCCGCTGCCGACAATGGCGACCTTCTTACCTGTGCGCGCGGCGGCCGGTTCGGGTTGGATCCAGCCGGATGAGAAGGCGTGGTCGATGATGGTGCGTTCGATGGCCTTGATGGAGACGGGCGGCTCGTTGATGCCGAGGACGCAGGACGATTCGCACGGCGCGGGGCAGACGCGGCCGGTGAATTCGGGAAAATTGTTGGTGGTGTGAAGGCGGCGGATGGCCTGTTGCCAGCGGTCGTGATAGACCATGTCATTCCAGTCGGGAATGATGTTGTTGAGAGGACAGCCGGTATGAC
>CAZLDN010000326.1:0-2050 GCA_964558355.1 uncultured Candidatus Solibacter sp.
CGATCAATGATGCCCGCCGAAACAACCTTCAACTAAACGCGGGACACCCTCTCCGTCTGTGCGATGCCGCCTGCGTTGTGGCACTCACCCGAGGTGATTGCGGAACGCCATCTCGATCAACTGCCGCAACACGTCGCCCCGATTTTTCAAGTCGTCGGCCCCGAGCCGGATCCGATACCCTTCGCGTTTGTTGTAGTCGAGGGTCTCGAGGCCGCTCTCTTCCAAGCGGGCCTGTATCTCAGGCGACGGCCGGAGCCGGATGGTCAACATCAGCGCCTTCTTCTGCGGGCGGGAACGGACAAAATTGTGCGGTTGCCCGTCCGTGGCCAGCCCCACATAGAACTTGTTGAACTTCAACTCCAGGGACGGATCGAGCTCCTGCACGATCTTGAAGACTCCATCGAGCGTGGCCATGGTCGCCGGCGTTCCCCGGCCTTCCCAGTAGGCGCGATCAGTCCACTCGCGAATCTCTTCTTCCTCATCTTCTGGACCGCGGACGAGTTCATCCAACACAGTGGTAAACACGAGCGTGACCTCGTCGGCGTTCACCCGGAACGCCTGCATCTGAATAGCGATGAGAGGAATCGCGCCGTTGAAGAGACCGATGATGTTGAGAAACCGGCTGGTAATGTCCTCTGCCACGATCACGGCGCAGTGCTCGTACAGCGGGTATCGCCTCCGCTCGATTTCCCAGTACTCTACCGTCCGGATGATGTGGGACTCGTCCGTGGAGCCGAGCTGAACTTCGACTTCGTAGCGGCGGTTGGCTGCGCGCTCTTGCAGAAGCAGGTCGAGCCGGCCCGCGTGCGGTTGGGTTCGTTCCTTGTCCTTCAGGATCAGGTCGCCAAGACCCAGGACCGCCGGATCTTCCCCGATCCGAGCCTGCACCCAGCGCTCGTCCAGGTCTGGATGATTCTGTAGAAGCACTCGTTCGAGCTTGATGTATCGCGGCACTGCCATGGAGCACGCCCTCCAAGAGCGATTCGATGATGGGAACGGAATCTAAGAGTATACTCTGTAGAACTATGCTCTGCAATCGGCCAGTATCAAATTGCACATGCAACCGCATGGCAGAAGCCGAACTGCCCGTCTCAATCCGGAAGAAGCGTTCGCCAAAGCGTTGCTGCGCGCCCGGAAGCATCGCAAGATGTCGCAGGAGTTGCTTGGGTTTGAGAGCGGGTATCACCGGACCTACATCAGCATGCTGGAGCGCGGCAAGATGAACCCGTCTCTGCGAACGATGCTCAGTCTTGCGGCGGCGCTGAATATCCCTGCCGCGCAACTCGTCCGCGACGTGGAACAACTGCTCGGGTCTCCTTGGCGGCGCGAATCAGCGTAGACGTAGCCCCACACGTGCGAACTGCAGCGTAGCGATTCCCGCGGCTTCGGGCATCCGCATCTCCATCGCCACCACCGGGACGGCTCTGCTGATCGTTTGCAGAACGTTCAGGTAACGGGGCGCGATCTCTTCGGCCACGAGCACGGCAAAGCACCGGTTGCGCGGGTGGCGTTTCCGTTCCGCCGCCCAGCGCTCGACGACGCGGATGACGTGGCGGTCGTCGGTGGGGCCAGGTTGTAGTTCCACCACGTAGAGGATCGAACCCGCGCGGTCTTGGAGGACTAAGCTGACCTGGCCGGGATGCGACGCGGTGCGCTTCAGATCCAGATCGCCTAGGCCGAGGATCGCCGGGTCTTCCACAAGCCGCGCTACCACGATGCCAAGATCGCCGGGACCCATCACGAACGCCTCCCGGACTGCTTGGCGTCAGAATCATTGGCAGCGATCGACCGTTCGTGGAATTCGGCCGTGAGCCGCCAAAAGGCGATGCGGGAGAGTTCCACGATCACCGATCCTCGGGGCCCTGCCATGCAGAGATGAACCGGCCGGCGGCCTGGTAGCACGTTTAGCGACGCGGTATGCACCTTGAAGCGCGACGTATCTGCGCCATGCTGAAGAACTACGGCGGCGTCGCCAAGCCGCACAATCGTATCTGATGAATCGTTGCCCATGGAATCCGGTCTGACGCGGAAACACCGCAGTCCACATATT
>CAZLDN010000327.1:0-2037 GCA_964558355.1 uncultured Candidatus Solibacter sp.
GCCGTGGCGCAGCCTGGCTAGCGCGCTTGCTTGGGGTGCAAGAGGTCCCGGGTTCGAATCCCGGCGGCCCGACCAAACGTTTCAAAGACTTACAAGCCCCACCCACCTCCCAGACTCCTCCCTGGAGTCCATTTGGAGTCCAAACTCGCCGTTTTGCCTTTGGGCACCCATGGGCAGCGTGTGGATTCGACGCCGCCCACGACCAAGCCTTTCGATTCAATGAGGTGCCGAGTTTGGGCACCGTGGGCACCGTTTTTCACGCTTGTTGTCTGCTGGAGACGACGAAAACATTTGTTTTCCCTATAAGGATGTTGCCCGTCGCGCCCCACCCCGCCACTCCTCCCTGGCCGAATCACTTTACTGTTGACGACTGAATTCCGTTCCTGATATTCAGGAGAGGTAAGCGCGGCCTCGCCCGAGAGACGGGACTCTCACGAAACTCCTTCCCTTTTTTGCGATACCCGAAGTGTGTCCTGATGAAGCCTGCTGACCAGATCCCGTACTACTCCCCAGATGGAAGCTCTATGGGCTTTCGAACGCTCGAAGCGGCGGAACGGCTGGTGGCTGGCGGCTACGTGAAGGCTTCGTACGGGCGGAAGAAGAACCTCCGGGCGATCTGGTTATGCAAGGAAGACGGTAGCAACCCGGTCGAGACACACGCACGGAGTGGCACCCGGTACAGCTTCCTTCAGAACCTCGACAACGGCAGGCGGTGCTGGGAGCTTCGCCGAGTCGATGGGCGAGACGACGACGGCATGCCGGTGACGACGCGCGGTGTGTTCCTCCAAGTGGTTGCGGACTGCCTGGTAGCCTGAGGCAATCTTGGGTCCTTCCTGGCGACTTTCGCGGGCCGGTGTCTCATTTGCATAAATGCGCTAGCGACACAAGAAATAATTGGTGGCCGGTGGCCGGTGGCCACCCACCGGTGACTGAGGGTTTCCATTAGCATGGGCGTGGGAACAACCATTCCGGCGATGGCGCGGCGCATTGAACTCTGGCCGCTGGACCGCCTGGTCCCTTACGCGAGGAACGCCAGGACACACTCCGCAGAGCAGGTGGCCCAGATCGCGGCGTCCATCGTCGAGTTCGGCTTCACCAATCCGGTCCTCGTCGATTCCACGGATGGGATCGTGGCGGGCCACGGGCGGCTGTTGGCGGCGCGCAAGCTCGGGTTGGCTGAGGTGCCGGTGATCGTGCTCGATCATCTCAGCGCAACTCAACGGCGGGCGTACATCCTGGCGGACAACAAACTCGCGCTGAATGCCGGATGGGACGAGGCGATGCTGCGCGAGGAGATGTCGTCGCTCGAGGCTGATGGGTTCGACCTGGCGGTGGTAGGGTTCTCCGACGAGGAATTGCGCGAGTTGCTCGAGGGCGCCGCAGCAACTGCGACCGAAGATGCGGCTGCGGCGGAAGGGGCGGTTCCCGAACCTCCTGCACAGCCGGTTACGGTGCCTGGTGACGTGTGGTTGATCGGGCCGCACCGCTTGATCTGCGGCGACTGCCGCGATGGGAATACGATTCGCGCCCTGTTTGGCGATTCCCTGGCCCATGTGGCGATTACGTCGCCGCCGTACGCGGCGCAGCGCGAGTACGACACATCGAGCGGCTTCAAGCCTGTGCCTCCTGACGAGTATGTGGAGTGGTTTCGGGCGGTGGCCGCCGGCGTCAGGTCGGTGCTGGCACCGGACGGTTCCTTTTTCCTGAACATCAAGGAACACGCAGACGAAGGGGAGCGGGACCTGTACGTGATGGATCTGGTCATTGCCCACCGGCGCCAGTGGGGCTGGCGGTTTGTGGATCAGTTCTGCTGGCGCAAGACAGATAACGGTGTGCCTGGCGGTTGGCCGAACCGTTTCAAGAACGGCTGGGAGCCGGTGTTTCACTTCTGCCGCCAGCAGCAAATCAAGTTCTGTGCGGAAGCTGTGAGTCACGTCTCAGACGATTGCTTCGACTACTCGCCCGCCAATCCCACGTCAACTTCCGGGAGCGGGCTGCTTGGCACTGGACCGCGCGGGCAGGCTGCCGGGCAACCGG
>CAZLDN010000328.1:0-2003 GCA_964558355.1 uncultured Candidatus Solibacter sp.
AATCGCGATCGGCATCAGTTCGGAACGCTGATCGGCATCGCTCGGAATACGCACTCTGGATCGTGCATCATTCGTATTACTCCCTTTTGAGAGTAATCCTCTTGCCCCAAGCGCCGCAGGGCCGAGGTAAGAGCAGCATGAGTATCCCCGAATAAGGGCATCGGCGGGCGGTCCAATGTGACTGAGAGGGGCGAAGCCTACCTCGAAGGACGTTCAGAGATGTGGTTCGCAGTTCGGACACGGGCGCGGCACGAGAGTGTGGCCGCCCGGTTTGTCGAGGCCCGCGGCATCGAGCCCTTTCTTCCCGTCTACCCAACCCGGCGGCAGTGGTCTGACCGCGCAAAAGTCGTCCAGATGCCTTTGTTTGATGGCTATTTCTTCGTTCGAATGGACTCCGGACGCTTTTCTCCCGTCCTCGAGGCTCCCGGCGTCATTAATGTCGTCGGCTTCGGCGGAACCCCAGTCCCTATCCCCGACGAGGAAATCAAGGCTGTCCGGCGCCTGGTCGCCAGCGGCCTGCAGGTCTGCCCCCACCCATACCTCAAGGTGGGCGACCGTGTCCGCATCACAAAGGGCCCCCTGCAGGAGATGGAAGGGATTCTGCAGAGGGTTCGCAATCAGTGGCGATTCGTACTAACCGTGGAAATGCTTCACCGCTCCGTCTCGGTTGAGGTGGATAGCGAACTCGTGGAACCTGCGAGGTAGCAGCGAAATGTCAGTTTTGAACCGGCGGAACAAGTTGCTCACCATCCGTCTCTCGAATGAGGAGTACGGGCAAGTTATATCAATCTGCGCGGTCCGGGGCGCAAGAAGTGTCAGCGACTTCGTGCGCGAGGCGGTGACGCAACTCATGGCTGCTCCTCGCGGGCGCAACGGAGATGCTGCGGTCCTTTCGCGCATCCAGGAACTCGATGAACGGGTCTCCGTGCTCCAGAGCGAAGTTTCGAGGCTGAGCGTGAAGCTCGGACAATCAGCATGCGACTAATTCGCAGGATTCAATGGCAGGAGTGGGTCGTCCTCGTCGTCGCCGCGCTCATGGTCCTTCTGTTTGCCCCAATTCCCGGCAGAAGCGCTGAGACGCAGGTAGTCGTGCCCACGGGCTACATCCTCGGCCCCGGAGACCTGCTCGAGATATCGGTACTGGACATGGAGGAGGTCGGGAAGTTCCCGTTTCGGGTCGACATGCGCGGGAACATCAACCTCCCCGTGGCGGGACGCATCGAAGCTGGAGGCCTTACAGTTGACCAGCTTGTAGTCAAGATCGCTGACCGATTAAAGGGCGATCTGCGCAAGCCTGATGTCACCGTCTCGATCAAGGAGATGCACAGTCAGCCCATCAGTGTCCTCGGCTCGGTCACGCAACCCGGTGTGCATCAGGTCCAGGGGCGCATGACCCTCATGGAAGCCATCTCAAAAGCTGGCGGCCTCCGCCCGGATGCCGGCTACTCAATCCATATCGCCCGCCTCAAGGAATGGGGTCCCATTCCACTCGATGGCGTTGCCGAGGACTCGACCGGCCAGTACTATGTGGCCGAGGTGGGCGTCAAGGAGATTCTCGAAGGCGAAGCACCCCATAAGAACATCCCGGTCAAACCGCACGACGTCATCACCGTTCCCAAAGGGAAAATGGTGTATGTCATGGGCGCGGTCAAAAAGACCGGCGGCTATGTCCTCGGCGAACGCGCAAGCGTCACTGTCCTCGAGGCCCTTTCCATGTCCGAAGGCCTGGACCGCTTCTCCAAGGAAGCTAACGCGAGGATCATGCGGAAGACATCCGATCCGCGGAGCCGCGCCGAGATCGCGGTCAACGTCAAACGGATCCTCGCCGGCAAGGACAAGGACATCGAACTGGAGCCCGACGACATTCTCTACATCCCTGACAGTGGTGTCAAGAGAGCCACCACACGCTCGATCGAAGCCGCCATCAGCCTTGGCACGGGCATCGCTGTCTACGGGCGTCGTTAGCTGGAGATGAGAGGAGGCAGCCCTACTGATGTCTGATC
>CAZLDN010000329.1:0-1957 GCA_964558355.1 uncultured Candidatus Solibacter sp.
GCGGCTGTGGAAAACGCGCTTCACTTAAAACACGCCCATACCAGCTATAAGGCCGACCCCTTAGCGACCCCTTGGCCTCCTTGGCGAAGCAGACGAGTGAGACGCGGACGGCTGCACCTTCGACGACCCAGGGTTCATCGGACCAGGCGTGGGTGATGGCTCCGGTTTTGATGATGCGGTCGAGGACCTGGCGGTTTGCGCCGCCACGGATCGAGTTGGTGGCGACGAGGCCGGCGCGTTGGGCTTGGCCGCGTTCGATCTGGTAGCGGGCTTTTTCGAACCAATACGTCACGAGATCGGCCCCGCCGGGGACGCGGCCTTCAAAGACCTTGCGGAGGCGGGCGGCGTAGTCCTCGCCTAGGACGGAGATCATCTTCTTGTCGCCGAGGAAGGGCGGGTTGCCGACGATGGCCGTGGCTTCGGGCCAGTTGGTTTCGACTCCCCCGAGAGCCGGGATTTGCGGCTCGGAAGCGGGCGGGCTGAAGCCCTTCGCAGGCTGAAGCCCGCCCCACGACGGGGTGAGAAGCGCGTCGCGATTTTCGATCTGGTTGAGGGGCTGAAGGACGGGGTTGCGATTCAGACTGAGGTTGTGGCTGAGCATCCACTGGATCTGGCCGATCCAGATGGTGACGCGGGCGAGTTCGGCAGCGTAGGGGTTCAGTTCGATGCCGAGGACGTTGCGGGGATCGATTTTGGGGAAGTCCGGCGGGAAGCCGAGTTGGGTTGCCTGGGCGATGACCTCGTATTCGAGGTCTTTCAGGCCGAGCAGAGCGAGATAGAGGAAGTTGCCGGAACCGCAGGCGGGATCGAGGACGCGGGTGGAGCGGAGGCGGGCGAGGAAATCGGTATAGAGCTTGCGGGCGGCACTGAAGGCGGCCTTGGAGGTGGAGGAGGCGATGCGGGCGGCGAGGTCCTGTTTCAGAGCGGCCCACTCGTTGATGAGGGGATCGAGGACGACGGGTTGGACGATGCGGAGGATGGATTGGCGGTCGGTGTAATGAGCGCCGAGTTGGGAGCGCTTGTCGGGGTCGAGGCCGCGCTCGAAGAGGGTGCCGAAGATGGAAGGTTCGATGGAGGACCAGTCGAGGAGGGCGCAATCAAGAAGGAGGTCGATATCGGCGCGGGTGAGGGGGAGGGCGATGCCGCTGTCGAAGAGGCCGCCGTTGAACCATTCGATGGGATCGACGCCGAAAGTTCCGCCGTCACGCATGGTGGAGAAGAGGCCGGACGCGAGGGAGGAGAAGTTGGCGGGCTGCTTGCGCGCGGATTCGAGGAGGCGTGTGAAGAGGCGTTCGGGGAGGAGGCCGATGTCCTCGGCGAAGAGGCAGAAGAGGATTCGGGTGATGAAGTGGGCGACGGCGTGGGGTTCGTGTTCGCGATTGCGGAGCGTCTCGGCGAGGGCGCCGAATTTGGCGGCAGCCTCGGCGGTGAGGGATTCGCGGGTGATACCGGGGCGGAGAATTTCGGGATTGGCGAAGGCGGATTTGAGGAGGGCGCGGGTTTGGGGTTCGAAGAGGTCGTCGAGCCGGATGTTGTGGATCTGCTGGATTGTGTTGGTGAAGTTGGTATGGACGCGGATGGTCTCCATGTCGGAGACGATGAGCAGGGGCGGGTTTTCGAGTGCGACGGAGTAGTTCAAAAGCTGAGCGTAGGCTTGATGGAGGTCGCGATGCTTCCCCTTGTACTCCCAGCCGAAACAGCCTTGTTTTCAGACGTCGGCCGAGCCGTCGCCGCCGAGGGTCTTGGAGACGGTTTTCTCGAAACGATACCAGGCGCCGGCGGGGTCGGCCTGGGCGGGGGTGGGTTCACTGAGGAGGCCGCAGAGATCAATGAAATGCTCCTGAGAGGCGGAGCGTTCGTTGAGTGTGGACGCGCGCCACTTAGAGACAAATTCATGCGGGGACATGGAGTGGTTTGGAGAGAATTCTAGCAGGATTGAGGGGTGTGGCAGAGGGGG
>CAZLDN010000330.1:0-1941 GCA_964558355.1 uncultured Candidatus Solibacter sp.
AGAATCCAGGTGGGTTTTTCAGCAGCCTGTTCAGCCTGCGAAGGGCTTCAGCCCGTCCTCCCCCAAGCAACCAGGCCCGTTTTTCGACAGAGCGGGTGTTCAGCGCGTTTTTCGGCAGAGCGCCCATGGGCCGCCGGCCCAAAAATATCCATGAAAGCCGCGCCCCAACGCCCCTGTAGGCCGGAACCGCGAACGAAGAGAGCGGGTCCCCAAAAGCCCCGCCGGCGCCCAAATACTGACCTGAACCCCGAATTACAGAGGCCGCGAACGAAGAGAGCGCGTCCCTCCGCACGCACGACGCAACAGATCCCCCCGGCTCCTGCCATTTCCGCGCTCGCCGGTCCTCCCCCGCCGGCTTTGCGAGACAATGGCACTTGAAAAGCCCCTCACTCTCAAATAGGAACAGCCATGTCTTTCATCCACGACGACTTCCTTCTCGAAACCAACACCGCCCGGCGCCTCTATCACACCTTCGCCGAGCCGCAGCCAATCCTCGACTACCACTGCCATCTCCCGCCGCAGGACGTCGCCTTCAATCGCCGCTTCGCCAACCTCTTCGAGATCTGGCTCGAAGGCGACCACTATAAGTGGCGGGCCATGCGCGCCGCCGGCGTCGACGAATCCCTCGTCACCGGCAACGCCGATCCTCGCGACAAATTCCTTGCCTGGGCCAACACTGTTCCCCTGACCCTCCGCAACCCCCTCTACCACTGGACCCACCTCGAACTGAAGCGCTACTTTGGCATCGACTGTCTCCTCGACTCATCCACCGCCGCCGGCGTCTGGGACCAGGCCAATGAGCTGCTCGCCGGCGATTCGCTCACCGCTCACGGCATCCTGGCGAAGTTCCGCGTCCGCGCCCTCTGCACCACCGACGATCCCACTGACGATCTCGCCTACCACCGCCAGATCGCCGCCTCCACTTGCCCCGCGCGCGTCTTTCCCGCCTTCCGTCCCGACAAGGCGCTCGGCGTCCATCAACCCGAAACCTTCAATGTCTGGATCGGCCGCCTGGCAACCGCCGCCAACACCGATGTAGACTCCTTCCAGTCCTTCATCGACGCCATCAAGTCCCGTCACGACGCCTTCCACGACCATGGCTGCCGTCTCAGCGACCACGGGTTGAACCACTGCTTCGGCGCGCCCTGCGCCGAGTCCGAAGCTGCCGAGATCTACGAAAAGGCCCGCGCATTCCAGTACGTAACTCCTGAAGAACACACCGCGTTTGCATCCTTCATGATGTTCCTGTTCGGCCGCCTCGACGCCGAAAAGGGCTGGACGAAACAACTTCACTTGGGAGCACGCCGCGGCAACAACACGCGCCGCCTCGCCGAACTCGGTCCCGACACCGGATACGATTCCATCGGCGACTGGTCCCAGGCCGATGCCCTCGGCGACTATCTCGACGCCCTCGAATCCGAAAACGCCCTGCCCCGCACGATCATCTATAACCTCAACCCCGCCGACAACTACGTCCTCGCCACCATGGCCGGCAACTTCCAGGACGGCCGCATCGCCGGCAAGATCCAATTCGGTTCCGCCTGGTGGTTCCTCGACCAGAAGGAAGCCACGGAGTGGCAGATGAACGCGCTGTCCAATTGCGGCCTGCTCTCCCAATTCGTAGGCATGCTCACCGACTCCCGTTCGTTCATGAGCTACCCCCGTCACGAGTACTTCCGCCGCGTCCTGGCAAATCTCATCGGAACAGACGTCGAAAAAGGACTCCTCCCGGATTCCGACGACCTCCTAGGCCCCCTGATCCGCAACGTCTGCTACAACAACGCCAAGCGCTACCTGAATCTCCCAATGGGCGACTAACTGAGGCCGCGAACGCAGAGAGCGGGTCTCCGCCAATCGCCACCGCCGCCAACTGACATATGATGTGGGCGATGTCACTTCGAGTCGTCTTCCTTTGGCTCGCGACCGCCGCCCTCTCCGCCC
>CAZLDN010000331.1:0-1928 GCA_964558355.1 uncultured Candidatus Solibacter sp.
AGACCGTGGCAGACACCATCGCAGCCGCGCCGCAGGATTTCGTTCTGATCATCGACGAGGCGCATCGCGGCGCGGGGGTGAGCGAGAAGTCGCGCAAGCCAATCATGCAGAAGTTCATCACCGGCTCGGACGGCGATGGCATGCCCGCGGTGCCGCTAGTTCTCGGCATGAGCGCGACGCCACAGAAGTTCACGGAACTGCTCGGAAGCTCGCAGCGCACGCAGCGGCCCATCCATATTTCGCCGGACATGGTGCGCCGCAGCGGACTATTGAAGGATCTGATTATCGTCACTACGAACAAAGCGACGACGGTTGAGAGCGACCTGACGCATCTGCAGAACGCGGCGGCGCGGTGGAAGCACTTCTGCGAGCGGTGGGAAGCCTACTGCACCAAGGAGAAGGAAAAGGAGATCGTGAAGCCGGTCCTCGTGGTGCAGGTGCAGGACGGGACCGGGAACACCCTGACCGCTACGCCCATGGAAAACGCGGTGAAGGTAATCCAGCGGGAGACCGGCCCGCTGGCGGTGAATGAGATCGTCCACTGCTTTCAGGACGTAGGGGACATTCAATACGCCGGCTGCATCATCCGGCGTATGGACTCATCACGAATTCAGGACGCGCCCGAAGTAAAAGTCGTGTTCTTCAAAACGGCTCTGACGACGGGCTGCGACTGCCCCCGTGCAGAGGTGATGATGAGCTTCCGCCGTTCTGTGGACGCGACGACCATCGCGCAACTCTTGGGCAGAATGATCCGCACGCCACTCGCACGCCGCATTGAAAGTGATGAAGCGCTGAACGTGGTCGAGCTGTTTCTTCCGCACTACGACAGGGAGAATCTGGAGAACGTGTTGAGCGCTCTCCGCAGTCCCGAAGCGCATGAGGGATTGGGAACGGCGGCCACGACGGAGGCAGTCGAGTATTCGCGCAATCCCGTGTTCGCCGATGTCTTCAAACATCTCGCGATGTTGAAGACTTACAGCGTGGACCGTGCGCCGAAGATGACCGACCTGAAACGCGCGTTACGTCTGTCCGGGCTGCTCATGCACGAAGGCATCGACGAGAATGCCGACGAACAGATGCGGCTAAAGCTGACGGACAAGCTCGCGGAGCTGCGCGACGGTTACGCAAAGAAGGTGAAAGACTGGGGCAACGTCATGCGCGAGGGCGGCGAAATAGAGGTGGACGTGACTTCCGTTGCGATCGGGTCGATGAGCGTCGGCGACTACAAGACAGCGCTCATGCTGCTCTCGGAGGAGAACATCGACGAACTCTACGACGAAGCCGGGCGCATGCTGGCCGCGGGCGAAGGGCTTCACCGCACCTACTGGAAGCGCTTCCAGGACAAGGGAAAGCCCAGTGAGACGAAGCTGGAGCTGGCCGCCGTCGTGCGCCAAGCCGACGCCCTGCCCGCGATGGAGAGACTGGCGGCAGTGGAGTTCAAGAAGCTGTGGGAAGCGCACAAGGGCGCGGTCGCCAAGTTGCCAGCCTCCGAGCAGGCCCGGTTCAAGCAACTCGTGCTCGCAAGCGGCAAGGCCGTGGAGCACGAATGGGAACTTCCGGAGCGCATCGTGGAGAGGCCCGGCAAGCACGTCTGGAAGAATCACCTGTTCGCCACCGACAAGGGCGAGTTCGCCGCAGACTTGAACGGCTGGGAAAAGGCCTTCGTGAAGTGGACTCAGGGACAAAGCGATTTCGTCTGCTGGCTGCGAAACTTCCCGCGCCGTGATTGGGCTTTCTGTGTGCCGTATGAGATGGGCGGTGAGAAGGCCTTCTACCCTGATTTCGTCATTGTGCGAAAGAAGGGCAAAGGCTATGTGGCTGATATTTTGGAACCGCACGACGACACCCGCCTCGACACTTGGGCCAAGGTGAAGGGCTTGGCGAAGTTTGCCGACGACCACGAGGTTTCATTCGGCAGGCTCATGGTT
>CAZLDN010000332.1:0-1925 GCA_964558355.1 uncultured Candidatus Solibacter sp.
CGTCCGAAAGCGCCGGTCAAAACCGGCAAGGTGTAGCGAATGAAAGAGTCGTACAGTGAAGGAGTAGCGAACCACACTGGCCCCGAGTCATGCGTCGGCTATCCGCAAGGAGGCGACGAAGCGTTGACAGGGGGACGTGCGGGCCAAGTATTGAGCCGCGAAATCTTGTTAACTTCAGGGTGCCCACGTTCTGGACGTAGTCGGAAGGCAACACTGAGCATGTCGCAATCGCGAGACATGCACGGACCCTGCGCGGTCGGAGACCTTGAGCACGTACGGAAACACCTTGCACGGGAACCGGGAGATCCCATGTCTGCCTGCGAAATGAGGGTTTTGCAGGCCGTAGCGGCAAGTCCAAGGACGTAACCCGATGATGAACGGACATGGGAAGTCGGACAGCCCCGTAGTACCTGAGAAGTCACCGAACAAAGACTGGCAACAGTCTGCGGAGGGGATGGAGGAAAGGGGGCTGGCCAAGGGGAACCCGCCAGAGAGCAACGCGCCCCGGACACAGAGCCGGACCGGCGCGCCCAGCGCCCTCGAACGGGTACGCCAAGCAGCAAGAAAGGATAAGAAGCAGCGGTTCACGGCGCTCTTCCACCACGTCTACTCCATTGAACAACTGCGGCGCGCCTATGATGAGATCAAGCGCAACGCGGCCCCAGGGATCGATGGTGAGACTTGGCACCACTACGGCGAGAATCTGGAGGAGAATCTCCAAGACCTCTCCGAGCGGTTGAAACGGGGAGCGTACCGAGCAAAGCCGGTTCGCAGAGCGTATATCCCGAAGGCGGACGGTCGGCAGCGACCGATCGGGTTACCGGTGCTGGAAGACAAAATCGTCCAGCGCGCCGTCGTCGAGGTGCTGAATGCCATCTACGAAAGCGACTTTCTCGGCTTCTCTTACGGATTTCGACCGAAACGCCACCAACATCAGGCGCTGGACGCCCTGTGGATGGGAATCTATACGCAGAAGGTGAGCTGGGTGCTCGATGCCGACATTCGTGCATTTTTCGATACCCTCAATCACGAATGGTTGGTGAAGTTTATCGAGCACCGCATCGCGGACCGGCGCATCGTGCGCCTCATCCAGAAATGGTTGAGCGCCGGCGTGTTGGAAGAAGGGAAACGGATACAAAGCGAGGTGGGGACGGTCCAAGGCGGCAGCATCAGCCCGCTTCTGGCCAATATCTACCTTCACTACGTATTCGACCTGTGGACTCAACAGTGGCGGAAGAAGCAGGCACGGGGCGACATCATCGTCGTGCGCTTTGCGGATGATTTCGTTGTCGGGTTCCAGCATCGTGACGAAGCGGAGCGGTTCCTTGTCGAATTGCGGAAGCGATTTACCCAATTCGGACTGGAACTCCATCCAGAGAAGACACGCCTGATCGAGTTTGGACGGTTCGCCGCACAAACACGGAAGAAAAGAGGCGAAGGAAAACCGGAGACCTTCAACTTTCTCGGTTTTACCCACATCTGCGGGAAGACGAGAGAGGGCAAGTTTACGGTGCTTCGACAGACGATGCGCAAGAAGTGGCAGGCGAAGCTGAAGGAATTGTACATCGAACTTCGGCGCCGCATGCACCAATCCGTCCCGGAACAGGGGGCCTATCTACGGTCGGTTGTAGCAGGGCACATGCGATATTACGGCGTGCCCATGAACAGCAGGGCTATCGGGGCTTACCGCGAGAAGGTGAGTCGGCTGTGGCACAAGGTGCTCAAGCGCCGCAGCGACAAGTACCGTCTCACCTGGATTAGGATGGGACGCTTGATAGCCAGGTATCTTCCCGCCGCGCGGATCTGCCACCCGTATCCGTCTCAGCGCTTGCGCGTCATGACCTGAGGCAGGAGCCGTATGAGGTAATTCCTCACGTACGGATCTGTGCGGGGGGTGCCGGGTGACCGGCATTCCTACCGCGACC
>CAZLDN010000333.1:0-1893 GCA_964558355.1 uncultured Candidatus Solibacter sp.
ACCCTCCCCACGCGCTACCGTGTCTTCGAGGCTTCGACTGTGCCTGAATCTGACTCCATCCCGGCCCCTTCCAAATCGCCCGCCAAACGCGGCCCCAAAACCGCCAAGGGCAAACTCCGCTCTTCCCTCAACGCCTTCAAGCACGGCCGCTACGCCACCAACGCCGCCCTCCTCCGCATCGAGGACCCTGCCGCCTTCGAAGACCTCGTCGCCGCCTACTGCGCCCACCTCAACCCCCAATCCCCCATGGAGTACA
Organism: uncultured Candidatus Solibacter sp.; assembly: GCA_964558355.1. Classification (GTDB taxonomy): domain Bacteria; phylum Acidobacteriota; class Terriglobia; order Bryobacterales; family Bryobacteraceae; genus PNKE01. The sequence goes on from CAZLDN010000333.1 coordinate 257, forward strand.
ACTACATCCGCGATCTCGCCTCCATCGACCACCGCCTCGCCCGCGTCTCCGCCATCGAATCCGGCATCCTCGACCACGAAATGGCCCTCATCTCCCCTCCATTGGCCAAGGGGGCAGCCTTCGCAAATTCGCCGAAGTGGACGGACCGCTCCGACCCACTTGCTATCCCTTACGCTATCAATCATTTACGGTTCAGCCCCAAAGTATTGCCCTGTCCCGATCCTGCCGCCAACCCGCACCCTTCCCCGCTGTCCCAGCTACGCCCATTGAAAACAAACCACTTCCCCGCTCCAAAAACTCCCCAAATTCGCCAACACGTCGAGGCGCTCCGTCCCCTTCGCCTCCCTCATGGAAGGAATCCTTTTCCCCGGCTCACACCCCATTTCGTTGACTGCGGTGTGGGCTGACCGTCTGCTCAGTCGAGATCAAGCGCGGCCCTAAGCCCCTCTTCTACGTCTCTAAGCAACTCTGAAGGCAGAACGCCAATCCTCTTGACGAGCTTCGCCCGGTCGAGGGTCGTCACCTGGTGGCAGACGGCGAAGCTCGGCTTCTGCAAACCAGCGGCGCCACCCGGGATTTCGAGTACCGTGAGTCCGCGCTTGCCCTGCGACGTCGAAGTCGACATCGGAACAACGATGATCGACCGCCACCCAGGTGTCTCATTGAACCCGTCGTGTGACACCACGATCACAGGGCGTCGTCCCGCCTGTTCCGATCCCGATCGCGGATCCAGATTGGCCCAGTAGACCTCTCCCCGCTTCATTGCGGTTCCTTGCCAGTTCCCACCATGTGCTCGATTCCGGCCGACTCCAAGTCGCGGTCGAGGTCGAGATCCGTTCCCCCCATCTCCTCGGCATAGGCGGCGATTGCTTGGTGCCTCGCCGTCCGCAACTGCTGTCGCAACCACAAATCGATGGCCTCGCGCGCCAGGGCGGTCGCCGAAACCTGTGTCCGTTCGGCCTCTGCCCTGAGGCGAAGGTAGGTCTGTTCCGGCAACGGCAGATGAAAGTTCTTCACGTCTTGCTCCTAACCTCAGTATGCCATGAAACGATGCCACATCCTCATGGCATCAAGGAAATGGCTGCCGGAAGGCGTCTGTCTCGTGGCTTCTGCGGAGTTCCAGGCCTCGCCGCTCGTTGCGCGGACATTCTTGCCTGCCGTGTCGGCATTCGTGCCGGCATGTCTTCGGGTCCCCTCCCCTTCATGCTACCCTTGACTCAGGATGGAACTCGCCCTTCAAGTTCACGTCGAACTGCTGCCGGAAGGTGTGTACCTCGCAACTTCCGAGGAACTTCCCGGCCTCGTCGCCCAAGGCCGAACCATCGCTGAAACACTCGAAATTGCTCGCGACGTTGCTCGCAAGCTCATCGAAGCCCGCCGCGAACGGAACTGATCCCGCCACACCCGCTCCTCTTTCCGTAGGGCGGACCCCCCGGTCCGCGCGGGACCCCCTGGTCCCGCCCTCCTTAAGCAAAGCCCCAACGGCTTCTCTCGCTTCCCCTCGCACTCGTTTCTCTCCCCTCAAAACTTCAGTCACAGCATTAGCAAATAAATTTTGCTCCCCGCAACTCGCTCTCCCCAAACCACTTATCCTCAATCCTCCCGCCCCGCGTCGCCCCTCCAGCCCTTCCCCAGCC
>CAZLDN010000334.1:0-1892 GCA_964558355.1 uncultured Candidatus Solibacter sp.
CCTCACCCCCCTCCGCCGCACCGGCCCAAAGGGCGCCGGTGAATTCGAACCCATCTCCTGGGACATGGCCCTCGACGCCGTCGCTGGCAATTTACAGCAAACCGCCGCCCAGTTCGGCCCCGAAGCCATCCTCCCTTATTCCTATGCCGGCACCATGGGTCTGCTCAATGGCGCGGGCATGGACCGTCGTTTCTTCCACCGCCTCGGCGCATCCCGCCTCGACCGCACCATTTGCGCTGAAGCCGGCGCAGTCGCCCTCAACAACGCTTTGGGCACCCGCCTCGGTCCGGCCCCCGAACAGTTCGCTGACGCCAAGCTCATCATCGCCTGGGGCGCCAACGTCCTTTCGACCAACGTCCACCTCTGGCCCTTCATCGTCGAGGCCCGCCGCCGCGGCGCGAAGCTCTATGTGATCGATCCCATCCGCACCAAGACCGCCACACTCGCCGACCGCCATTTCGCCCCCTATCCCGGCTCCGACCTCGCCCTCGCCCTCGGCCTCATCCACGTCCTCGTCCGCGATGAACTGATCGACAGGGAATACATCGCCCAGTACACCGAAGGCTTCGACTCCCTCGCCGCGCTGGCCGCAACTCACCCGCCCCAGCGGACCGAACACCTCACCGGCATTCCCGCTTCGGATATCGAATCCCTCGCCCACGGCTACGCCGAAATGAGGCCCTCCGCCATCCGCCTCAACTACGGCGTCCAACGCTCCCAGCGCGGCGGCCGCGCCGTCCAGGCCATCGCCCTGCTGCCCGCCCTCACCGGTGCCTGGCGCGATGTCGGCGGCGGCCTCCAACTGTCCACCTCATCCGCGTTCGAATTCAACCGCCCCGCCCTCGAACGCCCTGACCTCCAGCAGATCCCCCTCGGCCGCCAAGCCCGCCTGCTCAACATGTCACAAATCGGCCGGGTCCTGACCGAAACGAACAACCCGCCTGTCAAGTCGATCCTCGTCTACAACTCCAATCCCGCCGCCATCGCTCCAAACCAGTCCCTCGTCCACCAGGGCTTCGCCCGCCCAGACCTGTTCACCGTGGTGATCGACCATTTCTTAACGGACACCGCCCGCTTCGCCGATATCGTCCTGCCGGCGACCATGTTCCTCGAACACGATGATCTCTACCTGGCTTACGGCCATTACCACCTCCAACTCGCCTTGGCCGCCGCCACGCCCCCGGCCGAATGCCGCTCGAACGTCGATATCTTCCGCGCCCTTGCCCAGCGAATGGGTTTCACCGAACCCTGTTTCTCGGATTCCACCGAACAGATGGTCTCCGCCCTCCTCGACACCCAGTCGCCTTTCCTCGATGGCATCAACTACCAGCGCCTGGTCACCGAACACTCCATCCGCCTCAACGTCCCAGATGCGCCCTTCGCCCAGGGCGGTTTCCGGACACCGTCCGGCCGCTGCAACCTCTCCGCCGCGGATCTCGATTACACACCCCCTGAGGAATCTCGACTCGGAATCTTGTCGGGCAAGTACGCTTTGGAACTCGTCTCATCGAAGAGTCACGATTCGCTAAACTCCTCCTTCGGTCACCGCCCCGACGTGGACGCCCAGACGTCGATCCTCCAGATCCACCCCGACGATGCCCAGCCGCGCGCCATCCAGGATGGCCAATCCGTCGAAGTCCACAACGACCGCGGCAGCATCCGGTTGAAGGCTTCGGTAGGCGAGTTCACCCGTCCCGGCGTCGTCCGCGCCCCAATGGTCCGCTGGGGCGCGAACGTCAACACCCTCATTTCAGACCGTTTGACTGACATCGGCGGCAGCCCGACGTTCTACAATTGTCTGGTGGAGGTACGGCCGTGCGTAGATTGAGTTTTCTTCATCTTCTGACCCTGGCCCCATTCGCCGCCTGCAAACGCTACCGCCGCCCCAACCC
>CAZLDN010000335.1:0-1885 GCA_964558355.1 uncultured Candidatus Solibacter sp.
AGCCTCGACATGGGCTGGGTGGAGAAGCAGGTGGCGAAGTGGGAGCGGGAGTACGAGAAGCGGAAGCGGCAGCAAGAAAACAGGCTCGAACTATCGCAGCGGAGCGAGTCCCCGGATGTCCTCGTGTATCGCGGGCAGAACAACAGCCAAGAACGCTGGACGGTGAACTAGGGGTTGGCTGCAAATCGCGCGGGCGGCATCACCGTTGTTGACGGCTCCACGAGATACAGATTCGCGCTGTCCCCGACCGGGAAAGGGGGACGCGGCATCGCCATCCAGTCGCGCGCGTGGGAACCAGGTGACGCGCAGCAGGCATGGCGGGTTCCGTTGCACCCGTGGGATGCGGGGCTAAACAGCGACCGGCTGACGAACAAGCGGGCATACGCCAAGGCAAACGCAGACACCTCGTACAACGGACTGCTCCTTCCGCCACCGCTGCACACAGCAGTCACGCTCACGAACGCCGTCCTGCCGGACAAGACGGTTGAGTTCAACAGCCTGATGTTCCTGCGCTCCGGGCGCTACGCCTACTACTTCGACCCGAGCGCGAACACCGCGACCGAAGACGAAGACCTGACGGCGGGCAAGGCGATAACCGACCTTGAGGTGTTCAATGGCGAACTCGTCGTTGCGATGGGTGAGACAGAAAAACTGTACACCCGTGCCACGAGTGGAACTTACACGCAGGCGACCGACGCGACTTACGCAACGGCATTGGGAGTCGTGGGTGCGAGGCTCTGGCGATCCGAAACGACAAACCGCCTCTCGTCCTGCACGACCGCCCCGCGAACCCTAACGTCATGGACGCCCGCTGGATCTTCGGCTTACTCAGTCGGTGACTCCACCTACGCCATCAACACGATCATCGACTACGGCGGCGTCCCGTGGGTTGGCAAGGCGGACGGGATGTACTCCCCCGATCCGGCCAGCAGGTTCATCAACCAGACGCCCCAACTTCGGCGCAATCCGCACACCGATAACTGCAAGGGCAGTTTTGTCGCGCAGGGCTACCTGTTCGTGCCGTCCGCCGCTGGCCTGATCCGCATCAAGCCGGGGCAGTCGAAGATCATCGGGCCGGAACTGGTGGGCCGACCGGGTTACAGGTTCTGGATTCGTGGCGGCGTGGAGTTTGGTGGCGTCATCTGGTTGCTCTGCACGGACGAGGGCGCAGTTGACAACACGTTCATCTGCAAGATGGTGCGCGACGACGAGGGGCTGAGTGGGCGCGAGTACCGCTTCTACGAATGGTGCCGCCTGGGCGCGACGACAAAGGGCTACTTCATCGGCGTGACCAGCAAGGGCACGAATCCTGAGTTGATTGTCGGCTTCGGCAACAACATGAAGTACATCAAACTCGGTCGCGGCGGCGGCAGGGACATCGACGATGCGAACTACGCCTATGGCACGGCGACGGAACTGGAGACCGGGAAGGTTATGCCCGGCCCCGACCTCGGGGTGGTGTCCATTCTTCAAGGCGTGACGACCGTGCTGGACTTCTCCGCCGCTGGTGAGACGCTGAGTGTGTCTTACAAAGTGGACGGGGACGGGGCGTACGCCGACCTGCTGAACACACAGGAGGGTGGCGGGACAGCCGCCATCTCTTCGACTACCAACTTCCAGGCGGTCACCCGCTACGCACCGACCACGGCAGCGGGGCAATTCTTCGAGTTCAAGTTCACGGGTGCGCTGACTTCCGCGACTGGGACGGGCCGACCGGAAATCCTTGAAGCGTGGGCGTTTGGGTACTCGCGACCGAAGGTGACGGATGTCATCTCACTGGCGATCCACGCGGGGCCGGGCACCGCTGGCGTCAACGGCATCCCGAACGGACAGAGCGCAGAAGAAACCATCCGCCTGTTCCGCAACTGGCTGGAATCATCGACCG
>CAZLDN010000336.1:0-1876 GCA_964558355.1 uncultured Candidatus Solibacter sp.
CGGCATCGGACTTGACCAACTCCGCTGCAATCTCGAAGACGTGGCGCAGGACGAAGTCCTTCGTGGCGTTCTCGCCCAGCACTCCCGGATTAAAACGCACCTGCGCTTCATACAACAGGTCCAAATACTGTGGCCCCAAGGCGCGCAGCACTGGATAGCTGAAGTGGGGGAACATATCCGCCAGGGCGAACGAGAGCTTCCGGGCACCAGCGAGGACATCAAAGGGAAGCTTCACCAGGGAAGAGGCGTCATCGCCAAGCAGCACTACCAGATCTACGCTTTCCCCTGCATCCAACCGCGAACGAAAGCGTGACTCGTAGGCGAACCGGAAAGAGATCGAATCCTCAAACAAGACCGACTCGAAGCCTCGTTCGGTGAGCGCCTGGCTCAGCCGGGGTTCTGTCAGCAATCCGTCCGGATCGGCAACCGCCGTTATCGGTTGAACGCCCGGCGTGAACTCCTTCAGAATGTGCCCGCGCCAATCAGACATTGCCGAGGCCCTCCACGCGGATCATCAAGCGCGGAACGAGTTCAGGGTGGATGTGGGCGCGCGATTCCGATTCGAGGTTCCAAGCTGTCTCTTCCTTGGCAAGTTCATTCAGGCGATGCTGACGCACGGCAGGCAGCCCGATCCGCTCGATAGCGCGGCGTCGGGCATCGAAGGCATAGCTCTTGTTCTTTCTCTCCCGCTCGAGTCGGCCTTGGTGGAACCGCAGCAGTTCTTCGTAGAGAGGATGGCCGTGACCCTCCGCAGCCGTTGTCACTTGCTCGAAGACCCGGGCGGATTCGCAGCCGTCCAAGTAGCGAACAGGATTCAGCATCTGCTCCAAAAGCAGCGTCCAGAGGTGCCGCGCAGTTGGAGGCAGCACGCGCCCATCGTCGTGGAGAAACAACGCGAGTACGCGTTCCTTACACCATTCCGCGCTCCGGATCGCGACCGTCCACAGAGACCAATACCCCCGGATTTCCCACGGGATGCCGGTCACCTCGATGGATGGAATCGGCTGGCCTGGCACAAATCGCGGTACACGGGTCGCAATTCCTCGAATTCGCGGTTCTTCCAGTGTCAAATGGGCCGCCGCCGGGTGGCTCCCCGCGTCTGCAAGTGTAAAGACAGCGGATGGGGTAGTCGTCCCATCCGGCCAACGCAGCCTCCAGCCTGACTTGGTCTTCTCCGCCGCGCCGCCTGCACTTTCAAGGTAGTTCACTGTCATCCGTTCAACCCAAAAGGGCAACGGATGGCCGAGTAGCCGTTGTGCCTCTGCCGGACTGAGCGCCGCCGTCTGGGCCAGCAGGCTCGTGCTTCGCCGCATGGCATCTGCTTGCGCCCGGACCTTGGTGAGAACAGACTCCACCTTACTCTCGACGTCTTTTCTGTCCATAACGACAGGATTCATAATGGCGTCGCGGTACAACTCATCAAAGATCTCTCCGGCATCGGCGGAATCCAGCACATCACCAGTCTTGTCGACGCCGAACTCGCGCAAGATCACGGCCAACTTCTCTTCCAGGACCTCGCGTACTCGGAACTCGACGGTGTCCTGCAAAACGAGGTTCAAGGCCCGGACCACGTGGCCCTGGCCGATTCGGTCCACGCGGCCAATGCGCTGTTCGAGCCGCATCGGATTCCACGGGATGTCGAAGTTGACCACGACGTGGCAGAACTGGAGGTTCAAGCCCTCGCCGCCCGCATCGGTTGAGACCAGGATACGCACGTCACCTGCAAACGCCTGTAGAACCTGCTTACGCGCATCCAAATCCATGCTGCCGTTCAAGCACGCCACCGAGAAGCCACGTTCGGTAAGAAAGTCCCGCAGCATTTCCTGGGACGGTACGAACTCCGTGAACAGCAAGACTTTCAGGTCTGGATCGGATT
>CAZLDN010000337.1:0-1860 GCA_964558355.1 uncultured Candidatus Solibacter sp.
TCTCCAGCGTGAACGACGGAGCGCCGGGCAGCTATGCCAGCGCCGTTGTCATCGCGGGCGGAGCCGCCCAACTGTCGGTGCCGGTCACCCTTGTGGTGACGGCTCCCGGCGCTCCGTCGTTCACGCTGGAGAGGCAGAGTCTCGTGCTCGAACGGGCGCAGGGGCAACCCGGACTTGCCAGCGAATCCATCCTTCTGCAAGGGCTCGGCGCGCAGGTCGCCGGAAACCCGCAGATTACGTGGACGGTGACGGTCAGCACGCAGACTGGCGGCAACTGGCTGAGGGCGACGCAGATCGATCCAGCGGCGCTGCCGTTCTCATTCGGCGTGTTCGCGGACGCGGCGGGGCTGCAGCAGGGCACCTACGACGGGACGGTCACCGTGACGGCGGCGGCTGGAAGCAGCAGGTCGGTGCCGGCGACGGTGCGGCTGATCGTGGGTCCGCCCGTCACGACTTCGTATTCCCTATCGCCGACTTCAGTCAATGACAGCGGCATACAAGGGGAGGCGCGCAAGACCACTTTTGACGTGCAGGTGGCTCCTGCTCGGACGGGCTTGCAGTACACGACCGCCGTCAGTGGCGGCGCCTGGCTGAAGGTCGAATCGGGTGGACAGGGAGCGATGCCGGCGACGCTGGTGATCTCCACGGACACAGCCGGCCTTATAGCTGGTATAGGCGTGTTTTGAGCGAAGCGAGTTTTCCACAGCCGCCGTCGACCCCCAGTTGTGGAAATCGCCCATCTACCGCCCTTGCATCCGGCGCCCCACGGCGCTACCACATGGAATATCCGGCACCCCGCGGCCACGAATCGGGACGGCAGACACCATAATGTCTGGGGTCAGGGCTTCGGGCCGCGGGGACCGCTTTGCTTCCAGAACGAATCCTCTGGATGTCGTCTGGCCCAACCAGCCCGACTGTACTATAAGGCCTTCGCGGAAGCAAAGCCCGCCGGCGATCGCGATCGATCAAGGAGGCTTCCCATGGATCCATCCCCTCTCACCGAACCCGCCTACGCCGCTGTCATCGCCCTCGATTGGGCCGACCGCCAGCACGCCTGGGCCTTGTCCAAATCCCCGTCCGCCCAGCCTCAAACCGGCTGGCTCCCCAACACCCCCGAGGCCATCGACCAGTGGGCCAGCGAAATCGCCCAAGCTCATCCCGAAGGCCCCGTCGCCGTCGTCCTCGAACAGCGCCGCGGCCCGCTGGCCGCCCAGCTCGCCAAGTACGCCCACTTCGTCCTCTGAACCGTGAACCGGGACAGGAACACAATGCCCCTTTTCGTTCAGGTCCCCGGCCACAAGGGACAGCCTATCGTTCGATGCAAGATTGCCCTCGCGAGGTGATGCCGATGCCCAGACGGGTGGGGAATCGGCGCGCCTGGGCCGGTATTTGGGGTTCAATGCCGGTTCTCGGCCGCGAATAGGCCTGTGCATTGTGTTCCTGTCCCGGTTTGCCGGCAATCCCGGCCACGCCCCGCGCAGGTCATCGAGCGCCTCACGGACGGCCTGAGTGCCGGCTTCCTCATTGACGAGCAGGCGGACGGAGTATCCCCGCTTCCTCAGCTCTTCGGCAACCCTCTGCGCGTCACTGGCGCTGTACTTCAGCGGGGAGAAGTCAGACGTGGGCGGATAACTCGCAACGCCGACAACGAGGGCGACACGGGCTTGGGTCTGGAACTCGGCCTTCTTTTGCAGCCGGACTGCTTTGCTGGTGGTTGGGGCTTGGGCCCAGGCACCGGAGGCGGAGATCCACAGGGAGAGGAGAAGCAACAGCCACACGCTCTGCGGACGCCAGCCGCTGTGGCGCATGGGAAACGACCTCCTTCCCGGCACAATGGCCCGAGCGGACGATCATTCATAC
>CAZLDN010000338.1:0-1859 GCA_964558355.1 uncultured Candidatus Solibacter sp.
GAGGGAAGGGCGGCATGGGGGCTCAAAGTGGCGGAGATGGGAGCAGACCAGCATCCGTTTGCGGTTGAGTCGCATCCATAGAAGTCATGCGCGAAAGAAAGAATGTTCTGGGCGGACCTTTGGGGACGTGTTCAAACGCTCCCAAGACGGGGTTCTACAGGAATGGATGTTGCGACACGGGGGAGGAAGACGTGGGGCAGCACACGGTCTGTATCGAAGCGACGGCGGAGTTTCTGGAATTCTCGAAGGCGCAGGGTAATGATCTGTCCACGCCGATGCCGATGTTCAATTTTCCAGGCGTGAAGCCGGGTGACCGCTGGTGCTTGTGCGTACTGCGGTGGAAGGAAGCGCTCGATGCAGGGATGGCCCCGGGGGTGGTGCTGGAGGCGACACACGCGGAGGCGCTCGAATACGTCGAAATGGAAGACCTGCTCCGATACGCCATCAGCCGGGCGGTTTCGTAGGCGGACATACCGGTTCAGATTGTCTGCCAGGCGGCACAGGCGACAGCCAGAGCGGCGATGGCGGCGGTTTCGGCTCGGAGGATTTGGGGTCCGAGGGAGACTGGCTGCCAATTGGCGGCGATGGCTTGTGCGCGTTCCCGTTCGTCCCAACCGCCTTCGGGTCCGCAGAGCAGTGCGACGGTGTCGCCGGACGAGCGCAAGGGCGGGATCGATTTGAGTAATGGGGGCGCGGCGGGGCCTTCGTCGAGGAAACAGTGGAACGAGGCGGATGAGGCGAGGGCTCCGGCAAGGTTGGCGGGCGGATCGATCACAGGCCTTGTGGCGCGGCGGGACTGCTGGCCGGACTCGGCGACGACCTTCTTCCAACGGTCCATGCGCTTGACGGCGGCCTGGTCGAGGCCCTTGTCGGAACGCAGCGCATGGACGGGGGTGATGCGCTCGACGCCGAGTTCGGTGGCCTTTTCGAGGACCCACTCGAAGCGGTCGAACTTGATGAGAGCCGGGAGCAGGTGGAGGCGGACGGGAGCGATGGGAGCGTCGAGAGCGGAGATGACGGTGAACTCGGCGAGGTCCTTGCCGTATGAGGTGAGTTCGGCGAGGAAAAGCGATTCGTTGTCGGAGATTTCGAAGCGCTGGCCGGCTTCGGCCCGCAGGACCTTGCGCAGGTGCTGGACAGTTTCGCCGCGCAGGGTGGCGCGGCCCGACCGCACCTCATCAACATAGAACATCCGGCGAGCCATGTAACTTCTACAATAGAACCGATGATCGCTCACTTGCGCGGGACATTGATCGAGAAGCACCCGAACCAGGCGGTGGTGGAGTGCGGGGGCGTTGGATATGACGTGGTGATCGCTGTGTCGACATACGGGTCGCTACCGGACCTGGGCCAGGAGGTGAGGCTTCGCATCCACACGCACGTGCGGGAGGATGCGCTGATTCTGTTTGGATTCCTGGCGGCGGAAGAGAGGACGCTGTTTGAGAAGTTGATCACGGTGAGCGGGATCGGGCCGAAGATGGCGATCACGGTGTTGAGCGGCGTGGAGGCGGGCCACCTGATCACGATCATCCGGGCGGGCGAGGTGCAGCAACTGACGCGAATCCCGGGGATCGGCAAGAAGACGGCGGAGCGGATTGTGCTGGAGTTGCGCGACAAGCTGGATTTTGGGGCAGCGGCGCAGACGGCGGCGAAGGGTCCGGCAGTGAGTTTGCTGACGCAGGCGGAACAGGACTGCGTGAGCGCGCTGGTGAATCTGGGGTGCCAGCAGGGCGCGGCGGAGTTGGCCGTGAAGAAGGCGGCGGCGGAGATGGGCGTAGGCGATTTCGAACCGCTGTTCAGACGGGCGATGGAACTGTTGCGGTAGAGAGAAGAGTTTGGTGGACGGCATGGGATTCGAA
>CAZLDN010000339.1:0-1837 GCA_964558355.1 uncultured Candidatus Solibacter sp.
CTTCGGCGCCCGTGGAGATGGCTGCGTGCAGGATCAACATGGTTTGCCTTCGCCGGCGCCAGCCACTGTGTTACCCAAGTTTTTCTGGCATGGCCCAAGGTGCAGCCGTGTTACCGCTCGGTAGGTGCGGCGAAGTCGCGTTTCCGCCTTCCTACCGAGAACGTACTCCGGCGCGTGGAGGATCAGCACGGCTGACGATCCTCTTGCCTCACCTGGCGCGCGGGTGGTCCATCGTGCCGCATGTCATACCTTGTAGTGCCCATGTATACGGGGAAACGTGAAAGGCTGCGGGTCTTGTTCACCAAGGCCTGAATGATGCTGCTGCCGAATCTCCACCACCTGCTTCGCACCCTGCTTGAGGTCCTTTACGGGCAGGGCAGCTTCCTCTTCTGGAGTGCCATGCCCAAGAGCTTTCAGGCCGCCCGCATTTTGTGCCTCACCAAGGAGTTGGAGGTTCTTCGCGAACGCAAGGTTAAACCGCGAAGGCTGACGGACGGCGCTCGGTTCACCGAGGGTGCGCGACATGAATGTTGATGTTCCGTATCCGTCCAGTGAACCCATCTTCCTTGGCGTGCAATCCGGCTGCACACTGGGGTCATGATATCGGCGCGGAGACAAGTGGAGATGGCGGCGAGGCGCGAGCGGTGGGCGCGGATCGTGGAGCAAGCGCAAGCCAGCGGGATGCCGGTCCGGCAGTACTGCCAGAAGCACGATGTGGACGAGGGACAGTTCTACCACTGGCGGCGCCTGCTGGAGTCGGAAGCGGCCTGCAGCAAGACGAAGACCGATATCGAACCAGGCTTCGTGCTGGTGCGGGCGGGGCCGGCGGCGAAATCGGTGGCGCCGGACGGGCCTGAAACATGCGCGCTGGAACTGGTGCTGGAGCGCGGCTGGCGGCTGCGGATTCCGAGCCCGGTCGATGAGGCGGCTCTGCGCGCGGTGGTGAGTGTGCTGAGCAAGAGCGCATGATCGGTCTGCCGGCGGCGGTGCGGGTGTATCTGTACACGGCGCCGTGCGACATGCGGCGGGGCTTCGACGGGCTGAAGGCGCTGGCCGAATACGCGATTGGCGTGGACCCGCTGGGCGGGGATCTGTTCGTGTTCTGCGGCCGGCGCTCGGACCGGTTGAAGATTCTCTATTGGGACCGCGACGGCTGGGCGCTGTGGGCCAAGCGTCTGGAGGCGGGCACCTATGGGTTTCCGTTCGCGTCGACGGGCCGGAAACAGATCACCGCGGCTGAACTCGGCGCGCTGCTGGAGGGCTTGGAACTGGGCAACGCGAAACGGCGGAAACGCTATGTTCAACCAGTGCGACAAAGCGCTTGAAGCCCTAATAAACATTGGGTTCTGACGCATTTTTCTCTTGGTTTGAGCCACAACAAAACGTATAATTATTGTTGTGGAGATCGACTTCAACAGCCTGCCGGACAACCCCGACGTGCTAAGGCAAATGGTCGTCGATCTGGCCACGCAATTGGACGCGCACGAGCGGCGCTATCAGCGCGTGCAGAACATTCTCGAGCAGTTGCTGCGGTGGCGTTTCGGGCGCAAGAGCGAGAAGCTCGACGAGCGGCAGATGTTTCTGTTCGCGGTGCAGTGGGAAGCCGAAGGCCGCACGCCGCGGCAACTGGCCGCGGAGTTGGGGTTGGACGAAAACGATCCACTGGCGCCGGAGCCGGAAGAGGCCGACAAGAAGCAGGCCAAGAGGCGCGGCCACGGACGCAAGCCGCTGCCGCGCACGCTCGAGCGCGAGCGGATCGAGCACGAGTTGAGCGAAGCCGAGCGGGAGTGCCCGAATTGCGCGCGGACGATGGAGCGCATCGGCGAGGAAGTGAGCG
>CAZLDN010000340.1:0-1818 GCA_964558355.1 uncultured Candidatus Solibacter sp.
AGCTCGGAGGGGCGGTCTCCGGCCCAAGAGAAGCAGCACGACAAGCGGCGCCTAAAGGAGGCGAAGCGGTTCGGCGAATTCGGGGAGAAGTGGTTCGAAGAGTCGCGCATGGCTGACAGCACGAAGGCAATGCGGCGCACGATATACGAGCGCGACATCCTGCCGACGTTTCGGAACAGGCTGCTGACGGAGATCACGCCCGACGATCTCCGCACGATGTGCGGGAAAGTCAAAGAGCGTGGCGCTCCCGCTACGGCCGTCCATGTGCGGGACATCGTGAAGCAGATCTTCGCGTTCGCCGTCCTACATGGCGAGAAGGTCCCTAATCCCGCAGATGACGTCGGGCCCGCGTCGATCGCGACGTTCGTTCCCAAGGATCGCTCGCTCTCTCCGGCGGAGATCCGCGTCATGCTTGGTCAACTGGAGCACGTGCCGACGCTCCCAACGATCCGGCTGGGTATGAAGTTGTTCCTGCTGACGATGGTCAGGAAGAGCGAGCTGCAGGATGCGACCTGGGATGAAGTTGATTTCGAAAACGCAGTGTGGTCCATCCCCAAAGAGCGAATGAAGCGGTCGAAAGCCCACAACGTCTACCTGTCGCAGCAAGCCGTAGACATATTCATCGCGCTCAAGACATGTGCGGGCAATTCACGATACGTCCTGCCGTCGCGCTACGATGCGGACGCTCCGATGTCGCGGGCCACGTTCAATCGCATCACGACAGCGGTCGTTGCTAGGGCGAAGAGGGAGGGGTTGCCGCTCGATCCCTTCACGGTCCACGATCTTCGACGCACCGGCTCTACTCTCCTGAATGAACTCGGCTTCAATAGTGACTGGATCGAGAAGTGTCTGGCGCACGAGGACGGAAGGTCGTCGCGCGGTGTCTACAACAAGGCCGAGTACGAGCACCAACGCCGGCATATGATGCAGGAATGGTCCACCCTGATCGACGCATGGGTCGCGGGGCAGAAGTATTCGCCAACGCTGCTCCCCCCGACAATGGGCCTGCTCGAGCTAGACCCTAGTGTCTGACGGGCCGCGAGCGGCGCAACTTCACATCGGGACTCGGCGCACGCTGGATGGTCTTGGCCTGCGAGGCTCGGCGCCGTCCGTCAAGCCACGCTTCGACCTCTGCCAAATCCCATACGACGCATCGCGATGTGAGATAGAAGCGCTGCGGAAACTCACCGCGCTGCTCCATGTCATAGATTGTGCTGTCGGCAAGCGGGACGATTTCTCTCAACTGCTGCCGGCGAATAGTCCTGCGGACTGCTTGTGGGGCCGCGTTCATACTACCTCTCCATCTCGATTTCATGTTGTGGAGATAGAAGACGATAGATCTCTTGCTTAAAAGCCATCCCGTCGAAGGGTGCGGTAGTATGGGGCTGTAGCGTGTGAAACGGTCAGCCGGAGCGGAATTGGAAGCCGGTGTCCCGCACGACATTAAGACCACTTAAAAAGCGCATGTTTGCGGCCATGACGGCCACGCGGTGGTAGCCCTGCGCGCGTAGCCCTCGGTGGCGATAGACGGGCTTGGTGGAATTGGTAGGCACGCGGGATTTGGAGGGGTTGGAACACCCGTTCCTTACTCTCGCGATCCGTTTGCAATTCACCTTTGCGGCGCGCATGTCGGAGATCATCAGCATGGAATGGGAGTGGGTGGACTTTAAATATCGTCGCGTCGTCTGGCGGGACAGCAAGACCGGAGAAATCTCGAAGCCCATGAGCGAGGACTTCGTCGCGCTTCTTACGAACGCACCGCGCCTGGAAGGTTCGCCCTATGTCGTGCCCTCTATCTTCAAAGCAGACCGACCGATG
>CAZLDN010000341.1:0-1808 GCA_964558355.1 uncultured Candidatus Solibacter sp.
GGCGGCTTCCATGATTGAGTGGGAGGATGGACGAGCAAGATCAGGTTGTACCTCGTAGGCGCCGCCGGGGCCGTGCCGAGGCCGGGCAGTTGGTGGCCGAGTACGAGGCCAGTGGGTTGAGCCGAGCCGAGTTCTGCGGTTGCCGTGGACTGAGTTTGGCCACGCTGACGCGCTACCAGAAATGGCGCAGGGCGGACGGAACTGAAACTCCGCCGGGAAACCGATGGGTGTCCGTGGAATTGGCCGATGCCGGTCCGGGGCCTGCCATCGGGACAGGCAGCGGTCTGGCGGTCACCCTGGCGACCGGCCGGCGGATCGAGGTCGGGCGCGGGTTTGACGCCCAAACGCTGGCGGAGTTGCTCGGCGTATTGGACCGGTTCTGAGCATGTTCGGTTGGGGACCGGCGACGCGCATCTACCTGGCGGCGGGGGCCACCGACATGCGCAAGGGCTTCGAGGGCCTGTACGGGCTGGTGCGCGAGAAGTTGCTGCTGGAGCCGCTCAGCGGCCATGTCTTTCTCTTCTCCAACGCCCAACGAAACCGCTTGAAGCTTTTGTTCTGGGACGGCAGCGGATTGTGGGTCTGCGCCAAGCGGTTGGAGAAGGGGCGCTTCCGGTGGCCGCCGGTGACTGGCGTCCAGACCAAGGCCGTGCTCAGCCACGAGGAATTGGCCATGTTGCTGGGCGGCATCGATCTGGCCGCGGGTGAGCGCCGGGCATGGTACCGGAGGGTCGTTGACGTTGAGCCGGAGCCCATAATAGCGGAGAAAAGATTCGCACAATAGAACATAATGCGGTATAATTGTATTATTCATTGTGAGCGTCGAATCTCCCACCCCCGCCGCTTCCGTTTCCGACTCCCCGGAAGTCGCCGAGCTCAAACGTGAACTTCAGTGGGCCCTCCTGAAGATCCAGGTTTTGGAAGAGCGCCTGCGGCTGGAGCGGATCAGGAAATATGGTCCGGGCAGCGAGAAACTCAGCGACGCGCAACTGAATCTGCTGGATCTGGAACCCGGCGTCAGCAACGTGGAAGTCCTGGCTGAGAGCCAGCGCGGACCTCTCCCGGAGCGGACCAAGACACAGCCCCAGCGCAAACATCCGGGCCGGCAGGAACTGCCCGCGACGCTGCCGCGCGTGGAGCGGGTGATCGCCTGCACACCGCAGCAGTGCCAGTGCAACAACTGCGGAAAACCGATGCCGGTGATCGGCTACGACCAAAGCGAACAGCTCGACGTGGAGCCGGCCAAGTATTTCGTGTTGGTGACCAAGCGCGAGAAGCGCGCCTGCCGGCGGTGTGAGCCAGGCGGGGTGGTGGCGGCCGCGGCGCCCGTCCGCATCATCGACAAGAGCCTGGTCAGCGACCGGGTGGTGATCGACACGGTGGTGGGCAAGTATTGCGACCACCTCCCGCTATACCGGCAGAGCGTGATTCTGGAGCGGGAGGCCGGCCTGGAAATCAGCCGGGCGACCCTGGATGGCTGGGTGATGCGGGTGGGCGAACTGCTGAGGCCGATTGCCGGCGCGATGAGCCGTGAACTGCTCGCCGGCGGCTACATCCAGGCCGATGAAACCACGGTGGACGTGCAAATGCACGACCGCCGGGGACAGAATCATCAAGCGTATTTGTGGCAATATGGCAGGCCGGGCGGCGGCGCGGTATTTGATTTCCGTCTGGGGCGCGGACGCGAAGGTCCCAAGATCTTCCTGGGCGAATTCGAAGGGATTTTGCAGACCGACGGTTATGTCGCCTACGAGAAAGTGGGCGGGCTGAAGATGGTGCATGCCTGCTGTTGGGCGCACGCACGAAGA
>CAZLDN010000342.1:0-1782 GCA_964558355.1 uncultured Candidatus Solibacter sp.
GGCCTGCCGGAACCGGCGTGGCTGGAAGGCCGGTCGCTGCTGCCCGTGGTGCGCGGCGAGCAGGCCGAGATTCGGGAAGAGCTGTTTGCCGAGGTGTCGTATCACGCTGCCTATGAGCCGAAGCGCGCGGTCCGCACACAGCACTGGAAGTACGCCCGGCGGTTTGACGACCGCGGCAAAGAGAATCTGCCGAACTGCGACGACGGCCTCAGCAAGACCTATTTGCTGGAGCAGGGCTGGCGGCAGCGGCCGGTGGTCCGGGAAGAGCTGTACGATCTGACGTTCGATCCGGGCGAGCGGCGCAATCTGGCGGCTGACGCGGCGCAGGCGCCAATGCTTGACGCTATGAGGGGCCGTCTGGAGCGGTGGATGAAGGCAACGGACGATCCGCTGCTCAAAGGCAGAGTCCCGGCGCCGGCCGGGGCCGTGGCGAACGATCCCGATGGGCTTTCGCCAAAGGAGAAGGCGCCGGTTCTGGACTGAGGGACTTCTGCTAGTGTAGTGTCCAACAAATAGCTGGACATTTCGACGGGGCTGCCTCATAATGAACCATGCCCCGATCAACCGCTCCCCTCGTTCTTTCCGACGATCAGCGGAATCAGATCCAGCAGTGGTTAGCGGCCTTGGGAACCCCACAACAAGTGGCGCTTCGCTGCCGCATCGTGTTGGCCGCCGGTGCCGGCAAGTCCGAAGCCAGCATCGCGGCCGGGATGAATGTGAATCGGAAAACGGTTCGGCTGTGGCGAGAACGTTTCCTGGCGCAAGGACTGCCGGGCCTGTGGGAGATCGCCCCGGGGCGAGGGCGCAAAGCATCCTACAGCGCGGAGCAAGTCAAAGCTGTAATCGACGCCACGCTGCAATCAAAACCCAACGGGAGCACTCACTGGAGTTGCCGTCTCATGGCCGCCTCTCAGGGCATGAGCAAATCGACGGTGAGCAACCTTTGGCGAAGCCACAACATCAAGCCGCATCGCACCAAGACGTTCAAGTTGTCGCGGGACGCGAGGTTTGTGGAAAAACTCACCGACGTGGTCGGACTCTACTTGAATCCGCCAGATCAGGCGATCGTGCTATGCGTCGACGAAAAGAGCCAAATTCAGGCCCTGAATCGCACCCAGCCTGGCCTGCCGCTGAAAAAGGGCCGTTGCGGCACGATGACTCACGACTACAAGCGGAACGGGACGACGACTCTATTCGCCGCACTGGAACTGCTGCAGGGCAAAGTCATCGGGGACTGTCACAAGCGACACCGGCATCAGGAGTTTTTGAAGTTTCTTCGACGGATCGACCGCGAGTTTCCGGGCAAGACACCTCTGCATCTGGTGATCGACAACTACGGCACCCACGGCACGCCCGAGGTCAAGGCATGGCTCAAGAAGCATCGCCGCTTTGTCCTGCACTACGTGCCCACCAGCTGTAGCTGGCTCAACCTGATTGAACGCTGGTTTGCCGAGTTGACCAACAAGCGCATCCGCCGCGACTCCTTTCTCAGTGTCGGGGATTTGGAGGTTGCCATTCAGGAGTTCCTGGCGGCCTGGAACGAAAGCCCAAGACCGTTCCTCTGGACCGCGACCGTGGACTCGATCCTCGCCAAACTGGCCCGATGCAGACAAACCCTGGAACAAATCCAGCCTGGCTGCACACTCCCGAGAACCCGCAAACGAAAGTCCATCTAATTCGTGGACACTACACTAGTATTACTACGTTAAGTCTTGACGCTTCATTTCGATCCTGATACGCTCGGGCATGACCGAGAACCAGATCGCCAAGTGCCGGAAGCGG
>CAZLDN010000343.1:0-1781 GCA_964558355.1 uncultured Candidatus Solibacter sp.
GCGAGCACGCGCGGGATCTTGGCCAGGGCGTAGCCCCCCGCCACCTCCGAGACCAAGGCCGCCGAGCCCGCCGCCGCCCCCCCAAGCAGAAAGAGAAACCACGGCGAACCCAAGACCGCCGAGGCCAAGGCGCCTGAAGCCAAGGGCGAAGACAAGGCTCCAGTGAAGGAGACCGTCAAGGCCGAAGCGCCGAAGGCCGCCGAGCAGAAAGCCGACGAGGCGAAGCCCGCCGAGAAAGAAGAGCGGTTGGACCCCTCCAAGGCCGGCCTGAACAAGCGGGGCAACCTCGACCTGGGCGAGTTGAAAGAGGTATCCATCACCCAACTCAACCAGATCGCCCGCGATCTGGGGATCCTCGGCATCGCCGGCATGAGGAAACAGGAGTTGATCTTCAAGATCCTCCAGGCACAGGCCGAGAAGGCTGGACTCATCTTCTCCGAGGGCGTTCTCGAGTGTCTGCCTGACGGCTTCGGTTTTCTGCGCGCGCCCGAATACAACTATCTGCCAGGGCCGGACGACGTCTATGTCTCCCCCTCGCAGATCCGCCGCTTCGACCTGCGCACCGGCGACACCGTCTCGGGCCAGATCCGTCCGCCGAAAGAGGGCGAACGCTACTTCGCCCTGATCAAAGTGGACGCCATCAACTTCGAGCCGCCGGAAGAAGCTCGCAACAAGATCTTCTTCGACAACCTGACCCCGCTGTATCCGCAGGAAAAGGCGAAGCTCGAAACGGCCAAGGACAATTACACCGGCCGCGTCATGGACATGCTGGTGCCGATCGGCAAGGGGCAGCGCGGATTGATCGTCGCCCCGCCGCGTACCGGCAAGACGATGATGCTGCAGTCCATTGCCCACTCGATCGCGACCAACCACCCGGAGATCGTGTTGATCGTGTTGCTGATCGACGAGCGGCCTGAAGAGGTCACCGACATGCAGCGGTCGGTTCGCGGCGAAGTGATCAGTTCGACTTTCGACGAGCCCGCCGCCCGCCACGTCCAAGTGGCCGAGATGGTCATCGAGAAAGCGAAGCGATTGGTCGAGCACAAGCGCGACGTGGTGATTCTGCTGGACTCGATCACCCGTCTGGCCCGCGCCTACAACACCGTCGTGCCGCCTTCGGGCAAGGTACTTTCAGGCGGCGTGGACTCGAACGCCCTGCAGCGGCCGAAGCGCTTCTTCGGCGCGGCCCGCAACATCGAAGAGGGCGGCTCGCTGACCATCATCGCGACGGCGCTGATTGATACCGGGTCGCGCATGGACGACGTGATCTTCGAGGAGTTCAAGGGCACGGGCAACATGGAAGTCCACCTCGACCGGAAACTGGTCGATAAGCGCATCTTCCCGGCCATCGACATCAACAAGTCCGGCACGAGGAAGGACGAATTGCTCATTCCGCGCGAGGAACTCAACCGGATCTGGGTGTTGCGTAAGGTGCTGGCGCCGCTGTCGCCGGTCGAATCCATCGAACTACTGCTCGACAAGCTTTCCAAGACGCGCAGTAACGGCGAGTTCCTGGCCTCGATGAGCGGCTGAGTTTCACCCCACTTTCGAAACCACCAAGGCGGATCTTCGGGTCCGCCTTTTCTTCGCCAAGGGGACGGGCGAAACGCCGGAGGGCGACGGATCCACCGACGCCGATCCGCTCTTTCGACCCTCCACCGGGACCACATGCGGCGTCGCTCTGGCGTACGGACGCGCTTACACCTGCAATGTATCGCATAGATATTGTTACTAAGGATCCCGTAAGTAAGTGCTATTCCACCCCGACGAGGATGTAATTG
>CAZLDN010000344.1:0-1708 GCA_964558355.1 uncultured Candidatus Solibacter sp.
CGATGGACAGGATCGGCATCCAGCCTCGGGTGCCACACCATCGAGACGGTAAAGCCCGCTGTCGGTACAGGAAGCCGGAAGCTGAACATTCCCTCCCGCAAGGCTGCCGTATGCAGCTCGGGAACCGTCGCGACCAGATCGGAATGCCTGGCCAGCGCCAGGGCCGTCGCGAAGCCGCTGACGGCACTGACGACGCGCCGCGAAAGGCCCGCCGGCAGAAACGGTCGCTCCAGCGCATCCTCGTCGAAGCCGCTCCGAGAGACCGCGACATGCCGCGCCTGCCCGTAGGCCTTGCCGGTGATGCGTCCGCCCGCGAGGGGATGAGCGATGTTGATCGCTCCGATCAGGCGATCGCGAAACAGGGCCTGTGTGCGAAGTTCAGGTCCCATCGACGGTTCGACTACCGCTGTTTCGAGGTCGATCGGGCCCTCTCGCAAGGGAGCGCTGTCCTTGTCCGGCTTCTGAAGGAAATTCAGCCGAATGCCTGGCGCCTCAGTGGCGACGCGCGCCAACAGACGCGGTCCGAAACTCTCCACGAAACCATCGCTGGTGCGCAACGTGAAGGTCCGCCCGACGGTCTTCAGGTCCAAAGCCTCGGTCGGCCGCAGCAGGGCCTGACCCTGCCGGACGACCGAACCCACACGCCCTCGCAGTTCCAGGGCACGAGGTGTCGGCGTGAGGCCGCGGCCAGCACGCACCAACAGAGGATCGCCCGTCGCCTCCCGCAAACGCGACAGGGTCCGGCTCATGGCTGAGGGGCTGAGCCGCAACCGGCGCGCGGCGCGGGCGACGCTTCCCTCCTCGAGAAGGACATCCAGAGTAACGAGCAGGTTCAGGTCAGGCGGCATACCCACAGTCTAGCAGACGAGCGACCCATATGGGGCGTTTCATGCACGTATAGACTGCGATTACTGCACCTATCGCCTTATCCCATCTCCCCATTATTTTGGGCTCGAAACCCAATTCACGATCGGGAGCGAAAGAAATGGCAAGGAACACTCTTGAGGAATCGATGGCCGCCGTGAGCGCAATCTGGGGGCCGCTCACCACGGAGCTCATTGCGGCGAGCCAGTTGCATATCGAAGCACTGGCCAAGGCGCCGCCGGACGAACCCTGGTTGGCAGAGTTGCACCGCGACCAGCCGGCCAGCCGCGAGCTTTATCGAGACCCCGTGCACGGCTTCGTGCTGTTGGCACATGTCGAAACGGCGAGCCTCTACCGATCGCCACACGATCACGGCAGGGCCTGGGTCATCTACGCCGTCCAGCAAGGCGAAAGCGAGATGGGAACTTACGGTCGGGTGAAGAGTGCCGACGGAAAGGTCCGGCTCGTCAAACGGAACGCGACGCTGGTCAAGCCCGGGCAGGCGCAGGTCTATCTACCCGGCGACATCCACGACACGCTGTGCGTGGCCGGCCCCGCTCTGCTTTTCCGCTTCACCGAGCGGGATCTCAAGAAGGAGGATTTGGCCGAGCGCAAAGTCACCCGCTACGTCCAGCGCGACGGCTTCTGGACTTCGGGGGACTCGTGACCACGCTGTCGGCCATCCTTCGAGACGCCGCGCCTCAGGCGCATCGGGCGAAGTAGCCTTCGCCCTGGAATGCGCCGACGCGGCCCCTCGGGATGAGGATGGCTGTTTGCCAACTGGCTTGCGGAAGAAAATTGGAGCGGGCGAAGGGATTCGAACCCTCGACCCCGACCTTGGCAA
>CAZLDN010000345.1:0-1688 GCA_964558355.1 uncultured Candidatus Solibacter sp.
GCCCACGCCCGTTCCCCCCGAAGATCCCATCGAAGTCCCCCTGCCTGTCCGCTCGCTCGCGGCCGGCGACTATGTCGCCACATACGAGTTTCTCGGCGGCGACGCCATCCCAATGGTCACAGGCTCCCGCAACTTCAGCGTCGACCCGTCCTGGCGCCGTAGAGAAACGGCTCTCGAACTGGCTGCCCGCAACCTCGCATTAAAGGGCGTCGCCGATCAGAACGTTCGCGTGAATGCAGCCTTCCGCTTCGTCCAGTGGACCCTTCAGGCCATGGCCGCTTACGAATCCGCCAATCCTGTCGCCGGCGCGCAAGAGCCTCACCCTGTCATCGAAACCTGGGCCTACCGCAAGGCGCCACGCTTCTGGTCCGCACCTCTCAGCCTCGCCGACGTCGGACGCGCGGAGTCTCTCGCCGTCGCGCTTCAATCCGGCGCCGACCCCTTCGCCGGCAATCAGGATCTTCGCCTTGCGTTCCACTCCGCGGCCGATCAGTCCCTCCGCACATTCCGCCTCTTCCTGCCGTCCACCCTGCCCGCGGATTCGCCCGTTCCCCTCGTCATCCTCCTCCACGGCTTTGCTGGCGATGAATCCAGTTGGCTCGACCGCCTCCCCGGCGTAGGCGACACCCTCCGCCGTCTCGCCGCCGAACGCGGCTTCGCCATCCTCGCCCCCTCGGCGCGGTCCCGCTACTCCCGCTTTGAGGGACCCGATGCCGCCGACATCGACCAGTTGAAATCCATCGTCTCTCGCATCCGCCCCATCGACCCGAAGCGCATCGCCCTCATCGGTCACGGTCCAGCAGCCTTCACCGCCATCAACGCCGCACTGGCGTCGTCCGGGAAGTGGCCCGTCGCTGTTGCCATCGCCGGCCTCCCCGCTGGCCTCCCCGTGGCCGCCGAGGGCAGCCGCCCCCGCCTGCTGTTTGAATACGCCGCTGACGACAAGCTCTTCTCCGTCGCCGAGGCCCGCAAATGGGCATACCTGCTGCAGAAACGCATCCCCGGCTTCCAGTCCAGAGAACTCACTGGCGTCGACAACTCTCAGGCTCCCGCGGCCAGTATCGGGCACGCCATCAGTTTCTTCCTCGATCCGCCGCCCGCCCCAGCCGTTGGCGAAGCGGGTTCCACCAGTGTCTCCCCACCGCCACCGGCCCCCAAAAAGCAATGACAGGCGCCGAGTCTCTCCTCCACACTCTCGCCTCAAACGCCATCCGGGTCTGCTTCATGAATCCCGGCACCAGCGAGATGCAGTTCGTTTCCGCGCTCGACCGCGTTCCCGAAATGCGCGGCGTCCTCTGTCTTCACGAAACCGTCTGCGCGGGCGCCGCCGACGGTTACGCCCGCATGGCGAGACGCCCCGCCTCCACTCTTCTCCACCTGGGACCCGGCCTCGCCAACGCCCTCTCCAACTTCCACAACGCCCGCAAAGCCCGCTCGCCCATCGTCAACATAGTCGGTGAGCACTCCACCGCCCACCTCGCCTACGACGCCCCGTTGACCGCCGACATCGCCGCCATCGCCCGCACTGTTTCCGACTGGACCGGCACGGCCGCTTCTCCTGAGACCATCGGCCCACTGGCCGCTGAATGTATTGCCGCCGCAATCGCCCCTCCTGGCCAGGTCGCCACATTGATCGTCCCTGCCGACGTCTCTTGGCTCCATGGCGCCACCCTCGCCGAACCCACCCC
>CAZLDN010000346.1:0-1683 GCA_964558355.1 uncultured Candidatus Solibacter sp.
TGCTTGTGGCTGGCGTCGACGTGCAGGACGACCGGCTCGAGGTGGAGATCAAGGCATATGGGCGGGGTAAGGAGTCCTGGTCTGTGGACTACCGGGTGATCCAGGTGCCCGATCAGGCCGGGCAGGCGCTCAAAACGTCCTCGCCGGAAGTCTGGCAGGAGTTGGAAGAACTGCTGGCGACGGACTGGCTGCACGAGTCGGGCAGGACCATGCCCATCATGGCCATGGCGATCGACACGGGATTCAGGCCGCAGATGGTGTACGATTTCGCGGCGCGCCATCCGCAACCGGCTCACGGCCCGGCAGGCGACAGGATCTCTGCCCCGCGCACGGTGGTGCCGACCAAGGGCACGCCCGACTTTCTGAAACTGATCGCGCGGGTGTCCAGTACGGACGCTGCGCGCAAGCGGCAAAACGTACGGATCTGGCACATTGGCACGCACTGGGCGAAGCAGGAGTTCTACGATTGGCTGCGGATCGTGCTGCCCGACGATGGGACGTACCCGCCCGGCTACCAGCACTACGCCTACAAGGACCAGGACTTCTACCGCGGGCTCTGCTCCGAGTCGCGGATCATCCGGTCGAGCGGCAAGGTGGAGTGGATACCCGACAAGTCGATCAGGAACGAACCACTTGACCTCGCGGTGCTCTGCCGCGCGGCTGCGGCGGTCTGTGGAATCGATCGCTTCTCGGACGAGGATTGGGCTTCGCTCGAGGGCAACACTCCAACCGGCGCGCCGCACCCGTCCAGCACCGGTGACTACTGGGGTGGGCGCGATGACCTGTGGGGCACGCGCGGCGGTGGCGGAAAGGACTGGCTCAAATGATCACCGCCTCTGAACTGCAATCGATGCGTGACGCGCTGCAGCGCTCGATCTTCAGCGGGGCTCGCCGTGTACAGTTCACCGACCGCGCGGTTGAATACAACAGCGTCGACGATATGCGGAAGGCGCTCGCCGACATCGACACAGCGATCGCCAAGGCTTCGGGGCCGACGCCATCCTCTTTCAGTCTGGCCATGCACAGCAGGGAATAAATGAACTCCCTTGACAAAGTGATCGGTTACTTCTCGCCCGAGCGGGCATATCGCCGCGCGCGGTTCCGCTCGGCGGCCGAGACGTTCGCCTATGACGGCGCGAAGTCGGGGCGTCGCACGGACGGATGGGTAGCCGCGGGCGGCGACGCGAACACCGAGGTCGGCGCATCCCTGATCAACCTGCGCAACCGGTCGCGCGACCTGCTGCGCAATAATCCTTACGCCAGCAAGGCCATCGCCGAACTGGTCGGCAACACTGTGGGCACCGGGATCGTGCCCCAGGCGAAAACGGGGACGCCAGAGCTCGACAAGATCATCGACGCCGAGTGGCTCTACTTTGCTGAGAACTGCGACCCGGGCGGGCAGTTGGACTTCTATGGAATGCAGGCGCTCATCGTGCGCACGACCGCCGAGAGCGGAGACGGTATCGTCCGGTTCCGGCCGCGGTTGCCGCGGGACAATTTCCGGGTGCCACTCCAGTTGCAGGTGCTGGAGGGGGACTTCCTGGATATCTCCAGGACGATGGGTATCGCCACCGGAGAGATTGTCCAGGGTGTTCAATTCAACCTCTTCGGACAGCGCGAGTATTACTGGCTCACTGCTGTCCGGCTATAAGTCGAACAGGCTCAGTTGGTTAGAAAATACGT
>CAZLDN010000347.1:0-1638 GCA_964558355.1 uncultured Candidatus Solibacter sp.
CCGGGGGAGTGGCTACCCCCGGCCCGTTGTTATTCCGTGCGGCCCGAGCCGCACGACTGGTTGGCTTTGGAACTGCCGCTGCCGTTCGCAACCTTCGGTTCAGACCTCTTTGTCCCGCACGAATCAGCCATTAGGTGAACATCGTGGAGGGCAGTTCAGCCCACGTCATAATGACAAAGCCAGTTGCCTGTGTGGTGGTAGCGGCAATGAAGACTTCCCAGGATGCGCCGCCGATAAGGACGGGGAAGCCCATCATTTCGCGTGTGATCTCCGCCCCCTTGGCGTCGCTCCCGGCATCGTCCGCCCGAATGAACGTCTTGCGATAAACGGACAGCGGATTGGTTTCCGCCGTGGTATCAGCGGTCGCCAACTGTCGCGCCGTGCAGTTCGACGTGATCGGGGAATCAGAGCGATGCGACAGCGGCCCAACGGTTGCGGCGGACGATGTGCCGTTGCCGATGTCGTTCTGCGCGATGCGGACATCAATCTCGGTTGCGGTGCCTGCCATCGACTCAAGGACAACCGTTGCCTTCAGGGGCAAAATTGCCGTGGCCGAAGGGACGCGAATCCATGCGTCCGGGCGGTTGGCAGCCGTAATAAGGAAGGTCAGCGGGGTTGTGACGCTGCCCATATTGGCGGTAAAGATTCGCCCCTCAGCCGCAAGGGCTTCAAGGTAATCTGCCGTAACGAGGGAACCATCGCGAAGGCCGCGAGCGCCAATCGGGCTTCCGTCTACGTTGCCAAGTCGCCTGAGGTTGTTATTCCCGCCCCAAACCCGAACATCTGTCATCTCTGTATACCTCGTGAGAGAACTGGTGACATCTGTTTTGATCAGATGTCAGTTGTGTTAACGATCCTGCCAGCAACGGATGAAATCGATGAGGGTCGCCTTGTCGGCGGTGCTGCGGGTGCCAACGAGGAAGTGCGGGCGAACGAGCGTTCCACCTTCGAGCGCCAGGCTCAGCCCCTTGTTGGTACCAGCCTGAAGAACGGGGCTGCCTGCAACATCCGTGTTGTAGGTCGCCGTGAAGGCGTTGTCGCCGGAAAGCTGAACGATGGTCGTGTACCACTTCGCAGCGGTGGGCGTCCACGTCCCAAGGTTGACCTTTTGCGCGGCGTAGGCGCTGCCGGTGGATTCCGCCACGAACGCGGCGGTCGTCAGGGTCTGGTCGGTGTCGAGGTGGACGACTGCAACATCGGTCGCACCGTTGCCCGTCGCCGGGGTGTCCACGTCCGTAACCGCAGGAAGCGTCTCGTCGGTCAGGGCGTCCGTGAAGCCAATTTCAAACGTGAACGCGGTGACGACATCCATCTGCCAGCGGATCGCCATGCCGCAGTTCTTGTCGCCAGACCAGATGACATCGCCGTTGATGGCGTGGTAGCCGTTGTCAGTCGTGCCGGTTGCACCAGCGATGCGACCGCCTGCACCCGTTGACCACGCGAACGTGGTGGCAGTGCCGTCAGCCGCAAGGTTCCAGCGCGTTGTGGAGATGGTATCTTCGATGAAGTCGTCCTCCACAAACACGACGGAATCGCGGAAGTACGGGTACATCGCAGCGCCTACCTGGCGCGGAGTTCCCATCCGGTCAATCCACTTGAGATGGGCGGGGCCAAGGCCGTTGGAGTCCCCCGTCATGA
>CAZLDN010000348.1:0-1606 GCA_964558355.1 uncultured Candidatus Solibacter sp.
GCGATCCGCATGAGTAGGCCGCATCCGGCCACAGATGAGATTTGCGACAGGCACAATCAGATCCGGCGCCTGCGAAGCCTGCTCATGATCAGCATGATGGCGCTGCAGGCGCTGCGCACCATCGAGGTGCACCGCGCCAACGTCGAGGACCTCACGGAGAAGGGTGAGAATCTGGTGTTGCTGGTGCGCGGCAAGACCCGCGACCGGATCGCGTACTTGCGCCCGGACACGGCCAAGCGGTTGCAAGAGTACATGGCCCTCCGCGGCAAGGTCGAGCCGGACGAGGCCGGAACCCCGTTGTTCACCGCCGTGGGCAATCACCGGGGTGGCATGCGTCTGAGCCGCCGCCACATTCGCGCGCAGACCGACAAGTACCTGCGTGCAGCCGGCTTGAAGCGTCCGGGCATCTCCAACCACGCCTTGCGCCATACGGCGGCCACGTTGGGCTACCTGCACACCGGCGACCTGCGCGCGGTGCAGGAATTCCTCGGGCATTCCGATCCGCGCCAGACCTCGCGTTACGCCCACGTCGTCGATATGGCCAAGCGGAATCCGGCGCTGTTCATCCCGGCGAAACTAGGAGGCGCAGCCTGAATGAGGACTCTACAATGACTTCCATCGTGCCGTACCGCCGCCCGCGGACGCCTTCCGAAATGGATGCCGCCTTCGCCGACTTCCTCCGCATCGAGGTGGCCAACGGCGATGCCTCCCCGGACACCATCACCGGCTATCGCGGCGTGGTCGAGATCTGGGTGAACTGGTGTTTTGACGCGGGGCTGGATCCGGCGACCGTGACGGTGCACCACATCAAGCGTTATCGCCAGACGCTGATCGAGCGCAACCTCAGCCCGGTCACCGTCCGCTGGAACTTGATGGTGGTCCGTCGTTTCTATGAGGCGGCGCGCAATGCCGGTCTGCGCCCCGACAATCCGGCGGCCGGCGTAAAGTCGCCGCGCATTCGCCACGCCGCCGAGGATTTCAAGTACCTCTCCGATGAGGAACTCATCCATTTCTTGTCGGTGATCCCCGATCCCGATCAGGCCACCGGTCGCGACAAGATCCGCAGACTACGGAATCTCCTCGCGATCAGCATGATGGCCCTGCAAGGTCTGCGCACCATCGAGCTGGAGCGCGCCAATGTCGAGGATCTGACTGAGAAGGGCGGCAATTTCGTGTTGCTGGTGCGTGGCAAGATCCGCGACCGGATCGCGTACCTGCGTCCGGACGCTGCCGCGCGGATGAAGGAGTACTTGGGCGTCCGCGGCCCGGTCCCGAGCGACGCTTCCGGCACGCCGCTGTTCAGCACCGTTGCCCAGCACCCGCACCGTCTGGGCCGCGCCCACATTCGACTCTGCACGTCCCAGTGTCTTCGCCTCGCCGGGTTGAAGCGTCCGGGCATCTCCAACCACGCCCTGCGCCACACCGCCGCGACGTTGGGCTATCTGCACACCGGCGACCTGCGCGCCGTGCAGGAATTTCTGGGCCACTCCGATCCGCGCATGACCTCGCGCTACGCACACGTGGTCGACATGGCGAAGCGGAACCCGGCGCTGTTCATCCCGGTGAAGGTGGGGTGAGGACGTTCCGTTTACTGTTCGTCGTTTAA
>CAZLDN010000349.1:0-1600 GCA_964558355.1 uncultured Candidatus Solibacter sp.
AATTACATCCTCGTCGGGGTGGAATAGCACTTACTTACGGGATCCTTAGTATGAGCGGGCCGGCTTTCAACTCGTCTACATGCGCGTCAACCTCAAACGGGTCAAGTCGTAGTACGATAACTTCGTCGCCGGGAGGCGATTCACATGCGCATCCTCACCCTCTTTCTCATCGCCTGCCTCGCCTTCGCCGCTGACAAGCGCAATACGTTTACCCCGAACACCGATACCCATCTCACCTTCGATGCTCCAGCCGATCTGAAGACCTGGGAGGCCCGCAAGGCTGCCCTCCGCGAGTCGATCCTGTTCAACACCGGCATGTTGCCCATGCCGCCCAAGACCGCTTTGAACCCCATCGTCGCCGGCCGCATCGAACATGCCGACTACGCCATCGAACGCGTCGCCATCGAGACCCTGCCCGGTTACTGGCTCGGCGGAAACCTGTATTTGCCCAAGGGCCGAACCGGCCGCAGCCCCGCGATTCTCCACCCGCACGGCCACTGGACTTACGGCCGCGTCGAAAGCCAGCCGCTCAATTCGCCTCAGACCTTTGGGATCAACCTCGCGCGCCAGGGCTTCGCCGTCTTCGCTTACGACATGGTCGGCTACAACGACACCGCCCAGACGCCGCACAACTTCAGCACGCCCGAATACCAGCTCTGGAACTTCACTCCGCTCGGCCTCCAACTCTGGAACTCTATCCGTGTCGTCGATTACCTGACTTCGCGCTCCGATGTCGATGCCGGCCGCATCGGTATCTCCGGCGCTTCAGGCGGCGGTACGCAGACGTTCCTTCTCACTGCCGTCGACGATCGTATCGCTGCTTCCGCGCCCGTCAACATGGTCTCCGGCATCATGCAGGGCGGCTGCATCTGTGAGAACGCCCCCGGCTTGCGCGTGGGGACCAACAACATCGAAACTGCCGCGCT
The DNA here is from genome assembly GCA_964558355.1 of uncultured Candidatus Solibacter sp. Lineage (GTDB taxonomy): Bacteria > Acidobacteriota > Terriglobia > Bryobacterales > Bryobacteraceae > PNKE01. Next base: position 927 of record CAZLDN010000349.1, read on the forward strand.
CTTCGCACCCAAGCCGCAGTTGCTCGTCGCCGCCACGGGCGATTGGACCAAGAATGTCCCGAAAGAGGAGTTCCCCGCGGTTCGCCGGGTCTACCAACTCTACGGGAAGCCGGAACTTGTCGATGCCGTCCAATTCGACTCACCGCACAACTACCATCAGCAAAGCCGCGAAGCGGTCTATGAGTTCTTCCGCAAGACCTTCATGCCGGACGCCACGCCATTCAAGGAGCGCAATGCCACGATCGAGAAACTGCAAGACATGCTTGTCTGGCAGGGGCGCGCGCTGCCGGCGCACGCGAAGAACTTCGCCGGCGTCTTCGAAGAGTGGAAATCGATCTCCCGCAGGCAGGCCGCTGAAGCGCAGCCCGCCCAGATCAGCAGGCGATTGGCGCTGGCGCTCGGGATCGGCGGAGCACCGGCGGTCGAGGCGAAAGGGTCCGTTCTGACCCATCAAGGCGGCGATGCCGAAACCCCGTATCGCTTCATCGCCGGCAAGTCGCCCGCCGTGCTGATGCTGGATCCGGGCGGTATCGCGGCGGCGGAAAAGTCGGCGGAATTCTCAAAACTCAAGGCGGAAGGACGCGCCATCCTGTTGATCGACGCCTTCCAGACAGGCTCGGCCGCCGCGCCCCGCGACCGCTCGCACACGCACTTCCTCACATTCAACCGCAGCG
>CAZLDN010000350.1:0-1572 GCA_964558355.1 uncultured Candidatus Solibacter sp.
AGTCTTGTCCAATACAAGATGAGCCTGGAGCGCAGGGTGATTCCAACACAAGATGAGCCTGAAGGGAGCCGGATGGACCAAGCTGGGGGTTGCTCATTCGAATGCACGAGATGGAGAACCCAAGCCTGGAGCAGATCCGGGCTTTTCTTGAAGCCAGCCAGGAGGTGCGTTTTCACGCCGAGGGGCGCCAGGACATCTATGCCTGGGTGGACCGCACGTTGAGGCAGCAGAACTACTCCCAGCAGGGCCGGGCCAACAAGGGGCTCCTGCGCCGCTACGTCATGAAAATGACGGCGCTGAGCCGGGCGCAAGTGACCCGGCTGATTGGGCAGTTCGAGAAGACGCGGGCGGTTCGGCCGCCGGTGTACCGCCGGCGCCGGTTTCCGCGGCGCTACACGGACGCCGATGTGGCGCTGCTGGTGGAAGTCGATCAAGCCCACGGGCGGCTGAATGGACCCGCCACGCGCCAAATCCTGGAACGCGAGTACACGGTGTTCGGGCAGCCCCAGTACGAGCGGCTGGCCACGATCTCGGTGGCGCACCTCTACAATCTGCGCAACAGCGCGGGCTATCGGCGGCAACGCATCCACTACACCGCCACGCGCCCCACGCCCGTCACCATTGGCGAGCGGCGCAAGCCCGATCCGGCCGGCCGGGCCGGGTTTGTGCGGATCGACACGGTGCATCAAGGCGATCTGGACGGGATCAAGGGCGTCTATCACATCAACGCGGTGGACGAGGTGACGCAATGGCAGGTGGTGGGGGCCGCCGCCTGCATCAGCGAGGCCTGGCTTCTGCCGGTGCTGGAGGCGATCCTGGCCCAGTTTCCGTTCCCGGTGCGCGGCTTTCACTCCGACAACGGCAGCGAGTTCATCAATCATCGGGTGGCCGGGTTGTTGAACAAGCTGCTGGTCGAGCAGACCAAGTCGCGACCGCGCCGTTCCAACGACAACGCACTGGTGGAAGCCAAAAACGGCGCCGTCATCCGCAAGCACATGGGCCATCTCCACATCCAGGCCCGGCACGCCGCCGCCATCCACGACTTCTACCGCGATCATCTCAATCCGTATCTGAACTTTCACCGGCCCTGTGGTCAGGCCGAGATCACGACCGACGCCAAGGGCAGGCAGAAGCGGATCTACCGGCGCTATGCCACCCCGTGGGACGTGTTCCGCCAACTCCCCGAGGCCGCCACGCACCTGCGCCCCGGCCAAACGATGGCGGCGCTGAAGGCCCATGCCCTGCGCCTGAGCGACACCGAGGCCGCCCGCCGCATGCAACAAGCCAAGCACGAACTGTTTCGGACTTTCTACCCGGAGGCCCGGCATGGTTGAGGGAGCGGGGGAAGGCCGTGGAAATGACGGGCCGTGGAAAGCGCGGAAAACCGGACAGCGGTTTTCCTCTCTTCCCACCGCCCTTGGAAATCGCTGCGCGATTTCCACATTCCCACCGCCTCGACGGCGACGTCCCTATCTCGACACCGAACCACAAACACCAAGAAGTAGAAAGGAGCCTCACCTGGTCCCCGGTATCCCGGCGTCCTCCAGGCTCATCCTTGGATTGGAAAATGCT
>CAZLDN010000351.1:0-1523 GCA_964558355.1 uncultured Candidatus Solibacter sp.
TCTGCTGACCCTATTCGTGGCCGCGGGGCGCCGGACTACTCACAGTGCTAACGCCATTGGACGGCGGTTGCAAGGGCGGCGAAGAATGATTTCCACAGATGAACGCCGGCGGCGGCTGTGGAAAACGCGCTTCACTTAAAACACGCCCATACCAGCTATAAGGCTGTCCCCGCTTCTGTCGGTCTTGTTGATCAGCACACGCTCGTTCCTCGGTCCGCAGACGAAGGTCTCGCCGACAATCCCGCCGAACCCTTCTAATGGCGCCATCAACTTCACCACCGAACTACTGCGGACATGCACCGATCAAGTTGATCAATCCAACGTCAATCGACTTGCCCACCATTACATCCACGCCAATGCTCCTGACAGGCTGGCCGCCCTTCCCAATCACAAGAATGCGACGAACGCCCACCGGTGCGACCTCCAAGGTGAAGGTGCCATCCTCCTGAACGTAGCCGTCTTCTGCGGTGGTGCCTTCGTGCCCGCCGAACATCGTCATTGCCCTGACCCACCAGTCGCCCGTGTATCGACATCCGACCAACCGGCCTCTCAGGGGAACGAATGCCACGTCGAGCCCTGAATCCGATTGACCGAAAACGAGAGAACGACGTTGTCGACAAGCAGTGACGAACACATGGCTCGAAATGCGGGCACCCTTCGGCCCCACCAAGGAGACTTCGATGGCTCGCTTCCCAACTATCCGGTCGGTCGAGAAGAATACCCGGTCTCCGTTAACGGTCGTGTAGATCCCATCGACCGTTTTGCCAAGGAGGTCTTTGGTCATGTTGCCATCCCGGACAGCAACGCGAGTGACACGGAATGGTAACCGCTCTCCAAGGGGATCATACACAGGCATTTCCAGGATACAGCCCAAACGCGGCGGCGCGGCTTGAAGAACAGAACCCAGCATCATGACTGCAAGACAATACACACAACAGCGCGAAACTGCGGAGATCAGAAGCATATCTTCCCCAACTCGCGGCTGATGCCGTTCTGGCCGGAGAAATCTGTCGGGTTTCTCCCGATCGCACGCAAGGCATCCGCCATCTGCTCGTGGATGAATCCGCCACCACTGGTGCGTTTGTGAAGGAGTTCATGAAACAGAGTGCCCAGCCCGTACCCGTTGGGGGCTGCATTTCCGAAGGGACTAAGAAATCCACTCCAATCGTCAGATCGGATCCAGATGGCCGATCCATTGAATTGTGAAAGAGCCTGAAGACCGGGAGATGCTGCAAATAGATCGCCGACTGTCTTTATCGTTGTCGTCGCGGCTCCAGGGAACTTCGCTGAGTCTAACGGCACACTCGAAGACGGGCCATCATAAACATAGCCGTTAGAACTCGCTTCCTGTGCGTACGTCGCGATTTGACTCGCCAGACTTGCCACGTCCATCGCAAGACCACTCAGGTCAATCAGGCGTGAAAGAAAACTCCGGCATAAGGCCTTCGACATGAAGGCCGCCCCAGAGATTGTCTCAAGTCCCTCCAATCCGTTGGCGATTCCGGAATTCCCACCGCCGCCCC
>CAZLDN010000352.1:0-1522 GCA_964558355.1 uncultured Candidatus Solibacter sp.
CGTTACATTGACGCCAGACGCTTCAGATCTCCTCTTGGAGTAGCTCTTCGTCGCCGGGATCGACCACCATCGAATGAAAGCCCCACGCAAACCAGTGGTCGAAGGCCTCCAGATCCCGTCGTCCGGGCCACGCGGAAGGGACACGGTACCAGCCATCGAGTTGCTCCTCGAACATCTGGCCACAAAACTCCTCCAGACACTCGAGCGCCTCGGCTTCGTTGTCCATCTCCGGGAGCAGGTAGACCGTCGCCTCTCTCTGGAGATCGTCGAGACTCAAGTCCTTGCTCGTTGGATCCGCTCGATGCAGCCAATCCAGAAACGGCTGGGCCGGCTTCACCACGATGGCCGTACGGTTGATGGCGATCATCCTGTCCGCGCCTGACGCCTTTCGTCCCACGCAGCCCGCCGGTAATAGTAGTTCGGCAACCCGCCCAACCGCATGCGGCGCCGGTTCGCACCACCACCGGCATGGAGTTCTTCCGGTAGGATCAAGCGGTTGCCGGGACCCTGGTGGTTCCTCTCGTGATGATAGGGGGCAACGAATTCGTGAATGGCTTTCCGAAACGAACCTTCCCCGAACAGGATCGCCCGGTCGAGGCAGGATTCCTTGATGCTTCGAACAAGGCGTTCCGCGTAACAATGCAAGTTCGGCGACCGCGGCGGCAGCTTCACGGACTTCACTCCGCCGGTCGCCAGCGTTCCGGGAAACTCCGCGGTGAACAGCGGGTCGCGATCATGAATCAGGTATCGCTTTCCCTTCAAGAACCCGTCCCCGGCATCACACGGATTCCGGGCTATCTGGTCCATCCAGATCCCATTCGCGTTAGCTGCGATGCCTGTGATCGCAACGCACCGAGCGGACAGGCCGATCAGAAAGGGCACCATGAACCTCGTCGGGCCTGACCGCGTCCACACCTCGACGGTGAAGAAGTCGGCTGCGACGGTCAGATCCCACTGCCTGTTCAGGAACTCCTTCCACATCGTCTTCCTGTTGCGTTCCGGCGCCGTTTCAAGACCCTGTCTCTTGAGAATGTTCGCGATCGTGCCGCGAGCAACATTACGGCCCAGATTCGCCAGTGCGCCCTGAATGCGCCGATAGCCCCAATCCCAGCTCTCCGACGCCATGCGAACGATCAGGATCGATATCGCATCTCGAGTTCGGGGGCGGTCCGGGCCACGATTCTTGCTGCCATCGTACTTTACGGCGATCAACTTCCGGTGCCAGGCCAGGAGGGTTTCAGGCGCGACGATTGTCGCGACTTCCCGAAGGATGCGGCGCCCAAGAATTTTGGCCTTGGTTGCCAGCAGCGACGCCGGTCGTCGTTCAGGCGTAGTCGCTTGCCGCCGAGTTGCTCCCGAAGCACGCGATTCTCCTCGCGCAGTCAATCGATCGCGTCGCGCTGCTGCTGACACAAGCAGCCGGCGACAGAAATCGGCAGCAGTCGAAACGGGCCGAAGGTCCTGCGCATTGGGCCAGGATAGCAGCCAACACCGCCGTAACGGGCTCTGCAAGCTGCAAGAT
>CAZLDN010000353.1:0-1501 GCA_964558355.1 uncultured Candidatus Solibacter sp.
ATGACAGCAGAGAGGTTATCAACGGGCCGCGAAGCGATAGCCGGACGCTACTGACACCGAGCCGTGCATGATCTGCAATCTTTGATGGACATCGAGCTTGCCCACACTCGTCACCTATCACATGCGACTGACCGCCGCGCTCGTGCGGCGGAAGTACGAGCCGATGCCGCCGATCGAGATGGTCCTGCCCCTCTCGGACCTGGTGGACGGCACGTTTTGCGCGGCGGTTTCCGAGGAGCTGCACAAGGACGGAAGGCGATGGGAGGTCCGCAAGGCTACCCCGGAATTGTGGGAGCAGCTGCCGTTAAAAGGCGGACTGTACATGTTCGTCCTGGTGCCGGCGTTGACGCTGAAGCGGGCGCATCCGGAGCGCGACGAGCAGCTGCGGTACGCGCTCTATGTCGGCAAGGCCGGCTCGCGGCCCGGACTGACCAGCAGCCTTCGGTCGCGCTACAAGGAGGAATACCGTTATTATCTAGGTCAAGATCCAGACTTGTTGTGGTCGCGGGTGGCGGGCCCGAAACGTCGCGAAGACGTTTTGCGGAAGTACCTGAACCTTCACCCGCTGGAATATTGGTACCTGGAAATTGCGGATCGCGAAGCCATCGACCGGATGGAGAAATCTCTTATCAAGCTGTTGAACCCGCCGCTGAATTTCCAGGGGAAGACGAAGCTAAGGCCGGCCGGCAAAGCTGTTCCGGCATTCACTCAAGGACACTAAAAAATGGCGAACAAGACTTTTATACCAGCGTTCAGTGCGAAGGTCGGGGATTGGGAATACTACATCTGCATCATGAAATACGCAGAGGTGGCGCGCCAGGTTGGCTTCGCCTATGAACTGGGCGGCAACGCCGACCTGAGCACGATGATTCAGCGCGGCATTTCCGCCCGGACCAAGGAGATCACGGAGTACCTGGTGCATTCGCCGCATCGGTTCCTTGGGTCCCTCATCGTGGCCGCGTGGGGAGGCTCTCCCGAGTACACGCCCATTGCCATGGACGATCCCGACGGCCTTCTGTCCGGCATCGACCGCGGCTTCGGCGTTCTCACGTTCGACGGCACCCAGCAGTACTTCGCCCTCGACGGCCAGCACCGGCTGAAAGCGATCAAGGACGCGATCAAGGCAGACCCGGAGATCGGTAAGGAGGACGTCTGCGTGCTGCTGGTGTCGCATTTCGACACCGAAGACGGCCGGACGAAGACGCGGCGGCTGTTCACTAACATCAACCGCAATGCGAAGGTGACCACGTCGGCTGAAAACATCGCGCTCGACGAGGATTACGGCATCAACATCCTTACGCGGCGTTTTCTGACGGATCATGAATTCCTGAAGCGCGACGGCGTGGTGCTGGTGTTCACGAAGCATGGGGAAGAAGGGGAGTTGTCCATGGCTGGCAACTCGATCCCGAAAACACACCCAAAAGCCCTGACAACTATTTCCGTTCTGAATGCGTATTCCGAGCGATGCCGATCAGCGTTCCGAACTGATGCCGATCGCGAT
>CAZLDN010000354.1:0-1500 GCA_964558355.1 uncultured Candidatus Solibacter sp.
CTCTGTCGAAAATCACGTCTCCTGGGGGTTGGGTTGTTTGGGTGTGAGTTCGACCGAGTAGCCCAGTTGTTTGAGGGCGCGCACCAGTCTTTTGGCTTTCTGCAGTTGGCCCTTGGGGTCGTTGTCCGGGCTGTTCTCGATGAAGTTCACCCCCTCGTGCAGCACCTTCCAGATGATCCGGCAGAGGCGGTGGGCGATGGCCCAGATGGCCTTGGCGTAGCCGAGGCGGACCACCAGCCGATGAAAGACCTGCTGCAGGTGACTGCCCTTCTTCTTCACCGTCGCCTGCGCCGCCTGGCACAGCAGCCGGCGCAGGTACTTGTTGCCCTTGGCGCAGCGGCCGGAGTCGTTGTGTTCGGCGCTTTCATTGCGTCCCGGGCACACCCCCACCCACGACGCCAGCCGGGCCGCCGACTCAAAGGCCGCCGCCGCCGGGCCCACCTCGGCCACGATCGCCAGCGCCGACTCCACGCCCAGCCCCGGGATCCCGGCCAGCCGCGTCACCGCGTCCTGATGCCGCTTCATCAGCCCGGCGGCCAGTTGGTCCAGATCCCGCATCTGCTCCTCAGCCGCCTCGTAGCGCTTCAGCGCCTGCTCCAGCAGCTTCCGGTGGCAGGGCCGCAGCACGCCGGTGAGCGCGTCGACCAGCTCCTCGCGGCTGCACTTGAGCCGCGGGCCGCCCAGGTCGGCCAGTTTTGCGGGATCGGACGCGCCGCGCGCCAGCTCCCACAGGATGCGCCGCCCGCTGACGCCCAGCAGGTCGCTGATCACGCTGGACAGCTTGATGCGGCACTCCTCCAGCAGGCTCTCCATGTGGTTGTGCTCCCGGACCATCTCCCGCGACAGTTGCACCTTGCCGCGGGTGACCGTCCGCCAGTCGCGTTGTTCGGCCTCGGGCACGTAGCTCAGAAACAGCTCGCCGGCCATGAAGCGGCGCACCAGACGGCGGGCGTCGACGAAGTCGGACTTCCGGCCTCCCGGCGCGCGGTTGGACTGCGCCTGCGCCAGTTGCAGTTGAAAACGGGTCTCCAATTCGTACCAAACCGGCTTCCAATATTGCGCGGTGGACTCCATCACCGCGACCTTCACGTCCCGTTCGCCCAGCCACGACGACAGCTTGCGGAGTTCGCTGGCCGTCGTCCCAAATCGCTCCATGCCCAGGTCCTGCTCGGGCCGTTCCGCGTCCAGCAGCACGACCATCAGGACCTTCTTATGAACATCGATTCCCGCCATAATGGTGGACATCGTAGGCCTTTCCGGCGAGGAAGCGAAGGACGCGCGAAAAAGTAAATACGCACTGTCTCGTGCTCCAACCCTTCCCCGCCGGGAAAGGGCCAGGCGACATTCTTTGGTTCAGCAGCGCGTCCCGGATCAGACTCATTTACGGCCTCGATTGCGCCAAAGCGGGTTCAACCTCGGTCGCTCCACGCCTGAGCACAGACTACCGCAACTGCCGATATTTTCATCCCCTTGGGTGGCCCCGAGGGGCCATGCGGACTC